>NZ_JBKFEY010000007.1:0-131618 GCF_046507575.1 Pontitalea aquivivens | reverse complement strand
GCGGGGCTGGCCGGGTTTTTGGCCCCGGGGGGCAGGGGGGGCGCGCCCCCCCTCGGCGCTGGCGCGCCTTACCCCCCGGGATATTTTCGCAAAGCCGAAGGGGGCAGGGGGCAGGCCCGGGGTCCGGGCCCGGGGTCAGCCTTGGGGTCAGCCTTGGGGTCCGGGCCGCGGGGCGGTGGTCCTTGGCGCGGGTGCGGGGGGCTTTGGTGTCGGGTAGACCAGACCGGCCGAAATGATCAGCTTGGCGGCGTCCTCGATGCTCATGTCCAGATAGGTGACCTGCGAGCGGGGCACGAACAGCAGAAAACCCGAGGTCGGGTTCGGCGTGGTCGGCAGGAACACCGAGATCAGCGGATCATCGTCCGGGGCCTGTCGCGCGATTTCACCCTTGGCGGTGGAGGAGACGAAGGCGATCGCCTTCAGTCCGGGACGGGGATAGTCGATGATGCAGGCGCGGTCGAATTTCGATTCCGACTGGCTGAGCACCGTTTCCGCGATCTGCTTGAGCCCGTTGTAGATCGACCGCACCACCGGCATCCGGTCGACGATGCTTTCGCCCCAGCGGATCAGCGAGCGGCCGATCAGCCCCTTGGCCGTCCAGCCGATAAAGACGGTGAAGATCAGGAAGATGATCACACCGATGCCGCGCAGGTTGATGCCGATATATTGGCCGGGCTGCCAGCGTTCGGGGATCAGCGGCAAGACCCAGCCGTCGATCCACCCCGTCACCGTCCAGATCAGCCAGAGCGTCAGGCCGATCGGCGCGATCACCACCAGCCCGGTCAGGAAGGAGCTGCGCAGCCCGTGGAACAGCCCGCGCCGTCGCGGCCGGTGGCCGGATGACGGGGGGGCAGATGCGTGGGGATCGTCTTCGGTCATCTGGCGGCACTCCGGCACGGGCCCGCGGGTCGGGGCCCGGTCAATCTAGGGGGTGGGGGCCTGATCCGCAACGGACCGCGGGGCCGGGCGGGGCTGGATTTCCCGCCCCCGATCAGGGCTTTGGCTTTGGCGCGCGCGCCTGTGCGCCGGCCAGGTCCCGCGCGATGGCGGCGGCCAGGCGGGCATTGTTCAGCACCAGCGCGATATTGGCCTGAAGCGAGCGGCCGGCGGTCAGTTCAAAAATGCGTTGCAGCAGGAAGGGGGTGACCGCCTTGGCGGCGATGCCCCGGGCTTCGGCCTCGGCCAGGGCGGTTTCGATCACCGGGGTGATTTCGGCGCGCGGGATTTCGGCCTCGGGGGGGATCGGGTTGGCGACCAGCTGGCCGCCCGGCAGGCCAAGGGCCGCGCGCATGCGGTGGGCGGCGGCGATTTCGGCGGGGGTATCGGCGCGCAGCGGCGCACGCAGGCCAGAGTCGCGCGACCAGAAGGCGGGAAATTCGTTCTGGCCATAGGCGATGACCGGCACGCCATTGGTTTCCAGCACCTCAAGGGTCTTGGGCAGATCCAGGATCGCCTTGGCGCCCGCGGCGACCACCGTCACCGCGGTCTGCGCCAGTTCCGGCAGATCGGCCGAGATGTCGAAGCTGGTGTCCGCGCCGCGATGCACGCCGCCGATGCCCCCGGTGGCAAAGACCGCGATCCCCGCCAGTTGCGCGCAGATCATCGTCGCGGCCACCGTCGTCGCCCCCGTGGTACCCGCCGCCAGGCAGGCCGCCAGATCGGCGCGTGACAGTTTCATCACATCCGTGGCGCGGGCCAGGCGATCCAGCTCTGCCTCTGTCAGGCCGATGTGGATGTGCCCGCCCATCACCGCGATGGTCGCCGGTACCGCACCGGCGGCGCGCAGTTCGGATTCGACCCGGCGCGCGGTTTCAAGGTTTTGCGGATAGGGCATGCCGTGGGTGATGATGGTGGATTCCAGCGCCACGACCGGGGCGCCGGCATCAAGGGCTGTGCGCACCTCGGGCGAGAAGGTCAGCGGGGCCGTGTGGGCGCGGGGGGCGGTCTGGGTCATGAGGCGATCTCTCCGGATACATGGCGGGTTGCGGCGTGAACGGCGCGTTCAAGGGCCTCGGCGCGGGCAGCGCCCTGGCGTTCGGCCACGAGATGGGCGGCCATGAATGTATCGCCCGCGCCGGTGACGCGGGCCACGGGAACGGGGGGCGGGGCATGGGTCAGCACCGGCGCGGCATCCCCATGGGCGGTGCCATCGGCCACAAGGCGCGCCCCGTCGGTCACCAGAACACGCCGGGCGCCCTGCGCCAGAAGGCCCTGCGCGGCCTCGGCCGCAGAGGTGAAGGGGCGCTGGCCCAGGATCCGCGCCTCGGCCAGGTTCAGGTACAGGGTGGCGTTGGGATGGGCCAGCAGCGGCAAAAGCCGCGCCACCTTGCCGGGGCTGGCGGGCACGATGCGCAGATCGGCCGCGCCGAACAGCGGTGATTGCGCAATCTGCGCCAGAAGCGGGCCGGTCAGGTTGCCATCCAGCGCCACCTGGCCGGTCCAGGGCGCCGTTGCGCGGCCCAGCGGCCCATCGGACAGAGGCGCCAGGATGCGCGCGCCGGCCTGTTCCAGCGAATGGGCATCGGCCACGGCGGCGATCAGGCCGTTCGTACCCTCGATCGCCATGTAGCGGTCGGTCGGCAGATCGGCGGTGCGGCAGACGTGGCGGCAATCGATCCCCAGCCCTGCCGCGGCGCGGATCAGTTCATCGCCCTCGGCATCATGGCCGATCGCGGTCAGCAGGGCCGGGCGCAACCCGAAGCGCGCCAGCGTCATCGCGATGTTCAGCGCAACCCCACCCGGCAGCCGGGTGATCCGGCCACCCACATCCTCGCCGCATTGCATCGGCACCGGCGCGCGGCCTATGATGTCCCACAGGGCCGATCCGATGCACAGGATGTCAGGTTGCGGTGTCCGCGATGTCATGGGCTTTGGGGTCATGGGCTTTTGGTGCCCGCTTCGCGCGCGCCGCGCAAGCCCGCAAATCGGCCCGCAGGCAGAACCGCCGCGCACGCATGTGAACGCGCCGCATGTGAAGGGGGGCTTGCGCCGGGGGGCAAAGCGGGCTAAAGCGCGCCCACTTCACAGGCGGGGCCGGGCTTGGCGGGGGAGACATCCCCGACAGGTCCACCGGTTGGGCGCAAGCCCTGAAAGCCCCGCTCAGGCGCAAACCGGAAAGGAAATGGATATGGCGCTTCCCGAATTCTCCATGCGTCAGCTGCTGGAAGCTGGCGTTCACTACGGTCACCAGACCCAGCGCTGGAACCCGCGGATGGCCGAATACATCTATGGCGACCGCAACGGCATCCACATCGTCGACCTGACCCAGACCGTCCCGATGCTGGACCAGGCGCTGAAGGTCGTGCGCGACACCGTGGCCAAGGGCGGGCGCGTGCTGTTCGTCGGCACCAAGCGTCAGGCGCAGAAGGCCGTGGCCGAAGCCGCCGAAAAATCGGCGCAGTACTACATGAACCACCGCTGGCTGGGCGGCACGCTGACCAACTGGAAGACCGTGTCCCAGTCGATCGCGCGTCTGAAGCAGATCGACGAGGCGATGGCCTCGGGCGCCGAAGGCCTGACCAAGAAAGAGCGTCTTGGCATGGAACGCGAACAGGCCAAGCTGCAGGCAAGCCTGGGCGGCATCCGCGACATGGGCGGCCTGCCGGATCTGCTGTTCGTGATCGACGTGAACAAGGAAGACCTGGCGATCAACGAAGCCAACAAGCTGGGCATCCCGGTCGTGGCGGTGGTCGACACCAACTGCTCGCCCAAGGGTGTGGACTATGTGATCCCGGGCAACGATGACGCCTCGCGCGCGATCTCGCTCTACTGCGATCTGGTGTCGCGCGCCGCGCTGGACGGCATGACCGCACAGATGGGCGCCGCCGGCGTCGACCTGGGCGCGCTGACCGAAGCGCCGGCCGAGGAAGCCGTGGAAGACGCCGAGGCCTGAGCCTGCGTCATCCAGACGACACCGGGCGGGGTTATCCCCGCCCGAAACCCTTTCAAATTCGAGGAGAGCCGACATGGCGATCACCGCCCAGATGGTGAAGGAACTGCGCGAATCCACCGGCGCAGGCATGATGGACGCGAAGAAAGCACTGACCGAAACCAATGGCGACATGGAAGCCGCAGTGGACTGGCTGCGCACCAAGGGCCTGGCGAAGGCTGCCAAGAAAGCGGACCGCGTTGCGGCCGAGGGCCTGGTGGGCGTGGCCGTGGCCGGCGGCAAGGGCGTCGCGGTCGAGGTGAACTCGGAAACCGACTTTGTCGGCAAAAACGCCGATTTCCAGGGCCTGGTCCGTGGCATCACCGAAGCGGCCCTGGGCGTTTCCGACCTGGAAGGCCTGAAGGCCGCGCCGCTGGCGGGCAAGGCGGTGGAAACCGCGTTGACCGACGCGATCGCCACGATCGGCGAAAACATGACGCTGCGCCGCATGGCCGCCGTGGAAGGGGACACCGTTGCGTCCTACATCCACACCGCTGCCGCGGATGGCCTTGGCCGCATCGGCGTGCTGGTTGCGCTGAAAGGCACGGATAACGGCATCGGCAAGCAGATCGCCATGCACATCGCCGCGACCTCGCCGCTGGCGCTGTCGGAAGCGTCGCTTGACCCGACCGTCGTGGAACGCGAACTGCAGGTCCAGACCCAGAAGGCGCTGGAAGAAAACGCGGCCTCGGCCAAGCCGAAGCCCGAAGCGGTGATCCAGAACAACATCATCCCGGGCCGGATGAAGAAGTTCCTGGAAGAAGTGACGCTGCTGAACCAGAAATTCGTGCTGAATCCCGACATCACCGTGGCCCAGGCCGCCAAGGATGCGGGCGTCGAGGTTGTTGCCTATGTGCGCATGGCCGTGGGCGAAGGCATCGAGAAGAAGGAAGAGGATTTCGCCGCCGAAGTGGCCAAAACCCTTCAGGGCGCCTGATCGCTTCTGGTCCTGTGCGGACCTGCAGCGCCGCCCCCCGGGGCGGCGCCTTGCATTCCGAACGCCGCTGCCGTCGCCCGAACAGAATGGGTGACGGAACCGGAACGCCCCCAAAAACAAGGTCCTGCCAGCCGAAAATGCGACTGACAGGACCAGATCCGGTTTCCCGGCAGAACCATTCGCTTGCCCCGACAATGCTGGGGCAACGCAAAGGGCCCAGTGTTCCTGAAAAACACCACCACTTACGAAACATGTATTAAGAAATCACCAATAAAGCGCCGAAGAAAGTCGGGAATTCCCGACTTTCTTGTGATGGCTTGGCAACAATAGGATCACTGACGCAGGGATAGTGTGGTTCCGTTGGACGACAGAAATATCTGATTCTGCATTGAGGCCTTCAGCACCGCTTGTGCCGTGGTATCGACATCCAGCGCCTCACGCGCCAGGCGCAGGTGCTTTTCGACCGTGGCCGCGGTCAGGCCCATGATTGTGGCGATATCGGCCGTGGTCTTGCCCTCGGCCACCCATTCCAGCACCTCGCGCTGGCGCGGGGTCAGGGCACGGCGCGCGGTGGCATAGGGCATCGAACAGATGCGCATATGGGCGATATTGTTGAATATCATGATTTCGCGGCCATGGCGATCCCAGATCCGGTCCACCTCGGCCTGGGTAATTCCGCGGGTGGCGCAAAGCCCGATCGCGCCCTTGGCGCGCACCGTGACGTCGGGAAAGGAAATCGAATAGCCCGCGCGGACATCGTAACGCAGGTTGAATTCGATCACCCGGCGTTCGGTCTGGGTCAGCTGGCTGGACAGGATCTGCGCTTCGACCCTGCTCCAGGAACAGGCGCCTTCGTTCTGCGCGGCCCATTTGACCATGGGGGCGTGATTGTACAATCCGTCGCCAATGAACCCTTCCAGATAGGCATGATCGTGGTTGGACAGGATCAGCGTGTCTTCCAGATTGCCCAGGCTGTGTGACGTGCGAAAGCGGGTAAAGCCGTAAAGCAACCGATCAAACCCGAATTTGGCCATCCGGTCGCAATGCAAAGACCAAATTTCCTGAATGGTCCGGGCTGAAAGCAGTTTTTCCAGATAATCGATCATCACCACCCCTGTCATCCGACGCGGGCCCAGCCTAGCCCGATCGGATTACCCATCCTTTAATTCTGGCGGGGAACCCGGGCTTTTTCAAGGTCAGGGGCCGCGTTCGCCCGAAAGGAATGGCGATTATATGACAACGCCCGTCGGAGGCGTGGCGCCGGATCCCGGCGAAGATGAGTATTTGTGCCAAGAAGAAGCCGCAACCTGTTCTTCTTCTTGGCTGAAATACTCAATTCCCTGGCCGGCCAGACGGCTGGCGTGTGGTGTCCCGGCGCGCCGTGGTCAGGGTCTGATGGGTGATTTCGGGGGCAAGAGCGGCCAGCGCGTCGCATTGTGTCAGGAAGATGCGGCCCGTCAGATCGGGGATCAGGCCGGACCGTGTCAGGCGGTCCATCACGGGGCCCTTCACCTCGGACAGATGCAGGGTGACGCCGGCATCTTTCAGATGCTGGTTCACCGCCTCAAGCGCCTCAAGGGCCGAGGCATCGATGAAGTTGACCGCCGGACAGTTCAGCACGACATGGCGGATCGCGGGGTCGGCGGCGACGCGGTCATAGATCATGTCTTCCAGAAAGCGCGCATTGGGGAAATACAGGCTTTCATCGACACGGATCGACAGCACCTGGGGCACGGTAACAACGCGGTGGCGGCGGATGTTGCGAAAATGCTCGGTTCCCGGCACCTGGCCCAGGATCGCGTAATGCGGGCGTGAGGTGCGCCACAGATGTATGGCGACCGACAGGATGACACCGGCGCCGATGCCGCTTTCGACGCCCGCGCCCAGCGTCACCAGGATCGTGGCCAGCATCGCCAGCCCATCCCCGCGCGAATAGGCCAGCGTACGCCGGATCGCGGGCAGATCCACCAGCGTCAGCACGGCGACTATGATCGTCGCGGCCAGCGTGGCCTGCGGCAGATGGTAGAGCGCGGGTGTCAGCGTCAGCGTGGCCAGCGCCATGCCGATCGCGGTGAAGGCGCCTGCTGCCGGCGTCTGGGCCCCGGCATCGAAGTTCACGACCGAACGCGCGAAGCCCCCCGTGACCGGAAAGCCGCCTGACAGGGCCGAGCCGATATTGGCGCCACCAAGGGCGATCAGTTCCTGATCCGGGTCGATGCGCTGGCGCCGCTTGGCGGCCAGCGTTTGCGCGACCGAGATCGATTCCACATAGCCCACAACGCTGAGCAGCAGCGCAGGCATTGCCAGATCGGCCCAGAGCCCGGGGTCCAGCGGCGGCAGCGCCGGGGCGGGCAGGCCTGCGGGCACCTGGCCCACGACGCGCACGCCGTAATCGGACAGGCCAAGCCCCCAGCTGAGCAGGATCGTCACCGCCACTGCCAGAACCGGCGCGGTGCGCGCGCCCAGCCGCGCCAGGCCCGGGCGCAGGCCGCGTGCCAGAAGAAGCGGCTGCAAGCCCTTGCGCGACCAAAACAAAAAGGACGCCACCGCAGTGCCGATCAGCAGCGTTGGCAGGTTCAGCGTCGCGATGTTTTCGATCAGGCCCGAAGCGATTTCGGGCAGGGTCTTGCCGTTTGCCCCGATCCCGGTCAGGTGCCTGATCTGGCTGGCGGCGATCAGGATGCCCGAAGCGGTGATGAAGCCCGAAATCACCGGATGGCTGAGAAAGGCCGAGATGAAGCCCAGCCGCAGAACCCCCATTGCCAGCAGCATCAGCCCCGACAGGAAGGCCAGTGCGATCGCCGCGCCCAGATATTCGGGCGTGCCGCGGGCGGCGATCTCGCCCACGGCGGCGGCGGTCATCAGGCTGGCCACCGCGACCGGCCCCACCGCCAGCGTGCGCGAGGTGCCCAGAAGCGTATAGGCGATCAGCGGCGCGATCGAGGCGTAAAGGCCGACCTCGGCCGGCAGCCCCGCCAGCAGCGCATAGGCCAGCGATTGCGGGATCAGCATGATCGTGACGATCACGGCGGCGACCAGATCGGCCTCCAGCATGGTGCGGGAATAGCTGCGCCCCCAGGTGAAGATCGGGAAATAGCGTTTCAACATGGGGGCTTGCTGGGTGTTTTCAACGTTTCGCCGCGCGCGTTTCCAGCAGCGGCACCAGCGCCGTGTGGTCATAGCCCGCCGCCTGTGCCGCGCGCAGGATGTCCGGCAGGGCCATGCGCCCGGCCTGCATCAGGGCCCACAGATGCGAGGACCGCGTTCCCGACCGGCAATAGGCCAGAACCGGGCCTTCGACATCCTGCATCACGGCTTCAAAGGCCCCGACCAGATCGGGGGTCAGCTGGCCGGGATAATAGGGCAGGTGGTGATAGGCCAGCCCCGCGGTTTCGGCAGCGACCGCCATGGCATCGCTGTCCAGCGCATCCTCGATTTCCTCATCGGGGCGGTTGTTGATGATCGTGCGAAACCCCAGCGCCGCCAGCATCGGCACGTCTTCGGGGGTGATCTGCGGCGCAACCGCAAATTCCGGCGTAATCTGCCGCAAATCCATGTCTTTCTCCCTGCCTGGGCAGTTTGTCACAGCCCGTTGACGGGCACCTTGAGGTAGGTCTTGCCGTCATCCTCGGGCGGCGGCATCTGACCTGCGCGCATGTTGACCTGCAGCGAGGGGATGATCAAGCGGGGCATCGCAAGGGTTGCATCGCGTTCGGTGCGCATGCGCACGAAATCTTCCCTGGTCCTGCCGCCGCCGATGTGGATGTTACGGGCCTTTTCCTCGGCCACGGTGGTTTCCCAGGCGTATTCATCACGCCCCGGCGCCTTGTAGTCATGGGCGACGAAGATGCGGGTGTCATCGGGCAGGGCCAGGATCTTCTGGATCGAGCTATACAGCGCCTCGGCCGAACCGCCGGGGAAATCGCACCGCGCGGTGCCGAAATCGGGCATGAACAGCGTGTCGCCGACAAAGGCCGCATCCCCGATGACATAGGTCAGGCAGGCGGGCGTGTGGCCCGGCGTATGCAGAACATGGCCCTGCAGCGCGCCGATGCCGAAACTGTCGCCTTCCTGGAACAGTTTGTCGAACTGTGACCCGTCGCGCTGGAATTCAGTTCCTTCGTTGAAGATCTTGCCGAAGGTGTCCTGCACCACCTTGATCCGGTCGCCGATGCCGATCTTGCCGCCCAGGCGTTGTTGAATATAGGGCGCGGCGGACAGGTGGTCGGCATGGACATGGGTTTCAAGGATCCAGTCCACCGTCAGGCCCTGGTCGCGCACCCAGGCAATCACCGCATCGGCCGATTTCGTATCGGTCCGGCCCGAGGCATAGTCGAAATCCAGCACCGAATCCACGATGGCGCAGGCGGTGCTTTCGGGATCCTTCACCACGAAGGTGACGGTGAAGGTGGCTTCGTCGAAAAAGGCTTTGACCTCGGGTTTCAGCATCCGGTTCTCCTGACGGGCGGCGGACCGCAAAACATTTAAACTTGTGAATATGATAGGGGCTCGGGGGCCCCGCGACAAGGGGGACATCGGTGGGGCGGCGCTGCCGACCAGGGGCCGTCCGGATCGAAAACCACCCTGGGGGCCGGGGCGCGGATCATGCCGCCTTCCACTTGATCGAGCAGCCCATCGAGGGGATCTGATCTGCCGGGCCATGGCCGGTTTCGGCGATCTGGCGCATCGCCTGATACAGATCGCGGCGGGCATCAGGGGGGCCGGGCTGACGGCCCGAAGCATCCAGCCGCCCGCGATACTGCAGCGCAAGACCGGCGTTGAAGCCAAAGAAATCCGGTGTGCAGATCGCCCCGTAAGACTTTGCAACCGCTTGGTTTTCATCATGAAGATAGGGAAAGGGCAGGGCGCGGTCGCGGGCCAGGTCCAGCATCCGGTCAAAGCTGTCTTCGGGATAGGCGGCGGCGTCGTTGGAACAGATCGCGGCCACGCCGATGCCCAGGGGGCGCAGGTCGCGCGCGTCACGGATGATCCGGTCCAGCACCGATTGCACATAGGGGCAATGGTTGCAGATGAACATGATCAACGTGCCGCGCGGGCCTGCGATCTGATCCAGTGACCAGTCGCGCCCGTCGGTGCCCGGCAGGGTGAAGCCCGGCGCCTTCCATCCGAAATCGCATACCGGGGGACTGACGGCCATGAACGCTCCTCTATTCGAATTCCATCTCGGCAAAGACGACACCGGCGTTCCTGGTGGCCAATTCCTCGAACGTGTCAAGATGGGCATAGGGGGTCTGGTCGACGTAATAGGCGCCCGCCAGATCGCCGCCCTCGTCGATGTGCTGGCCGATCTTTTCGCGCAGATAGACCAGATAGTCGCGGGTGTAGCGTGTCACCTGGGCCAGGTTGGTGGGGTGGCCATGCCCGGGGATCACATGGGTCGGGGCCAGTGGCGCAAAGGCGTTTTCCCAGGTGTCGATCCAGCATGAGGTGCAGGTGCCCTCAAAGATCGGCGGCATGCGTTCGTGAAAGGCGATGTCGCCGGCGATCATCATCGACTGTTTCGGCAGCCAGACCTGTGTGTCGCCGGGGCTGTGGGCGGGGCCAAGGTGCAGCACCTCGATGGTGAAATCGCCCAGTTCGACGACGTGGCGATCGGTGAAGGTTTCGGTCGGGCCCATCGGATCGGTGCCTTCGGCATTTTCACGCGCGTAATTTTTCAGCGCGGCCAGATCGGTACCGTTTTCATGGGCGAATTCCGCCGCCGCCTCAACATGCGCCAGCACCGGCACGCCCTGCGCGATCCAGTAATTGTTGCCCAGCATCGCATGGCCCTGGCCGTTTTCATTGATCACCAGCTTCACCGGCTGGTCGGTCACGGCGCGGATTTCGGCATGCAGCGCCTCGGCCAGTTTGTAGGAGGCGCCGGAATTCACGACCACCACGCCATCGCCCGTCACGATGAAGGAAAGGTTGTTGTTATGGCCCGCGTTTTCATAGGTCGGCGGGGCGGTGGCCCCGATCGCGGAAAACACGCCCGGGATCACCTCATAGGGTTTGGAATACAGAACCGATTGCGGATATTGATCCGGGATGTCTTCGGACGCCATCGCAGGAACGGCCAGCAACATGCTGGCAAGAATGGAATATTTCATCATGACCCCTCGGCAACGAAGCGATAGGCATCGCCCGCGCGTTCAACCCGGCCCAGCCCGCCGTCCGGCAGGTGAAACCCTACGATCCGCATCTGTTCGGCGGCCAGCTGGTCCAGCAGCTTGACCCGGGTGGCAATGCCCGTGTCCGGGTCCTGGTCCGAGCCGGACATCCAGTCGGGCCGCGCAAAGGCCAGATGGTGATTGCCGATACAGTCGCCCAGCACCATGCAGGCATCCGATCCGTTGCGGATTTCATAGGCCATGTGGCCCGGGGTGTGGCCAAAGGTGGCACGCGCCGCAACGCCGGGGATGATTTCTTCGCCATCGCCGAAGGTTACGATGCGATCTTCCAGCGCCGCCAGGCGCCGCTGCGCGCCCACGGCAAAGCTTTGCCGTTCCGCGCCGATCGTGTCCACGGTGGCCGGGTCCATCCAGTAATCCCATTCCGCCTTGCCGATCATGAAGGTGGCATCGGCAAAGATCGGCTCGTCGAATTCATCCAGCAACCCCCAAAGATGGTCGGGATGGGCATGGGTGAAGACGACATGGGTGATCTCTTGGGCGGTGACGCCAAGCGCGTCCATCGCCTCGGCAAGCTTGCCGGCGGTGGGCATGAAATCATGGCCCGAACCCACGTCGAACAGCACCGTGTTGGTGCCATCGCGCAGCAGCGTGACGTTGCAGGGCGGTTCGACCGCATCCCCCGAAATGCCAAGTTCGGCCATCACCGCGCCCGCGCCTTCGTGATCGGTGACAAAGCTCATCGGCAGGACCAGATGGCCGTCGGACAGCGTATCGATGCGCGCCGCCCCCAGCGACAGCGTGGCCGCCGCCCAGCCGCGCCGCGGCATCAGCGGCGCGAACAGTCCCGCGGCCAGCCCGGCGGTGCCCGCGCGCAGGATGGTGCGTCTGGAAATTGTCATGCCCTGTCCTCCCGTCAGGTATTCACGGATGCGAATATGACGGACAGATTGTCGCAGGGCAAGGCCTGTTCGGTCAGCGTGCCGCCTCGGCCGCGGCGCGGATCGCGCGGATGTTGGCGCCGTAGGGGGCCGGATCGCTGACCGAGCCGCCCTTGAACACCGCCGATCCGGCGACCAGCACATCCGCGCCCGCCGCCGCCACCAGGGGCGCGGTTTCGGGCGTGACGCCGCCGTCGATTTCAATATGGATCGGGCGTTCACCGATCAGCGCGCGCAGGCGGCGCACCTTGTCGACCTGGCTTTCGATGAATTTCTGCCCGCCGAAGCCGGGGTTGACGGTCATCACGCAGACCAGATCCAGCATGTCGAGCAGGTTTTCCACCCCATCCAGCCCGGTGCCGGGGTTGATCGCCAGCCCCGCCCTGGCACCCGCCCCGCGGATCGCCTGCAACGTGCGGTGGATATGGGGGCCGGCCTCGACATGGGCGGTGATCACATCGGCGCCGGCCCTGGCGAAGGCCTCGATATAGGGGTCGACGGGGGCGATCATCAGATGCACATCCATCACGCCCTTGATATGCGGCCGGATCGCGGCGCAGGTCGCGGGGCCGAAGGTGATGTTCGGAACGAAATGGCCATCCATCACGTCGACATGAACCCAGTCGGCGCCCTGTGACTCGATCGCCCGGCATTCGGCGCCGAAATTGGCGAAATCGGCCGACAGGATCGAGGGCGCGATCTTGATGCGGCGGTCAAAGGTCATCGGGGCGCGGGTCATGGCGGGTTCCTGTCACGGGGGCGGGTCACGGGGGCGGGATGGGCTTGCGCCCCCTTAGCGCAGAACGGGCCGCGTCGTCCAGCGCAGCAATGCTTGACCGGCGCGGGCTGGCTTGTCATCCTTGGCCCGAGGGCTGCCGATCTGTTCCGCGCAGGGCAGGGGGCGGGCCATGAAATTGTATTTCGTTCAAGGCGTTGCAACGCCTTCCTGCCCCCTGCACAAGGTTACCCGGATGCCCTATGCCATTACCATCGAGACACCAGGCCCCGCCAATGCCTTTCGCCGCGTTGCGATCGACCTGCCTACGCCCGGTCCGGGTGAAATCCTGATCCGGCAGACGGCGGTGGGGCTGAACTTCATCGATGTCTATTTCCGCACCGGGGCCTATCCCTGGCCGGTGGCGCGCGATCTGATCACCGGGTCCGAGGGGGCCGGCGTGATCGAGGCGGTGGGCGAGGGGGTCCGCCTGCGGCCCGGCACGCGTGTGGCCTATACGACCCCGAACGGTGCCTATGCCAGCCACCGGGTTCTGGCCGCGACCCAGGCCGTGGTGCTGCCCGATGCGATCAGTGATGAAACGGCTGCGGCGGTGATGCTGAAAGGCCTGACGGCACATTATCTTTTGCATCATTCCTATCCCGTAAAGCCCGGTGATCGCGTGCTTTTCCATGCTGCCGCCGGGGGTGTCGGGCTGATCGCGGGCCAATGGCTGCGGGCGCTTGGCGCGCGCGCGATCGGAACCGCGGGCGGGCCTGCGAAATGCGCGCTGGCCACGGCGCATGGCTATGACGCGGTGATCGATTATCGCAGCGCCGATTTCGTGGCCGAGGTGCAGCGGCTGACCGATGACGCGGGCGTCGCGGCGGTCTATGATTCGGTCGGCGCGGATACGGTGATGCGCTCGCTGGACGTGCTGGAGCGGTTCGGAACGCTGGTCTGTTTTGGCCAATCGTCCGGCCCGGCGCAGGATTTCCGCATCGGCGATCTGGCGCGCGGGTCGCTGCGCCTGACACGGCCGACCTTGTTCCATCACACGGCGCGTCCGGGCTGGCTGCAACAGGCCGCCGACGATCTGTTTGCCATGATCGCATCCGGCAAGATCCGGGTCGAGATCGGGCAACGGTTTGATCTGAGCGATGTCGCAAAGGCCCATGCGGCGCTGGAGGGACGCCAGACCACCGGAAGCACGGTTCTGCTGCCATAATGGCACCTTCGGATCGACTATTTTTACATAACGCAGATTATAAGATTAACAAATTCAATGGTGCACAGCCGCCGGAGCCCGCCCATGGATGAACGTTTTTCCGATCGCGCCGCCGCTGGTCAGGCCCTGGTCCGCCGTTTGGCGCATTTGCACGGGACCGGCGCGCTGGTCCTGGCGCTGCCGCGTGGCGGTGTTCCGGTCGCGGCCGAGGTCGCCCGGGCACTGGATCTGCCGCTGGACGTCATTCTGGTACGCAAGGTTGGCCTGCCGGGTCAGCGTGAACTTGCCCTGGCCGCGATTGCCGGGCCCGATGGGCAGACGCTGGTGGTGAACCGCGATGTCGCGCGCCTGTCCGACATCGGCCCCGCGCGGATCGAGGAACTGGCCGCGCCCGAACGGGCCGAGCTGCGCCGCCGCCATGACCTGTGGATCGGTCCCCGCGCGGTGCCGGACCCCAGGGGCCGCCATGTGATCCTGGTCGATGATGGCATCGCCACCGGGGCTACGACCCGGGCCGCGATTCAGGCGGTCCGGGCGCAAGGGGCCGCGCGGATCACGCTGGCGGTGCCGGTCGCGCCCGCGGATACGGTGGCCGATCTGGCCGCGCAGGTTGATGATCTGATCTGCCTTGTCACGCCCGCGCCCTTTTGGGCGGTGGGCGCGCATTACGATCATTTCGATCAGGTCAGCGATGATGAGGTGCGCCGCACATTGGATGATCTGCGCGCCCGTCGCTAGCTGCCTGCAATGTCCACCTTGCGCGCCTTCTGACGCGATTCGACGGTTTTCGGCAGGATCACCGTCAGCACCCCCCTGTCGAAACTGGCGCTGACCTTGTCGGCATCGACCCCGGCAGGCAGACGGAATGACCGCTGGAACACGCCATAGCTGCGTTCGCGCAGATGAATGTTTTCGTCGTCCTTGACCGTCTCGGCGGTTTTCTCGCCGCGGATCGTCATCATCCCGTCGGACAGTTTCACCTCGATATTTTCGCGCGACATGCCGGGCAATTCGGCCTGCAGCTCATAGGCGCCGTCGCGCTCGACCAGATCGACCGCAGGCATCGGTCGCGCGGCCCCGGCAAACAACCCGCGCGGCGCCTCGCCCGCAGCGGACCGATGCGGAAAGCGGAAATCGGACCAGTCGAAATCCTGCATCATGCGGTCGAACTGCTGCCGCATGGCTGCGAACGGGTCCCAATGCGTGTGCTGCGCCGGCGCGGAGGCGTCTTTCGTGACCGCGACCTCGGATTTTTTTGACATGATCCCTCTCTGTGACGGTGAACGCCCGCCACCGACCCGGCGGGCCACGGTCTTTCTAGCGCAAACCGGCCCGCCGTGCGTTGACCGCCGTCAACACACGGGTCAGGTGATCACATCCGGCCCCGGACGTCCGCTGCGGGCACGGATACCGGCCAGCGCCTCTGCCGCGCGGATGACCGGGGCCAGCGCCGCCTGCGGATCCTCATGCAGCCCCGCGGGGCCGGGCACATAGCGTTCCAGATAGACCCGCAGCGTCGCGCCCTCGGTTCCGGTGCCCGACAGGCGCAGCACGATGCGGCTGCCCCCGTCCAGAAAAATCCGCACCCCCTGCCCCGGCGAAACCGATCCATCCACCGGATCCGTATAGGAAAAATCATCCGCCGCCGTCACCTGCAGCCCCTCGGTCCACTGGCCCGGCAGATCGGCCAGGCGGTCGCGCAGACCGGTCATCATCGCCTGCGCCACATCCAGCGGCAGGGCCTCATAATCGTGGCGCGAATAATAGTTGCGCCCGAACCGCGCCCAGTGATCGGCCAGAATCTCGGCCACGCCCTGGCCGCGCGCGGCAATGATGTTCAGCCACATCAACACCGCCCAAAGCCCGTCCTTCTCACGCACATGATCCGCACCCGTGCCAAAGGATTCCTCGCCACACAGCGATACCCGGCCCGCATCCATCAGATTGCCAAAGAACTTCCATCCGGTGGGCGTCTCATGGCATTCGATCCCCAGCGCGGCAGCCACCCGGTCCACCGCCGCCGATGTCGGCATGGATCGCGCCACCCCCTTCAGCCCGCCCATATGGGCCGGCACCAGATGCGCATTGGCCGCCAGAACCGCCAGCGAATCCGACGGGCTGACATAACAGCCCGGCCCCAGGATCATGTTGCGATCCCCGTCCCCGTCCGAGGCCGCGCCGAAATCGGGGGCCTCTGGCCCCATCATCTCATCCATCAGCTCATGCGCCCAGGTCGGGTTCGGATCGGGATGCATCCCGCCGAAATCCGGCAGGGGGGTTTCATGCACCACCGTGCCTTTCGCCGCGCCCAGCCGGTTTTCGAAAATCTCCACCGCATAGGGCCCGGTGATGGCGCACATGCTGTCCATGCGCATCGTGAACCCTGCGTGAAAAAGCCCGCGCAACGCCTTGAAGTCGAAAAGGCTTTCCATCAGATCGGCATAGGCCAGAACGGGGTCCGTCACCTCGACCGTCATCGCCCCCAGATGGCTTTCGCCCGGCACCGACAGGTTCACGTCGGGCGCGTCCAGAAGGCGGTATTCGCGGATCACCTGGCTGTGCGCAAAGATCGCCGCCGTCACCGCCTCGGGGGCGGGGCCACCATTGGCAATGTTGAACTTCACCCCGAAATCCCCCTCGATCCCGCCGGGATTGTGGCTGGCCGACAGGATGATCCCGCCATCGGCCCCGCGCTGGCGGATCAGATGCGAGGCCGCCGGGGTCGACAGCCACGCGCCCTGCCCCACGATCACCCGCGCCGCGCCATTGGCCGCCGCCATCTTCACGATCACCTGCGCCGCCCGGTCGCCAAACGCCCGCCCATCACCGCCCAGAACAAAGGTCTTGCCCGCAGCCCCCCCGATCGCGTCAAAGATGGATTGCACGAAATTCTCCAGATACCCCGGCTGCATGAACACGGCCGTCTTCTTGCGCAACCCCGAGGTGCCGGGCTGCTGCCCCGCGATGGGCCTTGTGGCGTGAACCGTCATGATCCCTCCTGTCGGGCGCATTGCCCGGTCCTGCTATGCCCCCGGCTTCCGACTCGCCGGTCTGATCCCCCCGTTGTGCCGCCCCGCGCGGGGCAAAGTCCATCCCCGGCGCCATCCCCGAATTCCGGGCCTTGCTTTCGGCTTTGCGCAAATATCCTCGGGGGGTGAATTGGCGCAAAGCGCCAAGAGGGGGGCAGACAGCCCCCCTTTTCCCGCTCTGTTCAGGACAGCGGCAGGATCACGCTGAACCGGCTGCCCTTGCCCTTTTCACTGTCGATCTTCAGCCGGCCGCGGTGGCGCGCCACGATATGCTTGACGATGGCCAGCCCCAGCCCGGTGCCGCCCTGCGCGCGCGACCGGTGCGTGTCCACCCGATAGAACCGCTCGGTCAGGCGCGGCAGGTGCAACGCCTCGATCCCTTCCCCGCGGTCGATCACCACGATCTTCAGCGCCGGGCCGCGCAGAACCGGTTCGTGCGGCAGCGCCTCGATTTCAATGCGCACCTCGCCGCCACTGCCGCCGTATTTCACCGCATTCTCGACCAGGTTTACGAACAGCTGGGTCAGTTGATCGGCATCGCCCGGCAGTGTGAGGCCCGGCAGCATGGGCGCGGTGGTGTCCAGCGCCTCGGCGATCAGCGCCACGCCCTCGGCCTCGGCGCGCGGACGCAGGGTTTGGATCACGTTGCGCAGCACGCCCGCGATATCCACCGGCGCGGTCGGGCGGCGGCGTTCTTCGGCCTCGACCCGGCTCAGCGACAGAAGATCCCCCACCAGCCGGTTCATCCGCCCGGCCTCGCGTTCCATGATCGCCAGAAAGCGGTCGCGCGCCGCCGGATCATCCCTGGCCGCGCCCCGCAAGGTTTCCACAAAACCCATCAGCGCGGTCAGCGGCGTGCGCAATTCATGGCTGACATTGGCCACGAAGTCGCGCCGCATCGCCTCGGCCTCTTCCAGCGCGGTGATGTCGTCAAAGGCCAGGATCGCGCCGCCGGGCAGCACGGTTTCGGGCGCGGGCGCCACGCTGACCAGCAGCACGGTTTCGGGCGCGTGGCCGGTCACGACGCGGACCCGGTCGCGCCGGCCTTCGCGCAAGGCGGCCTCCAGCGCGCGCCCCAGCGCGGGCTGACGCAGCACCGTGACAAGGGCACGCCCCGCCAGCCCCGCGCCAAAGGCCGCCTGGGCCGCGGCATTGGCCTGCGCGATCCGTTCCCCGGCATCGACCAGAAGCACCGCCATCGGCATCTCATGCAACACCGCCGTCACCGCTTCGTGCACCATCATTCCCCCTGTTCCGGCCACCCGGCCCTTTCCATCGTCCCCGTCAGATTCGCCCTTGAGCCGGCTGGGCGCTATCGTTAAACTAAAACGTGTAAACGGTGTAACGCATTCAGTTTTCAAGAGAAGTCCCGTATCAGTCCAGTCTGTTCAAGGTGGTGCATGACCCGGCGTCCAGAATTACATGCCGTAACGTCAGCCCAACGGGATGAAAACCTCTCGCACGACCGCCGGTGCATCCTGGTGGTCGAAACCAGCCAGGTGCCGCCCCTTGCGATGCAGGGCGTGTCGGGCGCGGTGGCGACGATCATCAAGTTCCCCGATCTTGACGGCGCCCTTCTGGCGCGGCTTCAACCCGATATTGTGGTGGCGCCGCTGATCGGGGATCGTTTCGACATCCTGGATCTGGCGGTGGAACTGGACCGTCTGGGCTATCGTGGCGCGCTGCGTGCGGTGACGCGGCCCTTGCCCAATGCCGACCTTGTGCGCCGCGAAATCGCCGCGCAATGTCCGCGGATCGATTTCGCGCTGATCGAACTGCCGCTGGTCTGACCCCTGATCAGGGCAGAAACAGCCGCCGGAACACCCAGCCCGACAGCAGCGTCAGCCCCGCGCCGGGAAAGACCCAGCCGGTGGCAAAGGCATAGGCCGCGCCCGCCAGCGGCACCGCTACCACCAAAAGCCGCATCGGCAGCGGGCGCAGCAGGGGATGTTGTGGATCGATCATGCTTTGGCCTTTCCTGATCTGCCCTGCGGGTCACAGGGCCTTGCCGGGCGGATCTTATCCGATGGCGCGCAGCCCCGCACGATAGCGCGCCGCATTGTCGCGGTAATGCTGCGCCGAGGCCAGAAGCCGGGCCACCGCCGCCTCGTCCAGCTGCCGTACCACCTTGCCGGGCGCCCCCATCACCAGGCTGAAATCGGGGATTTCCTTGCCCTCGGTGATCAGCGCGCCCGCGCCGATCAGGCAGCCCCGGCCGATCTTCGCGCCGTTCAGCACCGTCGCCCCCATCCCGATCAGCGACCCTTCGCCAATGATGCAGCCATGCAGCATCGCCTTGTGCCCGATCGTGCAATGCGCACCGATCACCAGCGGATAGCCCATGTCGGTGTGGCAGACGACGTTTTCCTGAATGTTCGCGCCGCGGCCCACGCGGATTTCCTCATTGTCGCCGCGCAGGGTGGCGCCGAACCAGACCGAGGCCTCATCCTCCAGCACCACCTTGCCGATCAGGTTGGCATCGGGGGCGACCCAGACGCCCTGCCCCAGCACCGGGGCCACACCGTCCAGTTCATAGATCATCGTGCCTCAAACTCCTTGTTCAGGCCGCGCACGAAATCGTTCAGCCCCGGCTGGCGGTCGCGGCGCATCCGTTCAGCCATCAGGATAGTTCTCAACTGGGCCTCGGCGGTATCCAGATCGCGGTTGACCAGGACATAGTCATATTCCGCCCAATGGCTGATTTCCGCCTGCGACCTGGCCATCCGGCCCGCGATCACCTCGGCGCTGTCCTGCGCGCGGGTCCGCAGGCGGCTTTCCAGTTCCGCGATCGAGGGCGGCAGGATGAAGACCGACACCACATCCTTGCCCAGCGACGAGTTGCGGATCTGCTGGCCGCCCTGCCAGTCGATGTCGAACAGCGTATCGCGCCCCGCGGCCATCGCGGCCTCGACCGGGGCCTTTGGCGTGCCGTAGAAATTGCCGAAGACCTCGGCATGTTCCAGCATCTCGCCGGCTTCGACCATCGCTTCGAAATCGGCGCGGCTGCGGAAGTAATATTCGCGTCCGTCCTGTTCCCCCGCGCGCGGCGCCCGCGTCGTGGCCGAGACCGAGAATTTCAGCGACGGGTCCCAGACCATCAGGCGCTTGGCCAGCGTCGATTTGCCCGCGCCCGAAGGCGAGGACAGGATGATCAGAAGGCCCCGGCGATTCATCGGCTTACTCCACGTTCTGGATCTGCTCGCGCATCTGGTCGATCACATGTTTAAGGTCAAGCCCGATCGCGGTCAGCCGCGCGGAACCCGATTTGGAACACAGCGTATTCGCCTCGCGCACGAATTCCTGGGTCAGAAAGTCGAGCTTGCGGCCCACGGGCGCGGCATCGCGCAACAGGGCGCGGGCGGCGGTGACATGGGCGCGCAGCCGGTCCAGTTCCTCGGCCACATCGGCCTTGACCGCCAGAAGCGCCAGTTCCTGCGCCACGCGCGCCGGATCGGCGCCCGGCGCACCGTCCAGCACGCGGGCAAGGTTCGCCTGCAGCTGGGCGGCCAGCTCGGGGCGGCGGGCCTCGGCGGCCTCGGCGGCCGTTTCGGTCAGGGCGGCGATGCGGTCGATCTGGGCCGCGATCACCGCGCCGATCTGGCGTCCCTCGGCGGCGCGCATCGCGGCAAAATCGGCCAGCAGCAGGTCCAGACCGGCCAGAAGCGCCGCCAGCAGCGGGCCGGTATCGCCCGGATCCGTGCCGCCCTGTTCGGTCACCCCGCGCAGCGCCAGAATGTCCGCGGCACTGGCGGGGTGGACCACCAGCCCCTGCCCCCGCGCCGCGGCCTCGACCTGCGCCAACGCCGCCAGCGCGCCCGCCAGCCCCGCCGGGCTGATCCGCAGCGCCTCGGCCCCCTCGGCCCGGGTCAGCTTCAGCCCCAGCGTGACATTGCCCCGTGCCGCCACCCGCGCCACCGCCGCGCGGACCGCGGGTTCCAGCCCCTCGATCCCGTCGGGCAGCCGCAGGCGCAGATCCAGCCCCTTGCCATTGACCGACCGGATTTCCCAGGCCCAGTCCTGCCCTGCCCCCGACCCGTTACACGCGGCAAAGCCGGTCATCGACACGGTGGCCAGCGGGGCTTGGGTATGGGACGCTTCGATACGGGACGCTTCGGGATACTTAACCATTTAAGACTTTAATTCTCCCTGCAGCGGAAAAATGGCGTATTAATACTTCAGTAAGCATTTCCCCCCCGGGGTCAACCGCCAGCGCGGTCATCGCCCGGGGGATCGCGGGTTCGATGGCCCGTGGCAATAATCCGCAGGGGCCGCGCGCGCCGGTCAAAAGGAACAGGTAGAACATGTTTGGGCGGGATGATCCCTCGGGGAAGGTGGTCTCCATGACGCGGCAAGGGTCTGGCACGGCACGGCGCGCGGTCGCGGAACTGCGCGCCTATTGGGAGGCGCTGCGCCGCGGGCGGCTGGTGCCCGCGCGGACGGATGTGAACCCGCGCGGAATTGAACGGTCGCTGGAATATGCCTTCATCCTGGAACGCGTCGCGCCGGGGGTGGCGCGGTTCCGGCTGGCGGGGACGCATCTGACCGACCTGATGGGGATGGAGGTGCGCGGCATGCCATTGGGCGCGCTGTTCGTGCCCGCGGGGCGCCAAAGGCTGGCCGATGCGCTGGAAACCGTCTTCCAGGGCCCGGCGGTGGCCGAACTTTCGCTGGCCGCGGAAACCGGCATCGGCAAGCCGCCGCTGGCGGCACGGCTGCTGCTGTTGCCGCTGAAATCCGATCTGGGCGATATCACCCGCGCGCTGGGGTGTCTTGTGGCCGAGGGCGAGATCGGTCGCCGCCCGCGCCGTTTTGCGATAAGCGGGGCCGAGATGACGCCCCTGTCAAGCGAAATCCCGCAGCTTGAGCCTGCCCCGCGGGATCGCGCGCCCTGCGCGCCGGTCGCTGGTCTTGCCGAACCGCCCGCCCCGCAGATACCAGATCCCGCCATGACCCCCGAACTGCGCCGCGCGTTGTTGCGCGTGGTTCGCGCAGAGGATTAAAAATACCCCATAAGGCACCTTCATAAAACAAAAAAACCGCGCCAATGGCGCGGTTTTCCCTGGCCGGACATTGACCCGAGATCAGAGCGCGGCAGCCTTTTGCATCTGCCGGCGGTCCTGCAGTTCCTCGGCCACCAGGAAGGCCAGTTCCAGCGATTGCGAGGCATTCAGCCGCGGGTCGCAGGCGGTATGATAGCGATCCGACAGATCCTCATCCGATACGGCGCGCACACCGCCGGTGCATTCGGTCACGTCCTTGCCGGTCATCTCGAAATGCACGCCGCCCGGGATCGTGCCTTCTGCCTTGTGGATGGCAAAGAATTCGCGCACCTCGCGCAGGACCGAATCGAAGGGCCGCGTCTTGTAACCCGAGGCTGCCTTGATCGTGTTGCCGTGCATCGGGTCGCAGGTCCAGACGACATTGGCACCTTCCTGCTGCACGGTGCGGATCAGCCGCGGCAGGTTGTCGCCCACCTTGCCCGCCCCGAAGCGCGCGATCAGCGTCAGCCGGCCGGGCTCGTTTTCCGGGTTCAGCCTGGCCATCAGCACCTTCAGATCCTCAGCCGTGGTCGAGGGCCCGCATTTGAGCCCGATCGGGTTTTGCACGCCGCGGCAGAATTCCACATGCGCGCCATCGGGCTGGCGGGTACGGTCGCCGATCCAGATCATGTGCCCGGACCCCGCCACCGGCAGGCCGCTGGTCGAATCGATCCGGCACAAAGCCTCTTCATATTCCAGCAACAGCGCCTCGTGGCTGGTGTAGAAATCCACCGTCGCCAGCGAATGCGCCGTGGTCGAGGTGACGCCCGCCGCGGTCATGAAATCCATCGCATCGGCAATGCGGTTGGCGATTTCACGGTAGCGTTCGGCCTCATCCTCTTCGGTGAAACCCGCGATCCAGCTTTGCACGCGGTGGATATCGGCATAGCCCCCGGTGGAAAAGGCGCGCAGCAGGTTCAGGCTGGCCGCGGCCTGGGTATAGGCCTGCAGCATCCGCGACGGATCGGGCTGGCGCGCGGCCATCGTGGGTTCGAAACCGTTGATGATATCGCCGCGATAGCTGGGGTATTCGACGCCGTCGATCACCTCGGTGGGGGCGGATCGGGGCTTGGCGAACTGGCCGGCCATGCGGCCCACCTTGACCACCGGCAGTTTGGCGCCCCAGGTCAGCACCACCGCCATCTGCAGGATCACCTTGAAGGTGTCGCGGATGTTGTCGGCCGAGAATTCGGAAAAGCTTTCCGCGCAATCGCCCCCCTGCAACAGGAAGGCCCGGCCTTCGGCGACCTTGGCCAGATCGGATTTCAGCCGCCGCGCCTCGCCCGCAAAGACCAGTGGCGGCATCTTGGATAACGTCGCCTCAACCGCGCGCAGCACCGCCGGGTCGGGATAATCCGGCATCTGCACCCGCGGTTTTGCGCGCCAGTCCGATTTCGTCCATCCCTTGCCCATCTTCGCCTCCGGGTCACATGCCACTGCGCCGCTTATACCGCCCGGGCCCCCGAGAACAAACCCCCAATTGCGCGCGCCGCCTGCACCCCTTTGCGCCGTGCCAAGCCATCTTGCGGGGGCGCGGCGCGCGTGATTTGCTGGCGGGATACGACATGCAAAGGGTCGCTTATGCACAAGCCGTCCGCCCCTGCCCCTTCTGTCCCGGCCCGTTCCGCCGGCGCCCCCGCCACGAAACCGCGCCGCTTCATCTTTTTGCTCCTGGACAATTTCACCCTGATCTCTTTCGCCGGCGCGATCGAGCCGCTGCGCCTGGCCAACCGGGTGTCGGGGCGGGCGTTGTACGACTGGCGGCTGGCGGGTGAAAACGGGCGCGAGGCGCGCTGTTCCAACGGTACGGTGCTGCGGCTGGACATGGGCCTGGACGAGGTTGGCCGCGACGATACGGTGCTGGTCTGCGGCGGCGTCGACGTGGCCGAGGCCACGACCCGCCCGATCCTGAACTGGCTGCGGCGCGAGGCGCGGCGCGGCGCGGGGCTGGGGGGGCTTTGCACCGGGGCCTGGGCGCTGGCCCGCGCGGGGCTGCTGGAAGGCAGGCGCGCCACCATCCACTGGGAAAACCAGGACAGTTTTCAAGAGGAATTCCAGGATCTGACCCTGACCAAATCGGTCTTTGTCGTCGACGGCAACCGGATGAGCAGCTCGGGCGGGATATCCTCGATCGACCTGATGCTGAAACTGATCGCGCGCGATCATGGCGAGGGGCTGGCCAATACGGTGGCCGATCAGCTGATCTATACCTCGATCCGCACCGATCAGGACAGCCAGCGCCTGTCGATCCCCACCCGCATCGGCGTGCGCCACCCCAAGCTTGCCCAGGTGATCGGCCGGATGGAAGGCAATATCGAGGACCCGATCAGCCCCGCCCGCCTGGCCGATGAGGTCGGCATGTCCACCCGTCAGCTGGAACGGCTGTTCCGCCGCTATCTGAACCGCAGCCCCAAGCGTTACTATATGGAATTGCGCCTGCAAAAGGCGCGCAACCTGCTGATGCAGACGGAAATGAGCGTGATCAACGTGGCGCTGGCCTGCGGCTTTGCCAGCCCTTCGCATTTTTCCAAATGCTACCGCGCGCATTACGCCACCACCCCCTACCGCGAACGCGGCACTTCGGGCGGTGCGGTGGCGGATGGTCCGGGGGGCGATGACGCGATGGCAGACGGCGCGATGGGCGCCGGGGCACATCCCCTTCCCTAAGGTCATGCGCAAAATGCCCCCGACCTGCGGCTTTTGGACAGCCCAAACCGGCGCCATGGGGGATTTTCTTTTCAGCAAGGCCACACTAACTTGCGTGGTCAGGATAACGATCCAATATGGGAGTGAACGAATGAAAAAGCTTCTTCTGGCCACCGCCGCCACCGCGCTGGTCGCAGGCGCCGCGCAAGCCGAGGATGTCAGGCTGGGCGTTCTGCTGGGCTTCACCGGCCCGCTGGAATCGATGTCGCCCTCGATGGCCGCGGGCGCCGAGATGGCGATGAAGGAAGTCACGGATTCGGGCAAGTTCATGGGCGGGTCCGCCGTGGTTCCGGTGCGCGGTGACACCACCTGCATCGACGCCGCCGCCGCCACCGCCGCCGCCGAACGCCTGATCACCGCCGATGGCGTCAAGGGTATCGTGGGGGGCATGTGCTCGGGCGAAACCACCGCCTCGCTGCAAAACGTCGCCATGCCCAATGGCATCGTGATGATCTCGCCCTCGGCCACCTCGCCGGCGCTGTCCACGCTGGAAGACAACGGCCTGTTCTTCCGCACCTCGCCCTCGGATGCGCGTCAGGGCGTGGTGATGACCGAAATCATCATGGAACACGGCATCAAGGAAGTCGCCGTCACCTATACCAACAACGACTATGGCAAGGGTCTGGCCGACAGCTTCCAGGCCGCGTTTGAGGCCGCGGGCGGCAAGGTCACGATCAACGCCGCCCATGACGACGGCAAGGCGGATTACGCCGCCGAAGTCGGTGCGCTGGCATCGGCCGGGGGTCAGGCGCTGGTGATCGCGGGCTATGTCGATCAGGGCGGTTCGGGCATCCTGCGCGGTGCGCTCGATTCGGGCGCGTTCGAAACCTTCGTCTTCCCCGACGGCATGGTCGGCGGCGCGCTGGAAGCCAACTTTGGCGCCGAGCTGTCCGGGTCGTTCGGTCAGATCCCGTCGTCGGAAGGCGAAGGCAAGGACAAGTTCCTGGAGCTGGCCACCGCCGCAGGCTTTGACGGCACCGGCGTCTATTCCAGCGAGGCCTATGACGCCGCGGCCCTGATCATGCTGGCAATGGCCGCGGCCGGGTCCACCGACGCCGCGGCCTACAAGGACAAGGTCATGGATGTGGCCAACGCCCCGGGCGAACCGATCCTGCCGGGTGAACTGGGCAAGGCGCTGGAACTGATCGCGGCGGGCACCGAGATCGATTATGTCGGCGCCACCGCGGTCGAGCTGATCGGCTCGGGCGAAAGCGCCGGCACCTTCCGCGAAATCGAGTTCAAGGACGGCAAGATCGAAACCGTCCGCTACCGCTAAGGCGCGGAGAGACGACTTGGGCAGCCCGGATCAATCCGGGCTGTTCCCATTAAATAACAGGCCACTAAAGGCCGTTCTTCATGAAAATCATGAAGTCAGGGGATGAAGATGATCCGGGTTGAGAACCTGCACAAGCATTTCGGCGGCTTTCGCGCCGTGGACGGGGCGTCGCTGGAGATTGCGACCGGCTCGATCACGGGGTTGATCGGCCCCAACGGCGCGGGCAAGTCCACGCTGTTCAACGTGATCGCCGGGGTGCACAAGCCGACCTCGGGACGCGTGATCATGGATGGCGAGGAAATCACCGGCCTTGCCCCGCATGAGCTGTTTCACAAGGGCCTGCTGCGCACCTTCCAGATCGCGCATGAATTTCCCACGATGAGCGTGCGGGAAAACCTGATGATGGTGCCGGGCGCGCAATCGGGGGAAACGCTGTGGAACGCGCTGTTCGCACGCGGCAGGATCGCGCAGGAAGAGACCGCCCTGCTGAAGAAAGCCGATGAGGTTCTTGATTTCCTGACGATTTCGCATCTGAAGGATGAAAAGGCCGGCAACCTGTCGGGCGGGCAGAAAAAGCTGCTGGAACTGGGCCGGACGATGATGGTCGAGGCCAAGATCGTCTTTCTGGATGAGGTCGGCGCGGGCGTGAACCGGACGCTGCTGAACACGATCGGCGATGCGATCGTGCGGCTGAACAAGGAGCGCGGCTATACCTTCTGCGTGATCGAGCATGACATGGATTTCATCGGCCGTCTGTGTGACCCGGTGATCGTCATGGCCGAGGGCAAGGTGCTGGCCGAAGGGTCCGCCGAAAGCATCATGCAGAACGAGGCGGTGATCGAGGCCTATCTGGGCACCGGCCTGAAGAACAAGGTCAAGGCCGAGATCGGGCTGGAAACCGCGCGCCACGAAAGCCACGGCGCGCAGCCCGGCCTTGGCGACGAGGCGGGCCGGGGGGGGATCGGCGCATGACCGGCCGCGCGCATTTGGGCGCAGGTTGCGCCATGAGTATTTTTTCCAAGAAGAAGCAGCAGGTTGCGGCGCTTCGTGGGGGTGTTGCATGAGCTTTCTTCTGGCAGAGGGAATGACCGGCGGCTATGGCGCGGCAGATATCCTGCATGGCTGTACGCTGAAGGTCGAAAAGGGCCAGATCGCGGTGATCGTGGGGCCCAATGGCGCGGGCAAGTCGACCGCGATGAAGGCGGTTTTCGGCATGCTGAAGCTGCGGGGCGGCCATGTGATCCTGGATGGCGAGGATATCACCACGCTCAGCCCGCAGGCGCGCGTGGCCAAGGGCATGGGCTTTGTGCCGCAGGTCAACAATGTCTTCCCTACCATGTCGGTCGAGGAAAACCTGGAAATGGGCGCCTTCCTGCGCCGTGACGATTTCCGCGACACGATGGGGCAGGTCTATGACCTGTTCCCGATCCTGAAGGAAAAGCGCCGCCAGAACGCGGGCGAGCTGTCGGGCGGGCAGCGCCAGCAGGTCGCGGTGGGCCGCGCGCTGATGACCCGGCCGAAGCTGTTGATGCTGGATGAACCGACGGCCGGTGTTTCGCCCATCGTGATGGATGAGCTGTTCGACCGCATCATCGAGGTGGCGCGCACCGGCATTTCCATCCTGATGGTGGAACAGAACGCCCGGCAGGCGCTGGAAATCGCCGACATGGGCTATGTTCTGGTGCAGGGCGCGAACCGCTATACCGACACCGGGGCCGCGCTGATGGCCGACCCCGAGGTCCGCCGCACCTTCCTGGGGGGCTGAGATGGATATTCTGAACGCGCTGGTCGCACTTTTGAATTTCGTGGTGGTCCCCGCGGCCGCCTATGGCGCGCAGCTGGCGCTGGGGGCGCTGGGGGTGACGCTGATCTATGGCATCTTGCGGTTTTCCAACTTTGCCCATGGCGACACGATGGCCTTTGGCACGGCGATGACCATCCTGGTGACCTGGGCGCTGCAGGCGGCAGGCCTTACGCTGGGCCCCTTGCCCACGGCGCTTCTGGCACTGCCTTTCGCGATCGCGCTGACGGCGGGGCTGGTGCTGGCGACCGACCGGGTGGTCTATGGCTATTACCGCCGGGTACGGGCGGCGCCGGTGATCCTGGTGATGGTGTCGGTCGGGGTGATGTTCGTGATGAACGGGCTGACGCGCTTTGTGATCGGGGTGGATGAGATCCAGTTTGCCGATGGCGCGCGCTTCGTGATCTCGGCGCGTGGCTTTCGTGAGGCGACGGGCCTGGCCGAACCGCTGACGCTGCGCAGTTCGCAGCTGATCACGCTGATCACCGCGGCGCTGGTGGTCTGGGCGCTGTTCCGGTTCCTGGGGCGCACCCGCACCGGCAAGTCGATGCGCGCCTTTTCCGACAATGAGGATCTGGCGCTGTTGTCGGGGATCAACCCGAACCGGGTGGTCGCGGTCACCTGGATCATCGCGGCGGCGCTGGCCACCACGGCCGGCACGCTTTACGGGCTGGATAAATCCTTTAAGGCCTTCAACTATTTCCAGCTGCTGTTGCCGATCTTCGCCGCCGCCGTGGTGGGCGGACTGGGCAGCCCGGTAGGCGCCATCGCCGGCGGCTTCGTGATCGCCTTTTCCGAGGTGGGCGTGACCTATGCCTGGAAGAAGGTGGCAGGCTATCTGATCCCCGCCTGGCAGCCCGAAGGGTTGCTGCAGCTTCTGTCCACCGAATACAAATTCGCCGTCAGCTTTGCGATCCTGATCATCGTGCTGCTGTTCAAGCCGACGGGCCTGTTCAAGGGGAAAGCGGTATGAGCCTTCGTCAACCCGACGCCGCCACGGGTGGCCGCCTGCGCGCGCCACTGCTGTTTGCCGCCATGGCCGCGCTGATTGCGATCGAAGCCGCCACGGGCGGCTGGAATACCGCGCTGGGCATCGTCAACATGGGCCTGATCTCGGCCGTGCTGGCGCTGGGCATCAACATGCAATGGGGCTATGCGGGCCTGTTCAACACCGGCATCGTGGGCTTTCTGGCGCTGGGCGGCCTGGCCCCGGTGCTGGTCGCAATGCCGTCCACGCCTGGCGCCTTTTCCGGCGGCGGACCGGGCATCGCACTGGCCGCGCTGGTGGCGCTGGCCAGCGTCATCGCCGCCATCGCCGTCAATCGCCGCCTGCGGGGCAGGCCGCGCGCGGTGGCCATTATCGCGGTTCTGGGCGCGGGCTTCTTCGCCTATCGCGCGCTCTTTGATCCCGCCGTGGCGATGATCCAGGCCATCAACCCCTCGGCCCAGGGCAATCTGGGCGGACTGGGCCTGCCGGTGCTGCTGGCCTGGCCCGTTGGCGCCATGTTCGCTGCCGGTGCCGCCTGGATCATCGGCAAGACCGCGCTGGGCCTGCGCTCGGACTATCTGGCCATCGCCACGCTGGGCATCGGCGAGATCATCGTGGCCGTCCTGCGCAATGAGGAATGGCTGTCCCGCGGTGTGATGAACGTGAACGGCATCCCCCGCCCCTGGCCCGTCCCCTATGAGGTGCAGCTTCAGGCCGACCCCGCCTTCGTCAGCCGCATGGCGGGCCTGGGCGTCGATCCCGTCACCGGATCGACGATCATGGTCAAGCTGCTCTATACCGGGCTGTTCCTGATCGTGCTGCTGGCACTGATCTGGGCCGCGCAGATGGCGCTGAAATCGCCCTGGGGCCGGATGATGCGCGCGATCCGCGACAATGAAACCGCCGCCGCCGCCATGGGCAAGGATGTCACCCGCCGCCACCTGCAGATCTTCGTGATCGGCTCGGCCGTCTGCGGGCTGGCGGGCGCGATGATGATCACGCTCGACGGCCAGATGACGCCGGGCAGCTACAACCCGCTGCGCTACACCTTCCTGATCTGGGTGATGGTGATCGTGGGCGGATCGGGCAACAACTGGGGCTCGGTGCTGGGCGGCATGCTGATCTGGTACCTCTGGATCAAGGCCGAGGCCTGGGGCCCGGTGCTGATGTCCGTCATCACCTCGGGCATGGCCGAAGGCGCGCTGAAATCCCACCTGCTCGATTCGGCGGCGCATATGCGGCTGTTCACCATGGGGCTGATCCTGCTTCTGGTGCTGCGCTTCGCGCCCCGCGGCCTCTTGCCTGAAAAATGACCCGGGTCCTTCTTCTTGGGTAAAATACTCCGGGGGGTCCGGGGGGCAGCGCCCCCCGGCCTCTTGCATTGCGCGCGGCTCCCGCCTATTCCGCGCACATGACACAGCACCAGCGCCTCCTCATCATCGACTTCGGCTCCCAGGTCACGCAGCTGATTGCGCGGCGCCTGCGCGAATTGAACGTCTATTGCGAAATCCATCCCTTCCAGAAGGTGACGGAACAGACGATCCGCGACCTTGCGCCGCGGGCCGTGATCCTGTCGGGCGGCCCCGCCTCGGTGACCGAGGATGGTTCTCCCCGCGCGCCGCAGGCGCTGTTCGATATGGGCCTGCCGGTCTTCGGCATCTGCTATGGCCAGCAGGTGATGATGACGCAACTGGGTGGGCGCGTCGAATCCGGCCATCATGCCGAATTCGGGCGCGCCTTTGTCACCCCGGCCGAAGGGCACCGCACCGACGGCATCTTTGCGGGCCTGTTCGAGACGGGCCGCGAAGAAGTCTGGATGAGCCATGGCGACCGCGTCACCGAGCTTGCCCCCGGCTTCCAGGTCATCGGCACCTCGCCCAACGCGCCTTATGCGATGATCGCGGATGAGGCACGCCATTTCTACGCGGTGCAATTCCACCCCGAGGTGCATCACACCCCGAATGGCCGCCGGATGCTGGAAAACTTCCTGCGCATCGCGGGCTTCACCGGCGACTGGACGATGGCCTCCTACCGCGACGACGCGATTGCCAGGATTCGCGCCCGGGTCGGTGACAAGCGGGTGATCTGCGGCCTCTCGGGCGGGGTCGACAGTTCGGTCGCCGCCGTGCTGATCCACGAGGCGATCGGCGATCAGCTGACCTGCGTTTTCGTCGACCACGGTCTCTTGCGTCAGGGCGAGGCGGACGAAGTCGTCACCATGTTCCGCGACAATTACAACATCCCGCTGATCCATGCGGATGAAAGCGAATTGTTCCTGGGTGAACTGGACGGGGTCTCCGACCCGGAAACCAAGCGCAAGACCATCGGGCGCCTGTTCATCGACGTGTTCCAGAAATACGCCAACCAGATCGAGGGTGCGGAATTCCTGGCCCAGGGCACGCTGTATCCCGACGTGATCGAATCGGTCAGCTTCTCGGGCGGGCCCTCGGTCACGATCAAGTCGCACCACAACGTCGGCGGCCTGCCGGAAAAGATGGGCCTGAAACTGGTGGAACCGCTGCGCGAACTGTTCAAGGATGAAGTCCGCGCACTTGGCCGCGAACTGGGCCTGCCCGAAAGCTTCATCGGCCGCCACCCCTTTCCCGGCCCGGGCCTTGCCATCCGCTGTCCCGGCGAGATTACCCGCGAAAAGCTGGATATCCTGCGCAAGGCGGATGCGGTCTATATCGACCAGATCCGTAAACACGGCCTTTACGATGACATCTGGCAAGCCTTCGTCGCGATCCTGCCGGTCAAGACGGTGGGCGTGATGGGCGACGGGCGCACCTATGACTATGCCTGCGCGCTGCGCGCGGTCACCTCGGTCGATGGCATGACAGCGGATTACTATCCTTTCTCCCACGACTTCCTGGGCGAAACCGCGACCCGCATCATCAACGAGGTCAAGGGCATCAATCGCGTGACCTACGACATCACCTCGAAGCCGCCAGGCACGATTGAGTGGGAGTGACCCAACATGGAAACGCCCCCTTTCGGGGGCGTTTCAGTTAACACTGTCGTCAGTTCACGCACTGATAAGTCTTGGAGACCTGAAAAATACTCGGACCCGCGTAGCTGCGGGCCTCTCCTTCGAAGGCATCCGCGCGACGATAGCCCCAAGCCTGACACCGCTTGTCCGCATTCTTCTGCGCGGCAACCCAGTCAACCCGCGCAATTTCCATTTCATGCAGGGTATAACCAAGAACCACAGTTCCGTCCGCGCGGCTTCCACCGATCGGCAGGGCATCTTTAGGCACTTCACACCCGGCAAGCATCAATGCAGCTAGGATCAACAATCCGGAAGAATGCTTCACGTTTATCTCCTTGATCACAAACATGTGAATGCTAGATGCCCAAAAAGCTGCAGTCAAGTTTATGAAAAACAAAAACTTACGAAAATCTTTGCAGATATCTCCGCACTGCCTTCGGCATTTCCGGCCCTACCCCTCCTTATGATACGTCACATCGGCTTGAGGGGCTCTGCCCCCGCTCGCTTGCGCGAGCTCCCCCGAGGTATTTTTTGCAAGATGAAAGCGCCAATGCGCCGTTCGTTTCATCTTGCCACAAATACCTTGGGGTGAATTGGCGCCAGCCAAGAGGAGCAAAGCCCCTTAGCCCCGCCCCGCCAGCGCATCGGTCAGCAGGGTTTTCAGCACATCGCGCGGCACGTCCGAGGTCACAAACGCCGCGCCGATGCCGTGGGCGAGGATGAAGCGCATCTTGCCGTCCAGCACCTTCTTGTCCTGCGCCATCAGCGCGATCAGCGCCTCGGCATCGGGCAGATCGCCGGGGATATCGGCCAGGTCGACCTTCATGCCCATCTGCGCCAGATGCGCGCGCACGCGGCTGGGGGCCTCCTGCGAACACAGGCCCATGCGCTGCGACAATTCGAAAGCCAGCGCGCAGCCGATGGCAACGCCTTCGCCATGCAGCAGCCGGTCGGAGTAGCCGGTGGCCGATTCCAGCGCGTGGCAGAAAGTGTGGCCCAGGTTCAGCAGCGCGCGGTCACCCTCTTCCGTCTCGTCGCGTTCCACGATCCCGGCCTTCATCTGGACCGAGCGCGTGACCGCATGCAGCCGCGCCGCCTTGTCGCCTGCGGCAAGCCGCGGGCCATTCGCTTCCAGCCAGTCAAAAAAGGCCGCGTCCCCCAGAAGGCCGTATTTCACCACCTCGCCATAGCCTGACAGAAAATCCCGCCGCGGCAGGCTGTCCAGAAGATCGATATCGGCCAGCACCAGGCCTGGCTGGTGGAAGGCGCCGATCAGGTTCTTGCCGTGGGGTGAATTGATGCCGGTCTTGCCGCCGACCGAACTGTCGACCTGCGCCAGCAGCGTGGTGGGGATCTGCACGAAGCGCACACCGCGGCGCAGGACGGCCGCCGCAAACCCCACCAGATCGCCGATCACCCCGCCGCCGAAGGCGATGACAATATCCTTGCGTTCGACCTTTTGTTCCAGCAGCCATTCCACGGTGCGCGAAAATTCGGGCCAGCCCTTGGTCGCCTCGCCTGCGGGCAGCGAGAGGCTGACCATCCCGATATCGCCAAGGCCTGCGCGCAGGGCCTCAAGGTGCAGCGCGCCCACGGTTTCGTCGGTCACCACCGCCACGCGCGGGCGGCGCAGCAGCGGCGCGATTTCGGCGCCCGCACGCGCCAGAAGCCCGGTGCCGATGCGCACCTCATAGGATCGTTCGCCCAGGTTCACCGCCACCGTTTCGCGCATCATTCCCCCTTTGCCGCAAAGGCACCGGGCTGCGTTTGCAGCGCGGCGACGACCTTTTGCGCCATATCCTCGATCGACAGGCCGGGCTGTGCCTCGACCACCACCTGCGCCAGCGCATAGACCGGTTCGCGGTCCGTCAGAAGCCGCGCCAGCGTGCCCTTTGGGTCGGGCGTGCGCAACAGCGGCCGGGTGTTCTTGTGCCGGACCCGGTTCCACAGCAGGTCCAGGTCGGCCTTCAGCCAGACCGACACCCCCCGTTCGGCAATGGCCGTGCGGTTGCGATCGGCCATGAAGGCCCCGCCCCCGGTCGACACCACCGCCGGCACCCCCGCCAGCAGCCGCGCCAGCACCTCTGATTCCCGGGCGCGGAAAAAGGCCTCGCCGTCGCGGGCAAAGATTTCGCTGACCGTCATCTGCGCGGCGCGTTCGATTTCCTCATCGCTGTCCAGGAAGGGCACGCCCAGAAGGCGTGCCAGCGCCGTGCCGACCGCCGTCTTGCCCGAGCCCATCATCCCCACAAGCACCACCGGCCGTGTCAGGCGCAGCCCGCCCCCCCGTGCCGGGCCCGGTCCATCCGGGCCCGATCCCGCCCGCGATCCTGACTGCGTCTGCGCCACGCGCCCGCCCCCTGCCTGCCCTGCGCGGCGCCCCGCTGATGGGCGGGCGCTTGCGCAATCGTGATTTTCATCGCCCTGAATGGCGTGATCTTCCGCGAAATGCCATATATAATCGCACCACTTCGGCACGGAACAGGCCGCGTCACAAGCGGCCGGAAAGAAAGAACTCATGGGGCGCATCTTCAAGGCTATCGTGATCCTGGTCCTTCTCGCGGCGATTGGCGTCGTGGGCTATGCCTATCTGGGGGACATGTCGCCCGAACGGCAGGAACAAAGACTTGAGGTGGATCTGAATGGGGCGGGCTGATCCCGGCCCGCACCGATCCCACGGCCGGGGCGCCATGGTGCGGGCGCGGCGGTGTCTTGTCCTTGTCCTGGCCGGGTGCCTGCAGGGCCTGCCCGCGCCGGCGCAGGACAGCGCGCCGATGTCGGCGATCGACTGGCTGTCGCGGTCCGTTCTGACGCCCGCCGCGGCCCCCTGGATTCAGGGCGGTTTCCCCGCGCCCTTGCCCGAGCCGCCCGTCAGCAGCGGCGCGGCGATCGATCCGGTTCTGGTCACGCCGCTGGACCGGGCCGGGCTGAACGGGCTGGGGCTGTTGCCTGCCGCGCGCACCGGGCTGCCGCGCGATCTGTGGGGGCTGACGCCCGAGCCGGTGCTGGCACAAAAGCTGGCGCTGGACCGGGTCGAGACGCTGCCCGCGATCCAGGCCTTCCTGCTGATGCTGCTGGTGGCCGAATTCGACCCGCCCCGCATCCCCGACCCCGAGGCGCGCGACCTGCTGTTTCTGGCCCGCATCGACCGGCTTCTGGCCCTGGGTGCGCTGGAACCGGCGCTGGCGATGCTGGATCTGGCCGGCGCGCGCAGCCCCGAGGTGTTCCGCCGTCGCTTTGATGTGGAACTGTTGCTGGGGCATGAGGATCGCGCCTGCGCGATCATGGGCACGGCGGCGGGCATCGCGCCCTCGTTTCCCGCGCGGATCTTTTGCCTGGCGCGGCGGGGTGACTGGAACGCCGCGGCCCTGTCGCTGGGCACCGGGCGCAGCCTGGGCCATATCGACGATGAGATGTCGGCGCTGCTGGAACGCTTCCTGGACCCCGAACTGGCCGAGGAGGAAGGCGATCTGCCGCCGCCCGCCCACCCTTCGCCGCTGGTCTTTCGCATGATGGAGGCGATCGGCCAGCCGATGCCCACCACGGCGCTGCCGGTCGCCTTTTCGCAGGCCGATCTGCGCGCCAATACCGGCTGGAAGGCACGCATCGAGGCGGGCGAGCGGCTGGCGCGGATGGGGGTTCTGGACCCCAATCAGCTGCTGGGGCTTTATACCGAACGCCAGGCCGCGGCCTCGGGCGGGGTCTGGGCGCGGGTGACTGCGGTCGCGCGGCTGGATCAGGCGATCGCGGCGGGCGATGCCGATGCGGTGGCCGCCGCCCTGCCCGTGGCGCATGCGGCAATGGCCGCGCAGGGGCTGATCCCGATCCTGTCGGCGCTTTACGCGCGCCCGCTGGCCTCGCTGGAACTTGAGGGGGCGGCGGGTGCGCTGGCCTTCCGGCTGGGCCTGCTGAGCGAGGATTACGAAACCCTGTCCCGGATGCGCGCCCCCGCCGATGCGGCCGAGGCGCTTCTGATCGCGCTGGCCCAGGGCCGGACGGCGCAGGTAGATGCCGGCGATCCCCTGGGTCAGACGCTGAAAGAGGTCTTTGACACCCCCGTTACCGCCGCGCCCGATCCCTATCGCGCGATCCTGCCCGACCGGCTGGGCGAGGCGCTTCTGGCGGCGATCGACGATATCACCGAGGGCGCGCGCGGCGATTACCGCCGCCTTGGCGCGGGGTTGCGGATGCTGCGCTTTGCGGGGCTGGAAACGCTGGCACGGCGCAGCGCGCTGGAATTGGTGGTGCTGGGGGCGCGCGGATGACGACCGGCCCCACCCCCCCCGACCCCGCACCCGACCGGCCCCTTGGCGCCGATGACCGGCGCTGGATCGCCACCTTTCTGGAGGCCCAGGCCGCCGAGGCGGGGGCCGCGCGCAACACCATCCTGGCCTATGGCCGCGATCTGGCCGATGCGGCGGGCTGGCTGGCCCATCGCGGCCATGATTTCGCCCGCGCCCGCCGGGAGGATATCGAGGCCTATCTGATTTCCTGCGAGGCGCAGGGCCTGTCACGGGCCACGCGCGCGCGCCGGCTGGCCTCGATCCGCCAGCTTTACCGCTTTGCCTATGAGGAAGGCTGGCGCGCCGACAATCCCGCGATCCGCATCACCGGGCCCGGCAGGGACAAGCGGCTGCCCAGGACGCTTGGCATCGATGAGGTCGAGGCGCTGCTGGCCGCGGCGCGCGATCAGGGCCGCAACCCGGCCGAACAGGCCCGCAACCGTTGCCTGATGGAACTGCTGTATGCCACCGGGATGCGGGTGTCGGAACTGGTCACCCTGCCGGTTGCCGCGGCGCGCGGCGATCCGCGGGTGCTGTTGATCCGGGGCAAGGGGGCCAAGGAGCGCATCGTGCCGCTGTCGCCGCCCGCGCGCGCGGCGCTGGCCGACTGGCTGGGCCTGCGCGACGCCGCCGAGGATCAGGCACGGCTGCGCCACAGGCAGGCGCCGTCACGCTTCCTGTTTCCGTCTTCGGGGCGCGACGGGCATCTGACGCGGCAGGGCTTTCACGCGCTGCTGAAGGATATTGCGGTGGCCGCCGGGATTTCACCCGCGCGGGTGACGCCGCATGTGCTGCGCCATGCCTTCGCCACGCATCTTCTGCAAGGCGGGGCGGATCTGCGCGCGATCCAGATGCTGCTGGGCCATGCCGATCTGTCGACGACGGAAATCTACACCCATGTTCTGGACGAACGGCTGAAGGATCTGGTGCTGGCCCACCACCCCCTGGCCCGCACCCCCGAAACCCCGCCGGACCCCTGAGCCCCGCCCCGTGACCCATGGCCGCGAACAGCGCCCTTGAATGCGGCGCATCGGCAGCACATAACCTTTTCATCATGGATACAAACCCTACCGTCATGCTGGACACCACCTTCTGGTTCACCGCAGCCGCCATTCTGGGTCTGCTGCTGATGTCGGCCTTCTTTTCGGGATCGGAAACCGCGCTGACGGCGTCGAGCCGGTCCAAGCTGCGCGCGCGTGCCGACAAGGGCGATGCGGGCGCCGAGGCCGCGCTGCGCGTGACCGAGGACAGCGAGCGGCTGATCGGCGCGATCCTGCTGGGCAATAACGTCGTCAATATCCTGTCGGCCTCGCTGGCGACTGCGTTGCTGACGCGGCTGTTCGGGGATTCGGGCGTGGCGCTGGCGACGCTGGGAATGACGGCGCTGGTGCTGGTCTTTGCCGAAGTGCTGCCCAAGACCTATGCGATCACCCTGCCCGAAACGGTGGCCGCGCGGGTGGCCCGGCCGATCCGGGTGCTGACGAAGGTGCTGGCGCCGGTCGTTTCGGTGGTGCGCGCCATTGTGCGCGGGCTGCTGTGGGGCTTTGGCGTGCGCACCGATGCCAACCAGCACATGTTTTCCATCCATGAGGAAATCGCCGGCGCGCTGGCCATCGGCACGTCCGAGGGGACGGTGCAGAAAGAGGACCGCGACCGCCTGCTGGGCGCGCTGGATCTGGGCAACCGCACGGTCGAGGAAATCATGCGCCATCGCAGCCAGATCGAGATGATCGACGCCGATGACAGCCCCGATGCGATCCTGGCGGCGGTGCTGGCCTCGCCGCATACGCGGTTGCCGCTGTTCCGGGGCGAGCGCGAGAATGTGGTGGGCGTGATCCTGGCCAAGGACCTGCTGCGCGCGGTGGAACGCATCCTGCGCGGGGGCGATGGCACGCTGGGATCGATCGGCGACATGGATGTGATGAAGGTGGCGATGAAGCCCTATTTCATCCCCGAAACCACGCCGCTGGACGAACAGATGCGCGAATTCCTGAAGCGGCGGACGCATTTCGCGCTGGTGGTGGATGAATATGGCGATTTGAAGGGGCTGCTGACGCTGGAAGACATCCTGGAAGAGATCGTGGGTGAGATCACCGATGAATTCGACCCCAAGGGCGAACGCCAGCTGCGCCCGGCCGAAAGCGGCGAATATATCGTGGACGGGGCGATGACGATCCGCGACCTGAACCGCGAAACCGATTGGGCCCTGCCCGATGATGAGGCCAATACGATCGCGGGCCTGGTCATCCACGAGGCGCAGACCATCCCGACCGAGGGCCAGGTCTTTGCCTTCCACGGCTTCCGCTTTGAAGTGGTGGCGCGCAAGGACAACCGCCTGACGCGGCTGAAGATCAAGCCGCTTGCGCCGAAGGTCGACTAGGGGCGGCAAGGCCGGGGGCTTCGCGCCCCCGGACCCCCGCGGGATATTTGGACAAAGCCGAAGGCAGCCGGGCGTTCAGGCCCCGGGCCGTCAGAGGAAGGCATCGGGCACGGCGGCCTTCTTGCGCGCGACGTAATCATCCAGCGCCTCGGCCACGGCGGGGTCGAGCGCGGGGGGCTGATAGTCGCCCAGCATCTTTTCGACCCGTTTGCGGGCCAGGGCGACGGTGTCGCGGGCGCCCTCTTCCTCCCATGTCTCGAAGGGTTTGTAATCCAGCAGGTCGGTTTTCCAGAAGGCGGATTTGAAATTGGCCTGGGTATGGGCGCAGCCCAGGAAATGCCCGCCCGGGCCCACTTCGCGCAGTGCCCCCATCGCCTGGCCATTGGCCGACAGGTCGATACCTTCGGCCAGACGGTGCAGGATTCCCAGCTGATCGGCATCCATCACATATTTTTCGTAGGATGAGACCAGACCGCCTTCCAGCCAGCCGCAGGCATGCAGCATGAAATTCACCCCCGACAACAGCCCGATGTTGAGGCTGTTGGCGCTTTCATAGGCGGCCTGGGCATCGGGCAGTTTCGACCCGCAGAATGCGCCCGCGCTGCGGTAGGGCAGCCCCAGGCGGCGGGCCAGCTGGCCTGCGCCCAGCGTGATCTGGGCGGCTTCGGGCGTGCCGAAGGTGGGGGCGCCGGAATTCATGTCGATCGAGGTGACGAAGGCGCCAAAGATCACCGGCGCGCCGGGGCGGACCAGCTGCGCATAGGCCACGCCGGCCAGAACCTCGGCCAGAACCTGGGTCAGCGTGCCGGCCACCGTCACCGGGGCCATCGCGCCGCCCACGATGAAGGGCGAGATGATGCAGGCCTGCCCCGCGCGGGCATAAACCTCCAGGGCGCCCATCATGACCGAATCGAAGGTCAGCGGGCTGTTGATGTTGATCAGCGAGGTCATCACCGTGTTCTGATCGACGAAATCGGCCCCGAAGAGGAGTTTCGACATCTCGACCGAATCCGCGGCGCGTGACGGTTCGGTGACCGATCCCATGTAAGGCTTGTCCGACAGCGTCATATGGGCGTGCAGCATGTCCAGATGGCGCTTGTTCACCGCGACATCCGTCGGTTCGCACACCGTGCCGCCGGAATGGTGCAGCCATTTCGACATCTGCCCCAGTTTCACGAAATTGCGGAAATCCGCGATCGTGGCATAGCGTCGGCCGCTGTTCAGATCGCGGATGAAGGGCGGTCCGTAAACGGGCGCCAAAACAAGGTTTTTTCCGCCTATGATCACGTTTCTATCGGGGTTGCGGGCGTGTTGGGTAAAGCTGCGTGGGGCGGTGGCGCACAGCGCCCGCGCAAGGCCGCGCGGGATGCGCACGCGCTCGCCCGTGACCTCGGCCCCGGCGGCACGCCACAGATCCAGCGCGGCGGGATTTTCGACGAAATTCACGCCGATTTCTTCCAGGACGGTTTCGGCATTGGCCTCGATGATGGCCAGGGCTTCGTCGTTCAGGATATCCAGGTTGGGAATGTTGCGTTCGATGTGGCGGGCAAATTCCACCCGCACCGCGGTGCGTTCGGCCCGGCGTGCCGCGCCGCCCCCGCCGCGCGCGCGCCGCCCGGCGCCGGCCTCGGTCGTGCCCGTTGTGTCCATTGCCCTGTCCTCCGGCTGTTCATGGCCCGGTTGTAGCGCGCCCCGGGTCCGCGCCGCGGACGGATTGCGACCTTCGCGGTAAGGAAGCGACCGCGTGCGATGCCGGGGCCGTCAGCCCCCGGGCCCGGCGGCCGCCGTCAGCGCGCGGCGCAGCGGGCGCTGCAACGCCACGAAGACCGTAACGGGCACCACGATCGAGACCAGCGCCGAGGCCGCCAGGATGTGCCATTCGCCCCCGCGCGCGCCCATCAGCGCCCGCAGATGCCCGCTCAGCACCAATTGGCCCGGCGTGTTGCCCAGAAAGACGGTGGCCACCAGCAGATCATTCCAGACCCACAGGAACTGTAGCGCGGCAAAACCCGCGACCGCAGGCAAGCACAGCGGCAGCACGATGCCCCACAGGATGCGAAGTTCCGATGCGCCATCCAGCCGTGCCGCATCCAGAATGTCACGCGGCACCGCCGTCATGGCCGATCGCAGCACGAAGATCGCCAGCGGCAGGCCAAAGCCGGTATGCGCCAGCCAGACCGACCAATAGCCCTTGCCCAGGCCCAGGGCGTTGTGCAGCGACAATAGCGGGATCAGCGCCAGCTGTGGTGGCACGACCATCAGCCCGACGACGCCCGCCAGCACCAGCCCGCGGCCCGCAAAGCGCATCCCCGCAAGGGCATGGGCGGCAAAGGCCGCCAGCAGGATCGGCAGCGCCGTGGCCGGGATCGCCACCGCCAGCGTATTGGCAAGCGCGCGACCCAGCCCCCCGGCCCCGGTCACATGGGCGATGTTGTGCAGCGTCAGGCGGGGCGGCGCGGGCGTGGTGACAAAGATCCGCTGGCCGCGCGGGTCGGAAAACGGCCCGGGCGCGGTCAGCCGATAGCTGCCGTCAATATCCACCGTCAGGACCCGCCCGCCCGGCAGCGCGGCGTTGTCCCCCGGCGCATGGGCGCGCGGGCTGCGCGCGGCCAGCCCCCAGGCCTGCAGCCGCGCGCCGGGTTCCAGAAGCCGGCCTTCGATCACAAAGCCCGTCTTCCCGGACCGCTGCGCCCCGGCCCCGGCGGTGCGCAGGGCCGTGGTCGTCTGTGTGGCAAAGGGCGCGCGCCACCAGCCCGAGGCGGCGATCTGGTCGGCCGGGCGCAGCGCCGTCAGCACCAGCCCCAGCACCGGCACCAGCCACAGCACCGCCATCAGCGTCACCGCAACCGCCGCCGTCACCCGCGCTGCGGGCGCCTGAACCGGGCGCCCGCGGTTCATCGGCGCGCCCTTGCCGCCCAAAGATTGCGCACCATCAGCGGCAGCACCAGCGCCATCAGCACCACCGCCACCGCCGATCCGCGCCCGTAATCGCCCCCCCCGCGGAACAGCCAGTCATGCACCTGCGTGGCCAGAACCTGCGTGCCCCATTGCCCGTTCGTCATCACATGGACGATGTCAAAGACCTTCAGCACCATGATCGTGATCGCGGTCCAGACCACCGCCAGCGCGCCCCGGATCTGCGGCAGGCGGATCCGCCAGAACAGCTGCCAGGGACCGGCGCCGTCCAGCGTCGCGGCCTCGATGATCTGGCACGGAATGGCGCGCAGCGCGGCATGCAGGATCACCATGGCAAAGCCGGTCTGCGCCCAGATCAGCACCGCCATCAGCAAAAGGCTGTTCCAGACCGGCAGCGACAGCCAGGCCAGGGGCTCGGCCCCCAGCCAGACCCGCATCGCATTCAGAAGGCCCACCTGCACCTGGTCCCCGCCGCGATAGTCATAGACGAATTTCCAGATCACCGTCGCCCCGGTGAAGGAAATCGCCGTGGGCAGGAAGATCGCCGCCCGCGCAAGCCATCCCCAGCGCAAGCCATCGGACAGATGCGCCGCCATCAGCCCCAGCGCGGTGGCCAGCGCGGGCACCACCAGAAGCCACAGCGCCGTATTGGCCAGCGCCCGCACAAAGCCCGGATCGGCCCAAAGCCAGGCATAATGCGCAAGCCCCACCCAGGCGCCATCGCCCCCCTGATGCAGGCTGCGCCAGACCGTCCCCGCGACCGGCCAGGCGCCATACAATATCAGCAACACCGCCGCCGGCGCCAGGAACAGCCAGGGCCGCAGCCAGGCCAGGCTTGTTGACCCCATGCCCACGCGCCCTGCCCTAATCCAGGCTGTCCCAGAGGCGCTGGATCCGGCCCGCAACCTCGGTCGCGTCCTTGCCGCCGACATAATCGATCATGCCGGTCCAGAACGCCCCGGTGCCGATCGCGCCGGGCATCAGATCCGATCCGTCAAATCGAAAGACCGTGGCGCTTTGCAGGACCGCGGCCATCTTGCGCAGCGCCGGATCGCCGTAAAGGTCGGGGTTGACGCCCTTGTGCGGGGTCAGGAACCCCTGCTGCGCCATCCAGATCTCATGTGCGAGGGGGCTTTGCAGAAAGCCCAGAAAGGCGCGGCCCGCCGGGGCATCGGACAACAGCGCAAACAAGGTGCCCGAACCCAGAACCGGCTGATCGGCGCTGCCCGCACGCGCGGGGAAATAAAAGAAATCGACATCCCGCCCCATGTCCACGCCCTCGGGGAAGAAGGCGGGGATGAAACTGGCCTGCCGGTGCAGGTAGCACTGCGGCGGGATGCTGAACAGGCCCCGGGGGCTGTCGCGGAAATCGGTTGCGGCCACCCCCACCGGGCCGCCCGCCACGAAGGCGCCGGTGCGTGCAAACCAGCCGAACCCCTCGATCGCCGCGATCACCTGCGGGTCGTCAAAGCGCAGCGCATGGCCGACCCAGGCATCATAGACCGACACCGGGTAAAGCCGCAGCATCAGATCCTCGACCCAATCGGTCGCAGGCCAGCCCGTCGCCCCGCCCGAGCCCAGCCCGATGCACCAGGGCGTGGCCCCATCTTCGGCAAGGGCGCGCGTCAGATCCTGCAGCCCCTCGAACGTGCCGGGGGGCGCATATCCGGCCTCGGCCAGGTTTTCGGGCACATACCAGACCAGCGATTTCAGGTCCGCCCGGTAGGGCAAGGCATAAAGCCGCCGGATGCCATCGGGGCCGCGATAGCTTGCCAGATCGACCCAGCTTTCGCCCGCCGCATAGGTTTCGGCCAGCCAGTCCGCCATCGCCTGCGGCAAGGGGCGCAGATGACCCCGGCGCGCCAGATCCGCCGCCAGCCCGGGCTGGGGAAAGATCGCGATGTCGGGCGGGCTGCCGGCCTCGGTGTCGATGACGATCTGCTGTTCGAAGGAATCCGATCCCGCATAGATCACCTCGGCCCCGGTAGCGGCCTGGAAATAGGCCACGACGCTTTCGAAAGCCGCCTTGTCCGGGCCCAGCCAGGGGCCCTGGATCGTCAGCCGCTGGCCCGACAGATCGGTTTGCGCAAGGGCCTGATAGGACGCCCAGTCGAACCGCGAATCTTCCAAAGGTGGAAAAACAAGATCATGCGCGACCACAGGTTGCGTGACCCAGGCACAGATCAGCGCGGCAATTCCTGCTACTCGAACCATCAGAACCCCTTGAAATCCTGCCCCGAAACCTTGCCCCGGCCAAAGCCCCGCCGGCAAGCGCACATCGCGCAGCCGCGTCGAAAGGGTTTACCAAAATGCGCAGGCTGTCAATCAGGCCCCCATATCCTTGCCCGGGCGCTGCGGCGCTGCGGCGCTGCGAAAAATCCGGCGCTGTCAAACCTATCTTAACCGCTGGGGTCGTAAGGGTCATGCATCCTTGCAGGAAAGGGGCACAAGGTGCGCGATGACCGGATGATGACGTTGACGGGGGCCCGATGACCCGGCTGGCCCTTGCCGCGCGGCTTGACCTTTCGGCTGCGGAACCGCTGGCGGCGGCGCTGCGCGCCCACGGCGGCGCGGATCTGGTGATCGACGCCAGCGGCGTCAGCCACCTGGGCGCACTGGGCCTGCAGCTGTTGGGCGCGGCCGCCCTCAGCTGGCGCGCCGCCGGCCACCGCCTGCGGATCGCGCCGCGATCTGACGCCTTCGATACCGCGCTGCAGACCTTTGGCATCCCCCTGTCCGCCCTCGAATCGGAGCCCGTTCCATGACCCTGACCGTCCTGGCCGTCGATGACAGCCGCACCATCCGCGACATGCTGCGCCTGACCCTGACCGGGGCCGGGTTTTCCCTGCATCTGGCCGAAGACGGCATCCACGGGCTGGAGGTGCTTGGGGGCATCGCGCCGGATGTCATCATATCGGATATCAACATGCCGCGCCTGGACGGGTTCGGTTTTATCGAGGCGGTGCGCAGCCAGGACCGCCACCGCGCGACGCCGATTCTGGTGCTGACCACCGAATCCGCCCCCGAACTGAAGGCGCGCGCGCGCGCGGCGGGCGCGACCGGCTGGATCGTAAAACCCTTTGATCCGCCGAAACTGATCAAGGCGCTGCAGATGGTCGCGGGCTGAGGGGGCGGCGATGGCACTGGACCCGATGGCGGAAATCCGCGCCTCGTTCTTCGTCGAATCCGAAGAGTTGCTGGAAAGCCTGCAAGACGCGCTGTCGGTGATCGACGATGGCCAGCACGATGGCGAAACGATCAACGTCGTCTTCCGTGCCGTGCATTCGATCAAGGGCGGCGCGGGCGCCTTCGGCCTGGATGCGCTGGTCGCATTTGCCCACCGCTATGAAACGGTTCTGGATGAATTGCGCGCGGGCCGGCTTGCGGTGACGCCCGAGGCGGTGAAGCTGTTCTTCCAGGCCGCCGACCTGCTGCATGATGAGGTGCGCGCCGCCCGCGACGGTGCGCCCCCGCCCGCGGGCGCCGAAGCCTGCCTGCTTGCGCTGGAATCCCTGATCGGTGGTTTCCCCGCGGCCGAGACGGTTGAAGAGATATCCGATTTCCAGCCGATGACGCTGTCGCTCGATCTTGATTTCGATCTGGGCGGCGATCCCCCCGGGCCACAGGGCTGGCGCATTGCCTTTCGCCCGCGCGCGGAACTTTACGCCTCGGGCAATGAGCCGCTGCACCTGCTGCGCACGCTCTGCGCGCTGGGTGAGGCGGCGGTCGACTGTGCGCTGGACGCGCTTCCCGCGCTTGAGGATCTGACGCCCGAGGCCGCGTATCTGGCCTGGGTCGTCACGCTGGCTGGCGACATTTCCGAAGCCGACATCCGCGAGGTGTTCGATTTCGTCGAGGATCTGGCCGAAATCGAGATCACGCCGATCGCGCAAGCCGACCCGGATGCCCGGCTGCCTGCCCCTTTGGACCAGGACCTGCCCCCCGCCGCGCCGGACACGGTGCTACCGGTCACGCCCGGCCCGGCTGCGGGGATCGGATCTGCCCTGTCCGCCCCCGGCCCCCGGCCCGCCAGCGCGCCCCTGCCGGATGGGACGGCCGCGGCAGCTGGCGCGGCCCCGCCCACCGTTGATGCCGCGCCAGGCCGCGGACCAGGCGGCGCGCAGGGCACCGCAGCGGCAGAGCCCCCCTCTGCCACAGTCCGGGTCGATCTGGACCGGATCGACCGGCTGGGCAATCTTGTGGGCGAACTGGTCATCAACCAAGCCATGCTGGCCCAGACCGTCGCCGAGGCCGGCCTGCCGCCGAATTCCCCGGTGATGACGGGGCTTGAAGCCTTCATGATGCTGACGCGCGACATCCAGGACAGCGTGATGATGATCCGCGCCCAGCCGGTGAAACCGCTGTTTCAGCGCATGGCCCGGATCGTGCGCGAGGCCTCCTCGGCAATCGGCAAGGAGGTGCGCCTGAAGACCGAGGGTGAGAATACCGAGGTCGACAAGACCGTCATCGAACGGCTTGCCGACCCGCTGACGCACATGATCCGCAATGCCGTCGATCACGGCCTCGAACCCCCCGAGGTCCGCGCCACCACCGGCAAACCCGCCGAGGGGCTTGTCACGCTGAGCGCGCAGCACAGGTCCGGCCGGGTTCTGATCGAACTTTCCGATGATGGCGCCGGGATCAACCGCCCGAAGGTGCGCGAAATCGCCATCGAACGCGGCATGATCCCCGCCGATGCCGTGCTGAGCGATTCGGATATCGACAACCTTCTGTTCCTGCCCGGGTTTTCCACCGCCAGGCAGGTCTCTGCACTGTCAGGCCGCGGGGTTGGCATGGATGTGGTGCGATCGGCGATCCAGGCTTTGGGCGGGCGGGTCTCGATCCATTCCGAACCGGGCAAGGGCACCCGCTTCTCGATCTCGTTGCCACTGACGCTTGCGGTGCTGGATGGCATGGTCGTCTCGGTCGCGGGCGAAACGCTGGTGGTTCCACTGTCCGCGATCCTGGAAACTGCCTCTCTGGCAAGCGGCGACATCCGCGTGCTTGGTCCAGAGACGAACGTCATCCACCTGCGTAATGCCTTCATGCCACTTTACGACATCGGCGCCGAACTGGGCTACAGAAAGCCGCAAGCCAGTTATGAAGGCGGTATCGTGCTGCTGACCGCGCTGGAAGACGGCTCGCGCGCCGCTCTGGTGGTCGATTCGATCATGGAACAGCGCCAGGTCGTCATCAAGGGCCTGCAACAGAGCTTCGGGCATATTCATGGCGTCGCCGCGGCCACGATCCTCGGCGATGGCCAGATCGCCCTGATCCTCGACCCGGCCGATCTGGTCAGCAACGCCAGCGGCCGCACCCGCATTCCCGACACCGCACTCGCAGGATGATCAAGATGAGCACGGAAAACAGCACGAAATCCTCCGGAGAGCTTGAACTGCTCTCGTTCCGGCTGGGTGAGCAGGAATACAGCGTCGACATCATGTCGGTGCGCGAAATCCGCGGCTGGACCCGCGCCACGCCCCTGCCCCACACCCCGCCCCATGTGCGCGGTGTGATCAACCTGCGCGGCACCGTTCTGCCGGTGGTGGATCTTTCCGTACGCCTCGGCATGCCGCCGGTCGAAGGCGCCGCGCGCAATGTCATCATCGTGGTTCAGGTGGGCGCCCAATGCGTGGGGCTTCTGGTGGACGCCGTTTCCGACATTCTCGCGCTGCCGCGCAGCGACCTGCAGCCCCCGCCGGATTTTTCCGCCGACGCCGGCGCAAGTTTCATCGAGGCGCTGACCATCATCGACGGGCGGATGATCCGGGTGCTCGACCTTGGCTCCGTGCTTCCCGACCACGCATCAGAGGCCGCATGACACAGTCCGCCCCCTTTCTCAATACGCCAACCCCGTCCAAAGCCGATGTTGCCCGGATCGCGGCGATCCTGCATGAAGCCGCCGGAATTGTCATCGCGCCCGGCAAGCAGTCAATGGTGCAGTCGCGCCTGGCCAAGCGCCTTCGCGCGCTGGGTCTGACGGATTTCGCAAGCTATCTGGCGCTGGTCACCTCGGACCGGGGCGCCGAGGAACGGCGCAGGATGGTGTCGGCCCTGACCACAAACGTCACGCATTTTTTCCGCGAGGCACATCATTTCGAAACCCTCCGCACGAAGGTGCTGCCCCCCCTTTTGCAACACGCCCGCGCGCGCCAACGGGTGCGGCTGTGGTCGGCGGGCTGTTCCAGCGGGCAAGAAGCCTATTCCATCGCGATGACCATCGCCGATCTGGCCGGGCCGGATCTGGACCGGCTCGATCTGAAGATCCTTGCCACCGATATTGATGGCGATATGGTCGCACGCGGAACCGCCGCGCTCTATGACGCCGCATCCATCGAAGGCGTTCCCGACGCAATGCGCCAACGTTTTCTGACACCCGAAGCGGGCGGTTTCCGGGTCGTTCCGGCCCTCAGGGCAATGGTCAGTTTCCGCGAACTCAATCTGCACGACCGATGGCCGATGAAGGGATGCTTCGATGTCATCTTCTGCCGCAACGTCGTGATCTATTTCGACGCGCCGACGCAGGAAAAGCTGTGGGCACGCTTCGAAACGGCGCTCACCCCAGGTGGATGGCTTTTCGTGGGCCATTCGGAACGAGTGCCGCTGCGCGCGAACGGCGCACTGCGCACCGCCGGAATCACGACTTACAGACGGGACGAAATCCCGCAGAACGGAGATCCGACATGGCATTGAGAGACCAGATTCGCATCATGGTGGTGGATGACATGTCCACCAGCCGGGGGCTGATAACGCAGGCTTTGGATGCCATGGGCATCCGGCAGGTCGGATATGCGACTGACGGTCCAGGCGCCCTTGAAATGCTGCGCAAGACGCCCGTGCATCTTGTGATTTCGGATTATAACATGCCCGGCATGGATGGGCTGCAATTGCTGCACGCGCTGCGAACGGATGCGCGGACGAAGGGGCTTGGTTTCATCCTGGTCACCGGGCGGGCGGACAAGGAAATCATCGATACCGGCCGCCGCCTCGGCATGAACAACTTTCTGAAAAAACCATTCACGCCCCAGGATCTGCGCAGTTGCATCGAAGCTGTCGTGGGCCGGCTATGACGGACCTGGCCCAGACCGCGCCCGACGCACGCAGGGTCGGCCTGTCGCAGCTGACCGCGCGCATCGCGGCCGAACTTGAGCGGCTGGCGCGGATCACGGCCGATGTTCAGGTGGCGCTGTCGATGTGCCACCTGGAGCTGGCCGGTCCGCTGGGCCCCGAGGTCATCCGCGGATTGCAGCGCATCGATCGGGTCACGCAAGAGCTTGAGGACCTGAGCCGCCTTCTGGGCGGCATGTCCGACGGCATTCCCGCGCAGTCCGAACTCTGTGCCGCCCCTTTGTTTTCAACGCTGCGACTGCATGAACTGGGGCTTGCGCTCGACCCTGCCAAACCGATCCACCCTGACGTCGCGGACAACGATGGCACGGTGGAATGGCTCTGATCCTGTTACGTCCACGGGCCCCCGGCAGGACGGCCAGGCCATCGTGACCCGGGGCCGCAGGGTGCTCTGGCGGCGCGGGCGGGTCTGACGTGCGAAACCTTGCCGGTGGCGCGCCTTGCCCTGGCAGGTGCGACACAAACGCCTTGCGCCATGCAGCAACGCTCGCTACCACCTTTGGGCAGAAGTGACGCAAGGTAAGTATATGGATCTGGCCGCCATTCAGAAAAGCTATGCCCGCTGGGCGCCAGTCTATGACGGGACCTTCGGCCCGTTGACCAACCCGGGGCGCAGAAGGGCGGTGGCCTATCTGAACGCCCGCGGCGGCACCGTGCTGGAGGTGGGCGTCGGCACCGGGCTTGCCTTGCCACTATATGGGCCGCAGATGCGGGTGACCGGGGTCGATTACAGCACGGACATGCTGGACAAGGCGCGCGCCAAGGTGGCCGATCAGGGCCTGTCGCAGGTTGTCGCGCTGCACCGGATGGACGCCCGCGCGCTTGAATTTCCCGATGACAGCTTTGACAGCGTCGCGGCCATGCATGTGCTGTCCGTCGTCCCGGAACCCGAACGTGTGCTGGCCGAAATGGCGCGGGTCTGCAAGCCGGGGGGCAAGATCGTGATCACAAATCACTTCGCCCAGGACAGCGGTCTTTGGGGCGTGATCGCGCGCGCCTTTGCGCCGCTGGCCAACCTGCTGGGGTGGCATTCGGATTTCAAGCGCGACCGGGTGCTGGGCACGCCGGGCCTGCGGCTGTGCGAAAGCGCCGCCCTGCCGCCGCTGGGGATGATGACCTTCCTGGTCCTGGAAAAAACCGCCTGATCGGGGCCGGGGTGGCGCGTCCGGTCAGACGCCATCGTCGAAGGGCTCGAAACTTTCGGCCCGCGACCGGCGCCAGCGCATCAGATAGCCAAAGCGCGTGTCATCCTCACGCAGCAGAAATCCCTCGGGCATGTAGGGATAGACCTCTTCGCCGGTTACCATGTCGCGGTCGTTCTCGCGCATCAGCAGATGATGTGGCAGAAAGCCACCCGGATGGGTCAGGCCCGCGGCGGCCGTCATTTCTGCCAGCGCCTTGAGCGTGTTGCGGTGGAAATTCACCACCCGTTCGGCCTTGTCGGGCACGACCAGCGCGCGCTGGCGCAGCCGGTCCTGTGTCGCCACGCCCGTCGGGCAGCGGTTGGTGTGGCAGGACTGCGCCTGAATGCAGCCGATCGCGAACATGAAGCCCCGCGCGGAATTCGCCCAGTCCGCGCCAAGCGCCAGCGCGCGGGCGATGTCGAAAGCGTGGATCAGCTTGCCCGAAGCGCCGATTTTCACCCGGTCGCGCAGGCCCACGCCGCGCAGGGTGTTGTGCGCGAAGGTCAGCCCCTCGACCAGCGGCATGCCCATGTGGTTGGCAAATTCCAGCGGCGCGGCACCGGTGCCGCCCTCTTTGCCATCGACCACGATGAAATCGGGCGTGATGCCGGTTTCCAGCATCGCGCGTACAATGCACATGAATTCGCGCCGGTGTCCGATGCACAGCTTGAACCCCACGGGCTTGCCCCGGGACAGATCGCGCAGCTGGCCGATGAAGCGCATCATCCCGACCGGCGTTTCAAAGGCGCTGTGGGCGGGCGGCGAAATGCAATCCACCCCCATCGGCACGCCCCGCGCCTCGGCGATCTCGGGTGATATCTTGGAGGCGGGCAGCATCCCGCCATGGCCCGGCTTGGCCCCCTGGGACAGTTTCACCTCAATCATCCTGACCTGCGGATCGGCGGCCAGATCGGCGAATTTCGCCGGATCAAAGCGCCCCTCGGCGGTGCGGCAGCCAAAATAGCCCGAACCCAGTTCAAAGATCAGATCACCGCCTTCGCGGTGATGGCGGCTGATCCCGCCCTCACCCGTGTCATGGGCAAACCCGCCCATCTTCGCGCCGCGGTTCAGCGCCATGATCGCATTGGCCGACAGGGCCCCGAAGCTCATGGCCGAGATGTTGTAGATCGAGGCGTCATAGGGCTGGCGACAATCTGGCCCGCCGATGCGAACGCGGAAATCGGTGTTTTCGATATGCTTTGGGCGGATCGAATGGGTCAGCCATTGATAGCCGCCGTCATAGACGCGCATGCGCGTGCCGAAGGGGCGCTTGTCCTCGACATTTTTGGCGCGCTGATAGACGATGGACCGGGCGTCACGGGAAAAGGGTTCCTCATCCTGGTCGCTTTCGATCAGATACTGCCGGATTTCCGGGCGGATCCCCTCGAACAGAAAGCGAAAATGGCCCAGCAGCGGGTAATTGCGCAAGATCGCGTGGCGCGGCTGGATCATGTCATGCAGGCCCAGCAGAAACAGCGCGCCGAAGATCGCCAGCGGCAGCGCGAACCAGCCCGATTGCGCAAGCCCCGCCACGCAGGCCAGCGCCAGAACCAGCACCAGCGCCAGCGGCACATATCGCAACGTCGAGATTGCCATCCCCGATCCTTCCGCCAAAGGCCCTGCCCGCAGGCATAGGGCCGCAAGATGTATATTCGGTAAACCGCGGCCGTCTCAGCCCGCCGCGTCCAGCTGCGCGCGAAAATCGCGCACCCGATCGGCATTGGACCGCGCAATCGTGCCATCGGCCTGGATCCGGTTGTTTTCAAACCCGATCCGCACCTTGCCGCCTTCGGCCACCGCGCGCAAAAGGCAGGCGGTTTCGGGCGGGCCAAAGGCGCAGACGGCCCAGTCCGGTGCCCCCCCCAGCGCGCGCAAGGCCGCCAGCGGGGCATCCAGTTCCCCCGGGGCGGCCAATTGCCCCGTCGCATAACGGCCCAGCACCAGAAGCACCGCCAGCCCTTCGGGGGCGATCACGCCCGCGGCCAGCATCCGGCCCAGACGGGCCACATCATCGGCATCATACAGGATGTGCTGCACCTCAACCCCCGCCTCGCGGCAAAAGGCAAAGAAGCGCGCGGTTTCGGCATGATCCGGTTCGGCCAGGATTTCGCGCAGCGCGATCGACACGGCGCGCGGGCGCAGATCGCGCACCAGCGCGCGCTGCTCGGCGGGGGAATAGCGGCCCACGGCCTCGGTCGTGACCTGCGCGTAAAGGCCCGGCGCCTGCAGCGCCAGTTCGCCCAGCAATTCGCGGTAAAGACCGGCATCCAGCACATGCCGGCCCGCATCATCGCGGACATGGGCATGCAGCCCGTCGGCGCCCGCGGCCTGACAGTCGCGCGCGCAGGCGATGATCTGGGGGATGGTGACGGGCAGCGCGGGGTGGTCGGCGCGCGTCAGCCGCGCGCCATTGGGCGCCACCATGATCCGGGGCAAGGGCCTCATGCCGCCAGCGCCCGATCGATCGCGCCCGCCAGCTTGCCCACCAGTTCGTCGATCTGGCCATCCTCGATGATGAAGGGCGGCGCCAGCAGGATGTGATCGCCCCGCTGCCCGTCGATCGTGCCCCCCATCGGATAGCAGATCAGGCCGGCCTCGAACGCCTCGGCCTTGATCCGGGCGTGCAGCTTGCGGGCGGGGTCGAAGGGGGCCCTGGTGTCGCGATCGGCCACCAGTTCAACGCCGCGGAACAGGCCCCGGCCGCGGATATCGCCGACATGGGCATGCTGCCCCAGCGCCGTGCGCAGCGCCGCATCCAGTTTCGCACCCTGTTCGCGCACCCGGGTCAGCAGGTCGCGTTCGGCGATCTCGGCCAGCACCGCATTGGCGGCGGCGGCGGCCATCGCGTGGCCCATATAGGTGTGGCCATGCTGGAAAAAGCCCGACCCGGCGGCGATGGCGTCATAGATCCGCCCCTGCACCAGCAGCGCGCCGATCGGCTGATAGCCCGCGCCCAGGCCCTTGGCGATGGTGATCATGTCGGGGACCACGCCGTCTTCGGTACAGGCGAACAGATGGCCCGTGCGCCCCATGCCGCACATCACCTCATCCAGGATCAGCAGCACGCCGTGGCGGTCACAGATTTCACGGATGCGCTTAAGGTATCCCGGCACCGCCGGCACCGCGCCCGCGGTGGCGCCCACCACCGGCTCGGCCACAAAGGCCATCACCGATTCGGGGCCCAGGCGGGTGATCTCGGCCTCCAGCTCATCGGCGACGCGCAGGCCATAGGCCTCGGGCGTTTCCCCCTCGGCGCGACCGCGATATTCGTAGCAGGGCGCGATATGGGTGGTTTCCACCAGCATCGGCGCGAATTGCGCGCGCCGCCATTCGTTGCCGCCCGTGGCCAGCGCGCCCAGCGTATTGCCGTGATAGCTTTGCCGCCGTGCGATCACGCGGTGGCGCTGTGGCTGGCCGATTTCTAGGAAATACTGGCGTGCCAGCTTCAGCGCGGCCTCGACCGCCTCGGACCCGCCTGACACCAGATAGACCCGGTCGATCCCCTGCGGCGCCGCCGCCACCAGCGTATCGGCCAGCTGTTCTGCCGGGTCCGAGGTGAAGAACCCGGTATGGGCAAAAGCCAGCCGGTCCAGCTGATCATGCAGGGCGGCGCGCACCGCGGCATTGGAATGGCCCAGGCAGGACACCGCCGCGCCCCCCGATCCGTCAAGATAACGCTTGCCCGCCGCATCGATCAGATAGCAGCCGTCGCCGGCCACGGCAGTGGGAAGATGGCCGCGGGTCGAGCGGCCGAAGATGTGATGGGGCATGGGTCCTAGGTCCTGACAACAAAAACGGATTGACGGGCATGGCGCACGACGCGCGCGGCATTGGGGCCCAGCAGATAGTCCTTCAGCTCGGGCCGGTGCGAACCGATGACGATGACATCGACCTGCAGCCGGTCGGCGGCGCGCAGGATTTCGTCATAGATCGTACCGTGCAACACATGGGGATGGGCATCGACCGCATCGGGCACATGGGTATTGACCCATTCGGTCAGGGCCTTGCCAAGGCCGCTCAGCGCCTCTTTTTCAAAGCCCTTGCGGAAATAGCCCGACACCTGCGCCAGCCCGAAATCGGGCAGGACCGAGACGACATGCAGCACGCCCCCGTCCCGCACCAGATCCAGCGCCGCGGCCAGCGGGCCGGCATTGGCGACCGCATTGCCAAGATCGACGGTCAGAAGAACGTTGCGGGTCATCTTCGGCTCCCTCAGAAGGCGGGTTTGGTCTGGCGACGGCGCTGCATCATCACCACCAGCGCCAGCAGCAGCAGCGCGGGGATGTAGAACACCTGCCTGGGCATCCGGTCGGCGGGCGACAGCAGCCCCACCACCTCGACCCGGTCGGCGCCGTAGAAATCAAATCCCGACAGCTTTTCCTGATAGGGCGTGCCGAACATCGGTTCGTCCATGAACAGCCGCTCGCCCTCGGGCATCAGGAACAGGCCCGCGGCTTCGGCCCGGCCAGTGGCGGGTTCGGCCCCGGTCACGGTATGCACCAGCGTCAGTTGCGTCGGCGCGCCGGTGGTGAAGGACGGCCCCGCCACGACAAAGCGCACCCCCTCGCCCGGCGCGGCATGATCGAAGGCCGCGGCCAGTTCGGTGGGGGGCAGATCCTCGAACCGGGGCTGGATGCGGTCCAGCCAGAACCCCGGCACGAACAGCGTGAAGGCCACCAGCAACAGCGCAGCACTTTCCCACATCCGCGAGGGCGCCAGGAAATAGCCCTGGGTGGCCGCCGCGAACAGCAGCATCGCGAATGTCGCCACGGCAAAGATGAAGATCGCCTGCCCGATGCCCGCCGCCGTGCCCAGATCGACGCCATACAGGATCAGCGTGGGATTATAGATGAACAGGAACGGCAGCGCGACGGTGCGCAGCGAATAGAAGAAGGCGGTAAAGCCCGTGCGGATCGGGTCGCCCCCCGAAACGGCGGCGGCGGCGAAACTGGCCAGCCCCACCGGCGGGGTCACATCGGCCATGATCCCGAAGTAGAAGACGAACAGATGCGCCGCGATCAGCGGCACGATCAGCCCCTCCTGCGCGCCAAGGCTGACCACGACCGAGGCCATCAGCGATGACACCACGATGTAATTCGCCGTGGTCGGCAGCCCCATCCCCAGGATTAGCGAGAACACGCCCACCAGAAGCAGCATGATCATCAGATTGCCGCCCGACAACAACTCGACCAGGCCCGCCAGTTCGGTGCCGATCGGGGTTTTCGTGACCGTGGCCACGATGATACCGGCCGCGGCCGTGGCCACGCCGATGCCGATCATGTTGCGCGCGCCCGCGATCATGCCTTCGATGAAATCGCCGATGCCCGCCCGCGTGGCCGCCATCACATCCTCGCCCCGGAACAGCGCCTTCAACGGGCGCTGGGTCAGGATGATGACCAGCATCACCGCCACCGCGTAAAAGGCCGATTTGGCGGGCGACTGCATCTCGATCATCAGGAACCAGACCAGCACCAGGATCGGCAGCAGGTAATGCAGGCCGGTGGGAAAGACCTCGGCCACGGTGGGCAGGGTGAATTTCTGCGCATTGGGATCATCCAGCGCCAGATCGGGCCGGCGCGCCGACAGCCGCACCGCCGCGACATAAACGACCAGGATCGCCGCCAGAACCAGCGGATCGGCAATGCCGGGGGCGGCTGCGCGCAGCCCCTGCACCGCCCAGACCAGCGCCGTGAAGGCCAGCCCGGTGACCACGAACCCCACCGCGATCCTGAGAAACATCCGCGACAGGCTGGCCGCGGGCCCAAGCGCGGGCATGTCCTTCTTCAGCGCCTCAAGATGCACGATATAGACCAGCGCGATGTAGGAAATCACCGCCGGGATGAAGGCGTGCTTGATCACCTCGACATAGGAAATGCCGACGAATTCCACCATCAGGAAGGCCGCGGCCCCCATCACCGGCGGCATGATCTGGCCATTCACCGACGAGGCCACCTCGACCGCGCCCGCCTTTTCGGATGAAAAACCCACGCGCTTCATCAGCGGGATGGTGAAGGTGCCGGTGGTCACCACATTGGCGATCGACGACCCCGAAATCAGCCCCGTCATCGCCGACCCGACAACCGCCGCCTTGGCCGGCCCGCCGCGCAGCGCGCCCAGCCCCGCGAAAGCCAGCTGGATGAAGTAATTGCCCGCCCCCGCCTTGTCCAGGATCGCGCCGAACAGCACGAACAGGAACACAAAGGCCGTCGACACACCCAGCGGGATACCGAAAACCCCCGTCGTATCAAGCCATTGCGCATTGATGATCGCGGTGAAGGACAGCCCCGCATGTTCGATGATGTCGGGGATCAGCCAGCCCGTGCCGACATAGGCATAGGCCAGGAAGATCGCCCCCACCACCGTCAGCGCCGGCCCCAGCGCGCGGCGCGACGCCTCCAGCAGCAGCACGATGCCGATGCTGCCCACGATCACCTGGGTCTGCGTCGGCAGGCCCGAGCGCGCCGTCATCGCCAATTCGCGCGAGAAGAGAAAGACGTAAAACGCGCAGCCCGCGGCCGCCAGCGCCAGCACCCAATCGACCAGCGGCACCCGGTTGCGGGGCGAGGATTTCAGCGCCGGATAGACCAGGAACGCCAGCAGCAGCGCAAAGGCCAGATGCACAGGCCGCGTCTGCGACGAATTCAGAACCGGCAGATATTGCGCGAACCACAGCTGCGGCTGCGCGATCCAAAGCTGAAAGACCGACCACAGAAAGGCCACCGCCGCGATCAGCAGCGCCACGCCCCGGTTGTCGGGCGCGCGCCCGCCGCTGTCGGTGCTGGCGACCAGATCCTGAAGTTCCGCCTCGGAAAAGGCGCGCCCGCCGCTTTGGCCGCCGGCCGCCCCATTCGGATCTGCGCTCATCGTATTCCCCTGCCCTGATCCCTGCCCCGGTTGCGCGGATCGGGCCGCCACCCCGCGGCGGCGGCCCGAAAGGTCATCACTCGATCAGACCGGCTTCGCGGAAATACTTTTCCGCCCCCGGATGCAGCGGCGCGGACAGGCCGTCATTGGCCATTTCCTTGGGGTCAAGATTGGCAAAGGCCGGATGCAGGCCGCGGAACTGGTCCATATCCTCGAAAACCGCCTTGACCAGCGCATAGACCACATCCTCGGGCACCGCGGCCGAGGTCACCAGCGTGGCGCCCACACCGAAGGTCTGCACATCGGCGTCGCTGCCGCGATACATGCCGCCCGGAATGGTCGCCTTGCGGTAATAGGGATGGTCGGCCACCAGCTTGTCGACCGCCGCGCCCGCGACATTGACCAGAACGGAATCGCAGGCCGTCGTCGCCTCCTGGATCGAGCCCGAGGGGTGGCCCACGGTATAGACCATCGCGTCGATGTTGTTGTCGCACAGCGCCTGGCTTTGCTCACCGGCCTGCAGTTCGGACACCATCGCGAAATCCGACATCTGCCAGCCCAGTTCCGTCATCAGCACTTCCATCGTGTCACGCTGGCCCGACCCCGGGTTGCCGACATTGACGCGCTTGCCCTTCAGATCGTCGAAATTGGCGATCCCGGCATCGGCGCGGGCAACCACGGTGAAGGGTTCGGGGTGGATCGAAAAGACCGAGCGCAGATCGGGATTGGCGCCCTGATCGGCAAAGTTGCCCTCGCCGGCATAGGCCTTGAACTGCACATCCGATTGCGCCACGCCGAATTCCAGTTCGCCCGAGCGCACGGCGTTCACGTTATAAACCGACCCGCCCGTCGATTCGACGCCGCAGCGGATGCCGTGATCCGCCCGCGTGCGCGACATCATCCGGCAGATCGCGCCCCCGGTCGGGTAATAGACGCCCGTCACGCCACCCGTCCCGATCGAGATGAACTTTTCCTGCGCGAAAACCGGCGATGCCGCGACCGACAGCGCCAGAACCGCGCCGAATGTCTTGATGTTCATGAACCTCTCCTGAGTTGCATATCCGTTTCTGGACGAACGATAACACATTTGTTTTATTTTGGAAGCCATGATAAAGCATATGCATGATCACAAAGGCTGCCGCACCCCGATGACCGCCCCTCCCCCCAGCCTGCGCGACCGCCTGTCCCGCATTGCCGCCACCGGCGCGCCGGCGCTGGCGCAACTGGCCGCCTGGGTGCTGGACCAGTCGTCCGAGGTCGCCTTCAGCTCGGTCCGGGGGCTGGCGGGCAAGGCGGGGGTCAATGCCAATACGGTGACGCGGCTGGCCAAGGAACTGGGCTATGACGGCTTTGACGCCTTCCGCGCCGATATCCGCAAGGCGCTGGCGCAGCGCGCGCCCAGCTATGCCGCGCGCGCCCGGGCGCTGCGGCTGCGCACCAATACCGACATCTTCACCGAGATGCTGGACGCCAACCGCGCCAATGCCGATCTGCTGCACACGCCCGAGTTGCTGGAGACGCTGGAATCCTGCATCGACCCGCTGCTGGGCGCGCGCCGGGTGCATTCGGTGGGGGTGCGGTCCTGCTATGCGATCGCGCATTACTTTGCCTATGTCGGCAGCATGGCTTTTGCCAGTTTCCGCGAATCCCCCGCACAGCCCGGCGCGATCATGGATCAGCTGTCGATGACGGGCCCCGAGGATATCGTGATGGCGATCAGCTTTGCCCATTATTCCACCGAGGTGGTCCGCGCCTGCCAGATCGCGCGCGATTGCGGGGCGCGGGTGCTGGCGCTGACCGACAGCCACCGATCGCCGCTGGCGGTGGGCGCGTGGAAGGTGGTGGCGCTGCCGATGGCGGGGCCGCAGCTGCTGCCCTCGTTGTCCACGGCCTTTTCGGTGGTCGAGATGCTGCTGTCGGGCATGGCCGCGCGGTCGCCCGATGCGGTGGCCAATGTCACCGCCTTTGAAGACCGCATCACCCGCTATGGCGGCTATATCCGGCAGGACTAGGCCCCGCGCGGGGGCCGGATCTCAGGCCCCCCGGATCTCAGGCCCCGTCTCTCAGGCCCCGTCTCTCAGGACCTTGCATCCTCCAGGATCATGCGGGCGGCCTTTTCCGCGATCATCAGCGTGGGCGAATTGGTGTTGCCCGAGGTAATCGTGGGCATGACCGAGGCATCGGCGATGCGCAACCGGCCCAGCGCGCGCATCCGCAGCCGCGGGTCCACGACCGAGCCCGCATCCGCGCCCATCCGGCAGGTGCCGACGGGATGGAAGATCGTCGTGCCGATATCGCCCGCGGCACGGACCAGATCATCATGGCTTTCACAGGCCGGACCGGGGCGGTATTCCTGCGGCTGAAAGCGCGCGAAGGCGGGCTGAGCCACGATCGCCCTGGTCAGGCGGATGGCGCGCACGGCCACATCGCGGTCGCCCTCGGTCGACAGGTAATTCGGCGCGATCGCGGGGGCGGCGCGGAAATCGGGGCTTTTTACATGGACCGAGCCGCGGCTTTCGGGGCGCAGGTTGCACACGCTGGCGGTCATCGCCGGGAAGGGATGGACCGGGTCGCCGAACTTGTCCAGGCTGACGGGCTGGACGTGATATTCCAGATCCGCGGTTTCCTTGTCGGGGCCAGACCGGGTAAAGATCCCCAGCTGGCTGGGGGCCATCGACATCGGGCCCGACCGCCGGAACAGATATTCCAGCCCGATCGCGGCCTTGCCCCACAGGCTGCTGGCCTTTTCGTTCAGCGTGGGCACGCCCTGCACCTTGTAGACCAGGCGCAGCTGCAGATGGTCCTGCAGGTTTTCGCCCAAGGCGGCCACCTCGGCCTGCGGCGTGATGCCCGCGGATTGCAACACATCGCCCCGCCCCACGCCCGACAGTTCCAGAATCTGGACCGACCCGATCGACCCCGCGCTGAGGATGGTTTCGCGCGCGGCGCGGGCCTCGGTCCGGCGGCCTTCGTGGTGGAAGACGACGCCCTGCACCTCGCCGCCCGCGATGATCAGCCGCTCGGCCTGCGCGCCGGTCAGCACGCGCAGGTTGGGCCGCCCCATCGCCGGGCGCAGAAAGGCCTTGGACGTGTTCCAGCGCACGCCCGACCGTTGGTTCACCTCAAAATAGCCGGCACCTTCATTGTCGCCGGTGTTGAAATCGTCACTGCGCGGAATGCCGGCCTGCACGGCGGCATCCAGAAAGGCGTCCAGCACCTGCCAGCGCACGCGCGCCCGTTCCACCCGCCATTCGCCGCCCGCCCCGTGCAGATCGCTGGCGCCGCGGTGGAAATCCTCTTGCGCGCGAAACAGCGGCAGAACATCGTCCCAGCCCCAGCCGGTGCAGCCCATCTGCCGCCACTGATCGTAATCGCGCGCCTGCCCGCGCATATAGATCATGCCGTTGATCGACGAACATCCCCCCAGCACCCGCCCGCGCGGATACAGCAGCGCGCGTCCGTTCAGCCCCGGCTCGGCCTCGGTCCGGTAACGCCAGTCGGTGCGCGGGTTGTCGATGCAGTAAAGATAGCCCACCGGAATGTGGATCCAGTGATAATTGTCGCGCCCCCCCGCCTCCAGCAACAACACCCGGTTGCGCGGATCGGCAGACAGGCGATTGGCCAGCACACAGCCCGCGCTGCCCGCGCCGATCACGATGTAATCATACTGGTCCATGGTTCCCCCCGCCGTTGCCCGCAAAGGTTCCCCGGAATCCGCCTTTGACACAAGAGTTCAGACCGGATTAATTTCAGACAGGTTCTGAACATTTTTGAACAGGCACGAATGACGAATTTCGACTGGGACGATCTGCAGGTCTTCCTGGCCCTTGCGCGCGAGGGGCAGTTGTCGCGCGCCGCCCGTGTGCTGGGCAGTTCGCATGTGACGGTGTCGCGCCGGGTCGACCGGCTGGAAGGCGCGCTGAAGCTGCGGCTGTTCGAACGCAACCCGCGCGGTTATGTGCTGACGGGCGCGGGCCGGCGGCTGGTGGAAACCGCCGAGCGGATGGAGGCCGAGGCCACGCGGCTGGGCGCCGATCTGGCCGAGGCCGCCTTTGCCCAGGGCGGCACGCTGCGGCTGGCCGTGCCCGAGGGCTTTGGCAGTTTCTTCAGCCGCGACATGCTGTCCGGTTTCACCCGCCGCTTTCCGCGCATCTCGCTGGAACTGATCACGCTGACGCAGGTGCTGGCGCTGTCGCGGCGCGAGGCCGACATCTCGGTCACGCTGGATCCGGCCAAGGCCGGGCCCTACAGGTCGGAACGCATCGTCGATTACAGCCTGCACATCTATGGTGCGCGGTCCTATCTGGACGCCCGTCCCCCGATCCGCACGCGCGATGACCTGCGCGGGCAGACCTTCATCGGCTATATCCCAGAAATGATCTTTGCCCCCGGTCTGGACTATCTGGACGAGGTCCATCCCGCGATCCGGCCCTGGATCAAAAGTTCCAGCATCTTCAACCAGCTGGCGGCGGCACGGGGCGGGCTGGGGCTGTGCGTGCTGCCCGATTACATCGCGCGCGACTGCGCGGGTCTGGATCTGGTCCTGCCCGATCAGGTGGCGCTGACGCGCAGCTACTGGCTGACCTGCCACCGCGATCTGCGCCAGATCCCGCGCGAACGCGCCGTGATCGCCTTTCTGACCGAGGCCCTGCGCGCCCGCGAAGGTCAGCTGCTGCGCCATCACCAGACGCTTCCCCCCGCCAGCGGCGCCGGCCAGGCTGGCCCTGCCCCCGAAGCCGGCAGAAAGGACAGCCCATGCAGGACCCGGAACTGAGCTTTCACGGCGCGGCCCATTGCGTGACGGGGTCGTGCTTTCGCCTGAAGACGGCGGGCGGCACGGTGCTGATCGACTGCGGCATGTTCCAGGGCGCCAAGACGGAAAAGGAACTGAACTACCGCCCCTTTCCCTTCCCCGCCTCGTCAATCGACGCGGTGATCCTCAGCCACGCGCATATCGACCATTCGGGGCTTTTGCCGAAACTGGTGCGCGAGGCGTTTCGCGGCGCGATCCACGCCACCGAGGCCACGCGCGATCTGTGTTCGGTCATGCTGCCCGACAGCGCCCATATCCAGGAATTCGAGGTCGAACAGCTGAACCGGCGCAACCTGCGCCGCGGCCGCGCGCCCGTCAGCCCGATCTATACGGGCGAGGATGCCGAACGCTGCCTGGCGCTGTTTCAGCCACAGGATTATGGCCAGTGGTTCGCGGTGATCCCGGGGCTGCGCGCGCGGTTCTGGAACGCGGGCCACATGCTCGGGTCAAGCTCGGTCGAGGTGGAAATCGCCCGTGACCCCGACCAGCCCCCCCTGCGGCTTTTGTTTTCCGCCGATATCGGCCCGGATTACAAATTGCTGCATCCCGACCCCGAGGGCCCCGCGGGCGTCGATTATCTGATCGTCGAAAGCACCTATGGCGATACCGACCGCGAGGATGCCACCGCCGCACGCCGTCGCACGGTGCTGTGCGAAGAGGTGCGCGCCGCGATGCATCCGCATGGCGCGCTGCTGATCCCGTCCTTCGCGGTGGAACGCGCGCAGGAACTGATCACCGATCTGGCGCAGCTGATGGCCGAAGGCGCGCTGCCGAAGATCCCCGTGCATGTGGATTCGCCGCTCGCCACCCGCGCCACGGCGATCTTTGCCCAGCACGCCGCCGATCTGGAAGGCGGCTCTGCCCTGATACAGGCGCTGGAGGCGCGGCAGATCCACTTCACCGAGACGCTGGAACAAAGCAAGGCGCTGGACAACCTGCGCGAATTTCACATTGTCATCGCCGCATCCGGCATGTGCGAGGCGGGCCGCATCCGTCACCGGCTGAAGAACTGGATCTGGCGCGATGAGGCGACGGTGCTGATGTGCGGCTATCAGGCCACCGGCACGCTGGGGCGCATCTTGCAAGAAGGCGCGCGCGCCGTGCGCATCCAGGGTGAGGATTATGCCGTGCGCGCCCGCATCCGCGCGATCGACCTCTATTCGGGCCATGCCGACGGGCCGGAACTGGCGGCCTGGGTTCGCGCGCGCCTGCCCGTCGCACATGAGGTTTTTCTGGTGCATGGCGAGCCCGAGGCGATTGGTGGCATGGCCGCGCGGCTGACGGGGATGATCGCGCCCGACCGGGTATTGCAGCCTGCGCTGGATGACAGCTTCCGGCTGACCGATGGCGGCGCGGTGCGGCTGGCGGGCGCCGCCCCGCCGCGCATCGACCCTGCCGACGTGGCGCGGCTGGACTGGCACAACGATGTGTCCGGCCTGATCCTGGACATCAATGCGGCGCTGGCGGCCGAGCCCGATGAAAAGGCCCGCGCCGTTCTGATCCGCCGCCTGCGCCGCGCGATGGAAGCCGAGGGCGCCCCCCCGCCCGGCAAGACGCACCGGCACAATTCGCAGGCCCGCAAGGCGCACCACCGCCGGGGGCATTGATCCGATGACAGATGTGCCAACCGGCCTTGGCGCGGCCGAGGCCGCCGCGCGGCTGGCGGCCGAGGGCCCCAACGAATTGCCCCGCGCGCGCCGCCGGTCGGGCCTGCGCATCCTGGCCGAGGTGTTGCGCGAACCGATGCTGTTGCTGCTGGTGCTGGCGGCCATCGTCTATCTGATCTTCGGCGATCTGCATGAGGCGCTGATCCTGCTGGTCGTGGCCACGCTGTCGGTCACCATCACGGCCGTGCAGGAAAGCCGCACCGAACGCGTGCTTGAGGCGCTGCGCGATCTGTCCTCGCCGCGCGCGTTGGTGCTGCGGGGGGGCGAACGGCTGCGCATTCCGGGGCGCGAGGTGGTGCGCGGCGATCTTCTGATCCTGGCCGAGGGCGACCGCATCCCCGCCGATGCGCAGCTGTTGCAGGCCGAGGGGCTGAGCGCCGATGAATCGCTGCTGACGGGCGAATCCGTGCCCGTGCGCAAGCGCGCCGCCCACCCCGATGCACCGCCCGATGCACCGCCCGATGCACCGCCCGATGCACCGCCCGATGCCCCCCCCGGCAGCGAGGATCTGGCGATGGTGTTTTCCGGCGCGCTGGTGGTGCGCGGGTCGGGGCTTGCCCGCGTCACCGCCACGGGCGCGGCCAGCGCCATCGGGCGCATCGGCCATTCGCTGGCCGGGCTGGACCGCGAACCGCCCCGCCTGCGCGCCCAGACCGCGCGGCTGGTGCGGCTGGCGGGGGCCTTTGGCGGGGCGGTGTCAGTCACGGTGGTGCTGCTTTATGGCAGCCTGCACGGCGACTGGATGCAGGCCGCGCTGGCCGGGATCGCGCTGGGCATGGCGATGCTGCCCGAGGAATTTCCCGTCGTGCTGACGGTCTTCATGGCGATGGGGGCCTGGCGCATTTCGCGCGCGCGGGTGCTGACGCGCCGCGCCGCCTCGATCGAGGCGCTGGGGGCGGCGACGGTGTTGTGCACCGACAAGACCGGCACGCTGACGCAAAACCGCATGATGGTGGCCCAACTCTGCCCCGCCCCGGGTGTCGCGGATGGGGGCGATGCGGCGCAGGCCCTGCGCGCGGGCCTGTTGGCCAGCGCCCCCCATCCCGTCGATCCGATGGATGCCGCCTTCCACACGCTGGCCGCCGCGCGCGGCATCGGCGCCACCGGCGCGTGCGGTCAGGCGCTGCGGCTGGCGCGCAGCTTTGGCCTGCGCGACGATCTGCTGGCCGTGACCCAGATCTGGACCGGCGCGGGTCCGGGCCTGATCGCCGCCGCCAAGGGCGCGCCCGAGGCCATTGCCGCGCTGTGCCACCTTGACCCGGCGGTGGCCGATTGGCTGCACGGCGAAACCAACCGGATGGCCGGGGATGGCCTGCGCGTGCTGGGGCTGGCGCTGGCCGAAGCGCCGGGCACGGCATTGCCCGACGCGCCCGAGGCGCTGGACTTCCGGCTGGTGGGGCTGGCGGGCCTGGCCGATCCGCTGCGCGAGGGCGTCCCGCAAGCGGTGCGCGAATGTCAGCAGGCGGGCATCCGCGTGGTGATGATCACGGGCGATTATCCGGTGACCGCGCGCGCCATCGCCGCCGAGGCGGGCCTGCCCGCGGGCACGGTGATGACCGGGGCGCAGATCGCCGCGCTGGACGATGACCGGCTGGCCGAAACGCTGGCCGGCACCGCGATCTTTGCCCGCGTCCTGCCCGAACAGAAGCTGCGCCTTGTCACCGCGCTCAAGGCGCGGGGCGAGGTGGTGGCGATGACCGGCGACGGGGTCAATGACGCGCCCGCGCTGAAGGCCGCGCATATCGGCATCGCCATGGGCGGGCGCGGCACCGATGTCGCGCGCGAAGCCGCCGGGATCGTGCTGCTGGACGACGATTTTTCCTCAATCGTGCGGGCGGTGCGTCTGGGCCGGCGGATCCATGACAACCTGCGCAAGGCGATGGGATTCATCCTGGCGGTGCATGTGCCCATTGCGGGGCTGGCGCTGATGCCGTTGCTGATGGGCACGCCGATCGTTTTCGGCCCGCTGCACATCGCGCTGATGGAGCTGCTGATCGACCCGGTCTGCGCGCTGGTCTTTGAGGCCGAACCCGAGGAAGACGATACCATGCGCCGCCCGCCGCGCCCGCCATCGGCCTCGCTGTTTTCGCCCGCGATGCTGGGCTGGGGGCTGATCCAGGGGCTGGTGGCCTTTGCCGTGGTGGCGGCGGTCTATTTCGGGGCGCTGGGCCGTGGCCCGGACCCCGAGAACCTGCGCACCCTGTCGTTCCTGGCGCTGGTTGGCGCGGTGCTGGGGCTGATCTATGTGAACCGGTCCTACAGCGCCTCGCCCTGGGGGGCACTGGTGCGGCCGAACCGGGCGCTGGCGCTGGTGCCGGTCGCGGTGGCGCTGGTGCTGGCGCCGATCCTGCTGTGGCCGCCCGCCGCCGCGATCTTTGGCTTTGCCCTGCCGGGGGCGGCCGATCTGGCGCGGGTCGCCGGGGCGGCGGCGCTGGGCTTTCTGGCGCTTGAGGCGGTCAAGCGCGTGCTGGGCCCGCGGCTGCGGCGCTGAACAGCGCCGGACCTGCATCCGCCCCTTCGCACCGATCTCCTTCGCACTGGCCCCATCACACCCGCCCCATCACACCCGCCAGCGCAACCCAGGGCCGCCGCCGGGTCATGACCGGCCCCCGGGGCCCGCCTGCGCGCGCAAATTCGCCTGCGCCCCGGGCCGGGCGATCACGAAATCGAAGCCCCCCGCCAGATCCCATTCCGCAGGACGGCAAAGTCTGTAATATCAACAGAATGGACATCGTGGTTTTCCTTGCGATCTTTGCATCGCTGTTTCTTGTGATCGGCGCGGCCGAGCCGCTGGCCGCGCGGTTGCGGCTGCCCTTCACCGTGCTGCTGGCCGCCCTTGGCATCCTGATCGGCATCGCCGCCGCCTTCTTCCTGCGCACCGATCTGACCGATGCGCTGAACCCGGTGGCCGAGGCGATTCTGGGCCTGCCGATCCGGTCAAACGTCTTCCTTTATGTCTTTCTGCCCACCCTGATCTTTCAGGCCACGCTGGAAATGAACCTGCGCCGGATGCTGGACGACTGGGTGCCGATCCTGGTGATGGCGGTGCTGGCGGTGGTGGTGGCGACGCTGGCGGTGGGCTATGCGCTGGCCGGCGTCTCGGCGCTGCCGCTGATGGCCTGCCTGATGCTGGGTGCGATCGTGTCGACCACGGACCCCTCGGCGGTGGTGACGATCTTCCGCTCGCTGGCCGCGCCGCGCCGGCTGAGCCGGATCATCGAGGGCGAAAGCCTGCTGAACGATGCCGCCGCCATTGCGCTGTTCGGGGTCTTTGCCGCCTTCGTGCGCCGCGGCACGCCCGACCCCACCCTGTCGGGCGCGCTGGGGCAGTTTCCCGTGCTGATCCTGGGGGGGGTGCTGGTGGGCTGGGCGCTGGCGCGGGCCGGGCTGCGGATCATGTGGCTGTTCGAGCGTTTCCCGCTGGCGCAGGTCTCGGCCTCGGTGGCGCTGCCCTATCTGGCCTATATCCTGGCCGAACAGGTGCTGGCGGTGTCCGGTGTGATCGCGGTGGTGGCGGCGGGGATGACGCTGAACTACCTTGCGCCAGGCAAGCTGGCGCCCGCGGCCTGGGCCTTCCTGCGCGATGTCTGGAATGTGCTGGCGCATTGGGCGGGGGCGCTGATCTTCGTGCTGGCGGCGCTGCTGATCCCGCGGATGCTGGACGGGGTCACCTGGACCGATCTGGGGCTGACGCTGGTGGTGCTGGCGGCGGCGGTCGCGGCGCGCGCGGTGATCCTGTTCGGGCTTTTGCCGGTGCTGACGGCCCTGCACCTGTCGCCGCCGGTCGAGCGGCCCTACCGGATCGCGATCCTGTGGGGGGGCTTGCGCGGGGCGGTCACGCTGGCGCTGGCGCTGGCGGTGACCGAAAGCCTGCTGATCCCGGCCGACATCCGCCGGATGGTCGGTATCCTTGCGACATCCTTCACGCTGTTCACGCTGATCGTGCAGGGGTCCAGCCTGCGCTGGGTGATCGGGCGGCTGGGGCTGGACCGGCTGTCGCCGCTGGATGCCGCACTGTCCAAGCAGGTGATCGCGGTGGCCTTGCAGACCGTACGCGAAGAGGTGGCGCGTGCCTCGGACAATTACGAACTGACGCGCGAGACGGTGCGGTCCGAGGCAAAGCGATTTGGCGAACGGCTGGACCGCGCGGTCAAGGCGGCCGAGGACAGCACCGAGCTGCAGGACCGCGACCGCATCACGCTGGGCCTGATCGCGCTGGCGGGGGCGGAACGCGACCTGATCCTGGCGCGGCTGCGTGAACGGGCCATTTCGGTGCGGCTGGCCGAACGTATCCTGTCGGATGCCGACCGGCTGATCGAGGCGGCCCGCGCGGGCGGGCGCAGCGGTTATCAGGCCGGCGCCCGGCGCAGCCTGGGCCATGACGGGCGTGGCTTTCGCGCGGCGGTGTTCCTGCACAACCGGCTGCGGATTTCGGTGTTCCTGGGGCGGCTGATGGCCGACCGGCTGGAAATCCTGCTGACCCAACGGCTGATCCTGCGCGACCTGCACGGCTTTATTGACGCCCGCATCCGGCGCATCCATGGCCGGCGCGTGGCCGATCTGCTGCATGAAATGCTCGACCGGCGCCTGAATGAGGTGGACAAGGCACTGGACGGGCTGCGGCTGCAATATCCGGGCTATGCCGAGGAACTGGAACGCGGTTTCATCCGCCGCACCGCGCTGCGGATCGAAGAACGCGAATACGAATCGATGCATGACGACGGGCTGATCGGGGCGGAACTGTATACCGCGCTGAGCCAGGACATGGCGGCACGGCGCGCCGAACTGGACCGCCGCCCGCCGCTGGACCTGGCCTTGCAGAAACGCGAACTGGCACGCGCGCTGCCGCTGTTTGCCGATCTGGACGATGCGGTTCTGACGCGGCTGTGCCGGCAGCTGCGCGCGCGTTATGCCCGCGCGGGCGAGGTGATCCTGCGCAAGGACAGCCCCGGGCGGACGGTCTATTTCATCGCCTCGGGCGCGGTCGAGCTGAAGACCGCGAACCAGACCCTGCGACTGGGCCGGGGCGAGATGTTCGGCCAGATGGCGATCCTGATGCGGCGCGCGCGGCGTGCCGAAGTGCGCGCGATCACGCCCTGCATGTTGCTGACGCTGGATCAGGACCGCTTCCTGCGGCTGTTGAAACGCAGCCGCAGGGTGCAGAAATCCGTGCTGGAGGCCGCTGGCAAGCGCGGCATCGCGATCGAGGAACTGGACGCTATTTCCAAACCTGAAATGTAGCTTAACCAGTGACTTGCGCACATAAGATAAAGCTCTGCATCAAGTTTCATCACCCCCGCCCGAGGCTGTAGAATTCGTCATTTGGCCGCAGCGATGCCATGTTGGCAATCCGGTTCGACATGCCGAAAAAGGCGGCGATGGCACCAATGTCCCAGATATCCCCGGCGTCAAATCCCTGCGCTTCCAGCGCGGCGCGGTCGTCGGGCGACAGATCCTGCGCGCGCAGGCAGACCTTCATCGCATAATCCAGCATCGCGCGCTGGCGCGCGGTGATGTCGGCCTTGTGATAGTTGACCGCGACCTGATCGGCGATCAGGGGGTCCCTGGCCCGGATGCGCAGGATCGCACCATGGGCGATCACGCAATACTGGCACTGGTTGGCGGCGCTGGTCGCAACCACGATCATCTCGCGTTCGGCCTTGGTCAGACCGCCGGGCTTGTCCATCAGCGCGTCGTGATAGGCAAAGAAGGCGCGGAATTCATCGGGCCGATGCGCCAGCGCCAGAAAGACATTGGGGATAAAGCCCGATTTTTCCTGCACCTGCGCGATCCGGGCGCGGATATCCTCGGGCAGGCTGGCAAGATCGGGAATGGGGAAGCTGCTGATCGGATGGGTCATGGCGGGTCCTTTGGCGATGCGCAGGCCCCATGTTCCGCCGGGACGGCGCGAAAGCCAAGCCCTTCCTGCCCGCCCAAAAGGCAAGGCGCAGGGTTTCCCCCGCGCCCCGCCAGATCTTGCGCCGCGGCGCCTTAGCCGATGATGGCGTTCAGCGTGGCCGAGGGCCGCATCACCGCCGCCACCTTGGCCGGGTCGGCATGGTAATAGCCGCCCATATCCACCGGCTTGCCACGACCTTCGTGCAGTTCCGCCAGGATCTTGGCCTCATCCGCGACCAGGGCCTTGGCGACCGGCGCGAAATGCGCGGCCAGGGCGGTATCCTTGCCCTGCGCGGCCAGCGCCTCGGCCCAGTAGCGCGCGAACCAATAGTGGCTGTCGCGGTTGTCGGGCTGACCGGCCTTGCGCCCGGGCGAGCGGTTGTCATCCAGGATGCCCTGGGTGGCCAGATCGACCGCCTCGCCCAGCACGCGCGCCTTTTCATTGCCGCGCACATCGGCCAGGAACTTCAGGCTTTCCCCCAGCGCGCAGAATTCGCCAAGGCTGTCCCAGCGCAGATGGTTTTCTTCCATCAGCTGCTGCACATGCTTGGGCGCCGAGCCGCCCGCGCCGGTTTCGAACATGCCGCCGCCCTGCATCAGCTTGACGATCGACAGCATCTTGGCCGAGGTGCCCAGTTCCAGGATCGGGAACAGGTCGGTCAGATAATCGCGCAGCACGTTGCCGGTGATGGCGATGGAATTTTCCCCCTTGCGGATGGTTTCCAGCGTCAGGCGGGTCGCCTCACGCGGGGCAAGGATCAGGAATTTATCTTCAACACCAGCGGCTTGCAGGATGGGCTTCACATATTTGATCAGCTCGGCATCATGGGCGCGGTTCGCATCCAGCCAGAAGATCGCCTGGCAGCCTTCGGCGCGCTGACGATCGATGGCCAGCTTCACCCAATCCTCGATCGGCGCCTTGCGCGCCGAAGCCGAACGCCAGATGTCGCCCGCCTCGACCTCATGCGCATGCAGCACCTCGCCATTGGCCAGCACCATGCGCACGGTGCCGTCCTGGGGGATTTCGAAGGTGGTCGGGTGGCTGCCGTATTCCTCGGCCTTCTGCGCCATCAGGCCGATGTTCTGCACGGTGCCCGCGGTGCGCGGGTCCAGCGCGCCGGTTTCCTTGAAATAGCGGATCGTCTCATCATAAACCGGCGCGTAGGAGCTGTCGGGGATGACGCAGTTGGTGTCATGTTCCTTGCCATCCGGGCCCCAGCCCTTGCCGCCAGCGCGGATCAGCGCGGGCATCGAGGCGTCGATGATCACATCGGACGGCACATGCAGGTTGGTGATGCCCTTGTCGGAATTCACCATGTACATCGGCGGGCGCGCGGCCATGACCTTTTCGATCTCGGCCTCGATCCCGGCCTTTTCGGGCATTTCGGCCACGCGGGCCAGCACATCGCCCAGGCCCGAATTCGGGTTCACGCCCGCGGCGGCCAGCTTGTCGCCGTATTTGTCGAACACCGGCGCCAGGAAGACGCGCACCGCATGGCCAAAGATGATGGGGTCGGAAACCTTCATCATCGTGGCCTTCATGTGCAGTGAAAACAGCGTGCCTTCGGCCCTGGTCGCCTCGATCTGTTCGGCCAGGAAGGCATCCAGCGCGCGCGCCGACAGGAAGGTCGCATCGACCACCGCGCCTTCGGGGAATTTCACGCCCTCTTTCAGCACCGCGACCGAACCGTCCTTGCCCACCAGTTCGATGCGCACGGCACCGGCCTGCGCGGCCGACAGGGTGGCGGATTTTTCATTCGAGAAGAAATCGCCCGACCCCATGGTCGCCACGCGGGTCTTGCTGTCGCGGGACCAGGCCCCCATCGAATGCGGGTTGGCCTTGGCAAAGTTCTTGACCGCCACCGCGGCGCGGCGGTCGGAATTGCCCTCGCGCAGGACGGGGTTCACGGCCGAACCCTTGATCGCGTCGAACCGGGCGCGGATGTCCTTTTCCGCCGCGGTCGCGGGGGCCTCGGGGTAATCGGGGATGGCATAGCCCTGCGCCTGCAGTTCCTTGACCGCCGCCACCAGCTGCGGCACCGAGGCCGAGATGTTGGGCAGCTTGATCACATTGGCCTCGGGCGTGGTCACCAGCTTGCCAAGTTCGGCCAGATCGTCGGACTGGCGCTGCGCCTCGGTCAGCTGTTCGGGAAAGGCGGCGATAATGCGCCCGGCCAGCGAAATGTCGCGCGTGCCGACGCTGACACCGGCGGCGGCGGCAAAGCTGCGGATGATCGGCAGAAGCGATGCAGAGGCCAGCTCTGGCGCTTCGTCAACCTTGGTATAGATGATGTCGGGGGTGTTCACTTCAGCCATGGTATCCATGCCTCCTTGCTTCTGGGGGCTCTATACCGGAACGGTATACAAAGGTCTACCGAAACGAAAAGCCCACCGGCGGAAATCCGGGGGGATCATCGCGGGGCGCGAAACGCCGGCCAATACCGCGCGCCACCCTGGCTTTGGGGCAGCCCGGCCCGTGACAGGAAGCGCCCCGCCCCGGGTGGCGTGCATTGCGACAGAATCGGATGCGGTGTTCGACGCTTTCTGGTGACCGCATCCCGCCCAGGGCGCTTTTCCGGTTGCCGTAAAAGCGGGCCGGCGGATGCCGGTCGCAGGGGATGGGCCCGTGTGCAGGCCTGTTGCGGCTGACGGCGGAAAAGTGACCGCGCCGCCCGTCGCCCTGCGACGGAACCACTGGACAGCCGCGTATCAACGCTGTCTGCTGCGCCCATCGCGAACGCCCTGCCCCCAAAGCCCCGACAAGAGGACCCGGAAAATCCCGATGCCCATCCGCCTTGCCCATGCCGCCCGCCGCCTTGCGACGGCTGCCGCCACCGCCACCCTGTTCGGTGTCACGCTGGCCGGGGCCCTTGCCCTGCCCGTGCCCGCCCAGCAATCGCGCCCCCCGGGCCAGAGCCCGGGCCAAGGTCAGGGGCAGGGTGCCGCCCCCCGCCCGCCCGAGGTGGGCGTGATGATCCTGCAAGAGGCGGTCGTGCCGGTCAGCACCACCCTGCCCGGCCGCGCCGTTTCGCCAAATGCCACGGTAATCCGCCCGCGTGTGGGCGGCGCCATCACCGAAATCCTGTTCACCCCCGGCAGCCAGGTTGACCCCGGCACGCCGCTGTTCCGCATCGATCCGGTCCAGCATGAGGCGGCGCTCGCCTCGGCCCGGGCTGCGCTGGAACGCGCGCGCGCCGCCCTGCCGGTGGCGGAAACCGCCTTTGAACGGGCCCGCACGCTGGCCGCCACCGCCGCCGCCAGCCGTTCGGCGCTGGATAATGCCGAGGCCGAGGCGCTGAAGGCGCGCGCCGACGTCGCCAAGGCCGAAGCCGATCTGCGCCTGGCCGAGGCGCAGCTGTCCTGGACCACGATCACCGCGCCCGTGGGCGGCGTGATCGGCGTTCCGCTGGCCGCGGTGGGCGATGTCGTCACCGCCAATCAGGCCGCCGCGCTGGCCGATCTGGTGCAGATCGATCCGATCTATGTGGATGTGACCGAACCCACCGTCGCCCGCCTGCGTCTTGAGGCCAGCATTGCCGCGGGCGAGATCACCCCGCGCGCGCCCGACCTGAACCTGACGCTGGAAACCGGCGCGCCCTATGACCATGCCGGAACGCTTGTGTCGCCGGGCCCGACGGTTTCGACCACCACGGCCACGCGGGTGCTGCGCTTCAGCGTGCCCAATCCCGACGCGCGCATCCTGCCCGGCATGTTCCTGCGCGGCGATCTGTCCCTGGGCGAGACGCGCACGGTTCTGGTCCCCCAGCGCGCCACCGAACGCGCCCCCGACGGCAGCCTGACCGCGTTTTTCGTCGAAGACGGTGTGGCGCGCAAACGGGTGCTGGTCGAGGCGGGCACGCATGACAATGCCTGGATCATCCGGGCGGGGGCATCGGCGGGCGATGTGGTGGTGATCGACGGGCTGGCACGGCTGCGCGATGGCGCACAGGTCACCACCGTCCCGGTCGCGATCGACGCCACCGGCGTCGTGCGCGACCTTGTCCCCGACGCGGCCCAACCCGTACAGGCCCAACCCGTACAGGCCCGGCCCGAAGCCGCCCGCAAGGTCAACTGAGCCATGGCGCAGTTCTTCATCTCGCGCCCGGTCTTTGCCTGGGTGATCGCCATCATCACCATGCTGTTCGGCGTCTGGGGCCTGTCGACCCTGCCGATCGAACAATATCCCGACATCGCCCCCACCACGGTACGCGTCAGCGCCACCTATAACGGCGCCTCGGCCGAGGTGGTGGAAAACTCGGTCACTTCGGTGATCGAGGACGGCATGACGGGGCTGGATGGCCTGTTGTACATGACCTCGACCTCGTCGGCGACGGGGCGGTCCTTTGTCTCGCTGGTCTTTGCCGATGACATCGCCCCGGATGCGGCGCAGATACAGGTGCAGAACAAGCTGCAGCTGATCGAGAATGCCCTGCCCGAAAGCGTGCGCCAGCGTGGCCTGTCGGTCAGCCGGACGGGGTCGTCGACGCTGCTGGTGGGCGCGCTGGTGTCGCGCGACGGGCGTTATGAAACACAGGCGCTGGGCGATCTGACCGGCCAGCTGATCGAGGATGCGGTGCTGCGCACCGAAGGGGTCGGTTCGGTCGACAGTTTTTCGTCCGGCTATGCGATGCGGGTCTGGCTCGATCCGCTGCGGCTTGCGCGCTATCAGATCACACCCGCCGATGTGACCCAGGCCATCGCCGAACAGAATTCGACCGTCAGCGTGGGATCGCTGGGCAGCCAGCCGGTGGTGCCGGGACAGCAATTGTCGGTGGCGCTGTCGGCGCAAAGCCAGCTGGCCTCGGTCAGCGAATTCGAACGCATCATCCTGCGCACCGAGGATGAGGGCGGCACCGTCTATCTGTCCGATGTCGCCGATATCGAGATCGGCACCGAAAGCTATGGCCGCAGCGCCGAACTGAACGGGGCCAATGCCGCCGGCTTTTCCGTCAGCCTGGCGACCGGCGCCAATGCGGTGGAAACCGCCCGGCGCGTGCGCGAGACGCTGGACCGTATCGCCCCCGCCCTGCCCGAGGGCGTCGAGGTCGCCCTGCCCTACGACATCTCGCCCTTCATCGAAGCCTCGATCGGCAAGGTCTATGCCACGATGTTCGAGGCGGTCGGGCTGGTCTTTCTGGTGATCCTGATCTTCCTGCAAAGCTGGCGCGCGACGATCATTCCCACCATCGCCGTGCCGGTCGTGCTGTTGGGCACGTTCGGGGTGCTGGCGGCCTTTGGCCTGTCGATCAACACGCTGACCATGTTCGCGCTGGTGCTGGCCATCGGCCTGCTGGTCGATGACGCGATCGTGGTGGTGGAAAATGTCGAACGCGTGATGGAGGAAGAGGGGCTGGACCCGCGCGAGGCGACGCGCAAATCCATGCGCGAAATCACGCCCGCGCTGATCGGGATCGTGCTGGTGCTGTCGGCGGTGTTCCTGCCGATGGCCTTCATGCCGGGATCGACCGGGGTGATCTACCGGCAGTTTTCCGTGACCATCATCGCGGCGATGCTGCTGTCGCTGGGGGTGGCGCTGATCCTGACGCCGGCGATGTGCGCGGGCCTTCTGCGCGCGCGCCGCCATGGCGGCAATACCGCGCCCGCGCGCTGGTTCAACCGCAACCTGGACCGCGCCACGCTGGGCTATGGCAAGGTGGTGGGCGTCACCCTGCGCCGGCCGTTCCGCATGTTCGTGCTGCTGGTGGCCATCGCCATCGGCGCGGGCGGGATGTTCCGCATCCTGCCCTCGTCCTTCGTGCCGCAAGAGGATCAGGGCGGGCTGATGGTGCAGCTGCGGCTGTCCGAAGGGTCCACCATCGCACAGACCACCGCCGTCGCCGAAGAGGTGCGCGACTGGCTGCTGAACGATCAGGCCGAAATCGTCGACGCCGCCTTTGTGGCGCTGGGGTCGGGCTTTGGCGGGGGGGCGCAGAACATTGCGCAAATCTTCGTGCGGCTCAAGGATTTTCCGGCGCGGCCCGGGCGCAGCGCGGCGATGCTGGCGCAGACGGGCAATGCCCGCTTCCGCAGCCATCGCGCGGGCAACATCACCTTCATGCAGCCGCCCGCGATTCAGGGGCTGGGGCGCAACGCGGGTTTTTCCTTCTTCCTGATCGACCAGGGTGCGCGCGGCCAGGCCGAGCTTGAAACCGCCGCCCAGGCAATGGTGGCGCAGGCAACCGAGGCGGGCTTTGCCACCGGATTCAACGGTCATGAACGCACCCAGCGCCCGGCGCTGAAACTGGACATCGACCAGCAGAAGGCCCGTGCCATGGGGCTGTCGGTGTCCGAGGTCAATGCGATTCTGCCGGTCATCTTTTCCGGGCGCGAGGTCAATGAATTCGCCCTGGGCGTCGATCTGCGGCCGGTGATCGTGCAGGGCGCGGCCGACTGGCGGATGCAACCCGAAGACATTCTGGGCTGGTTCGCGCGCAACCGCAGCGGCGAAATGGTGCCCTTCACCTCGTTCATCAATCTGGTCTGGGAACAGAATTCCCCGACCCTGAACCGATTTGGCGGCACAAGGGGGCTGGAAATCTCGGGCGCGCCGGCCGAGGGCGTCAGCACCGGCGAGGCAATGAACCGGATCGCCGCGATCGTGGCCGGGCTGCCCGGCGGCTATGGCCTGGCATGGACGGGAATTTCCTATCAGGAACAACAAGCTGGAAATCAGGCGCCGCTGATGTTCGCGATGTCGGCGCTGGTGGTGTTCCTGTGCCTGGCAGCCCTTTATGAAAGCTGGTCGGTGCCCTTTTCGGTGATGCTGGCGGTGCCGGTCGGCGTGCTGGGCGCGCTGGTGGCGGCCTGGACCTTCGGTCAATCGAACGATGTCTATTTCAAGGTGGGGCTGCTGGCGACCATCGGCCTTGCCGCGCGCAATGCGATCCTGATCGTGGAATTCGCCGAAAGCCTGCGGCAGGGCGGCATGGCCGCGGCCCAGGCGGCGCGCCGCGCGGCCCAGATGCGGCTGCGCCCGATCCTGATGACCTCTTTCGCCTTCGCGCTGGGGGTGCTGCCACTGGCCATCGCGACGGGGGCAGGCGCGGCCGCGCAGCGCGCGATCGGCATCGGTGTGCTGGGGGGGATGGTGGCCTCGACCGTTCTGGCGATCTTCATGGTGCCGGCCTTCTATGTCCTTGTAAAAAAGCTGGTCCGGCAAACCTGAGCGCAAAGACCAGGGCAGAGGGGCCAAGCCGAAGGGGCACCGGGCATGGCAGCGAACCCGGGCATGGCAGCAAACGGGACGGCCCGGGCGGATAGGTCTTCGCTGCGCGGGCACGCCCTGTGCGACCAGGCCAGGGCTGCCTCCGCGTCTTGGCGCGATCAGACCCGCGCCCTGGTTCCCCGGGGCCTGTGACGCGCCGCACGGCCACGCGGCGCTGGCCCCGGGAAGGTGCGCCAGGCCCGATCTGTCAGAACAATTCGACATCGTTGCCTGCCACCGGCACCGGAATTTTTTCCGCCACATTCGCTTCGCGCAGCTGACGCTGGCGGGCGCGGCCGCTTTCAGGCCAGAATTCCACCCGCCGCGCCGAAGTTCCGCCCAGGCTTTGCGCGACACAGGCAATGCCCTCGCGGCGCAGGAATTCCAGCACAAAGGCCGCATTGCGCTGGCCGATGTCGGACAGTCCCGCGATCATCCGCGCACCGCCGAACACCTTTGCCCGCAACCGCCCCCGCACCGCCCCCTGCTTGATCAGCGCGTTGATCAAAAGTTCCATCGCATGCACGCCAAAGCTTGCAGCCTGGATCCGGCTACCATTGCCTTCGGGCAGCAGGAAATGATTCATCCCGCCAAGCCCCGCGCGCGGATCATGCAGGCAGGTGGCAACGCAGGATCCCAGGATCGTGGAGATCGCACCGCCATCACCAGTGCCCACCGCATATTCGCCTTGCCCGATGTGGCGAATGCGCCGCAGCGCGACACCCGGGCCGCCAACCCCATGCGCGATGTCCGTCATCGCCCTGCCCCAACCCGCATCTGTTCCGGGCGGGCACAGAGTTTCAGGATTTCGGCAGTCATGCGCGACAGCGGAACCGCCGCCTGTGCCGCCCCCGTTTCCAGCGCCGCACGCGGCATGCCGAAAACAACCGAGCTCGCCTCATCCTGCGCCAGACATTGCGCCCCGCCCTGGCGCAGACGCCCCATGGCCTCGGCCCCGTCGCGCCCCATCCCGGTCAGCAACGCCGCGACGACCCGGGGCGCATGCGGCAGGGCGGATTCGAACAGCGCATCAACCGATGGCCGGTGGCCACTGCGCTTTTCGCCGGCCCAAAGCCGGCAGGCGGGTCGGTCACCAGGCGTCACAAGCAGATGGGTGTCCCCGCCGGGGGCCAGATAGACCTGACCCTGACGCAGCGGCGCGCCATTGGTTGCAAGCTGCAACTGCGGGGCGATCCGCCCGGCCAGGCGCTGTGCGAAAGTCGCCAGAAACCCTTCGGGCATGTGCTGGGTGATCAGCGTCGGAGGACAATTTGCGGGATAACCTGCCAGAAGCGTCTCCAGCGCCTCGACCCCGCCGGTCGACGATCCGATCAGCACATAGCGCCCGTTCCAGTCAAAACCCGCGCTCGGGCGGATCTGCGCCTGGGGCGCACGATGGCGCAGCCGCGCGCCCGCAGCCATGACCAGCATGTCGCCGAGGTCGCGGAAAGCCTCACGCAACCCACCCGCAACAGGCTTTCCGATACAATCCACCGCCCCGAGCGAAAGCGCCTCAAGCGCCGCGCGCGCCCCCTTTTGCGTGAGTGATGAAATCATCACCACAGGCATCGGCCGCAACCGCATCAGCTTTTCCAGGAACTCAAGACCATTCATCCGCGGCATCTCGACATCCAGCGTCAACACATCGGGATGCAGGATCTTGATCTTCTCCCGGGCTTCATAGGGGTCGTTGGCTTCGCCAACCACCATCAGCCGGGAATCCTGCGCAAGAACCTGCCGGATCAAGGCGCGAATGGTGATGGAATCGTCGACGATCAGAACCCGGATCGGGCGGCGCGCCGAGGGGCTGTTAGTTGCTGGCTCCATGCCTGTGCGCCTTTCAGAAATCTTCCCAGTCGTCTGCCGTGGCGCGTAGCGCCGGGGCGGTCGCCTGTGTCAGCCGTGCCGCCACGCGTGGGGTAGCGGCCACCGGGCGCGGCACCCGGGCCGAGCGGAAGCGCGCCGGATCAAGATCGCCCGGCGCGGCCGCCTGCGCCGTACGGAATTGCGCCATGGTCGCGGTCAGCGATTGCGCGCCCCGGCTAAGCGAATGGCTGGCCGCCGTGGTCTGTTCGAACATCGCCGCATTCTGCTGGGTCACCTGATCCAGCTGGTTCACCGCGACATTGATCTCGGCCAGGCCCGCCGATTGTTCCTGTGACGAGGCGGCAATTTCCGATACGCGCGCCGCGATGTCGTTCACTGACGCCAGGATGCCGTCAAGTGCCCGGCCGGTTTCATCGACAAGATCGACGCCGCGCCGGACATGGCCCGACGAAGCCGAGATGAGCGCGTCGATTTCCCGGGCCGCTTCGGACGAGCGCTGGGCAAGGCCGCGCACCTCCGAGGCGACGACGGCAAACCCCCTGCCGGCTTCGCCCGCCCGTGCCGCCTCGACCCCGGCGTTGAGCGCCAGAAGGTTCGTCTGGAAGGCGATATCATCGATCACGCTGATGATGCGCGAAATCTTTTGTGACGATTGCTCGATCTCGCCCATGGCGGCAACGGCCTGCTGCACGACCTGGCCCGAAGTTTCCGCGCTTGTGCGCGCTTCGGTGACGACGCGGTTCGCCTCGGCCACGCCCGTTGCGGCCGAAGACACCGAAGAGGTCAGTTCGTCCAGCGCGGCGGCGGTCTGTTCCAGGGTCGCCGCCTGCTTTTCGGTGCGTCGGCTAAGATCCTCGGCCGCATTGGAAATTTCCTGCGCTTCGCCTTCAATCGCACCGGCGTTTTCGATCACGACGCGGATCGCACGCGACAAGGTTTCTATCGCGGCGTTGAAATCGGCGCGCAGCTTTTCATATTCAGGCGCGAATGCAGCATCGATGCTTGCACTCAGATCGCCGTCGGACAGACGGTTGAGCGAGACACCCAGGCTTTCGACCACCGCGCGCTGGGCCTCGATCATCGCGGCGTTGCGCCGTTCCGAGGCGCGCAATTCGCGCTGGCTTTCAGTGACATCCTTCGCGATCAGTGCCACCCGCATCACCCGCCCCTTGTCGTCGCGCACAGGCGTCAGGCTGCCGTCGGCCACTGCCACGCGATCGTTGCCCATGCGCAGCGTGAAGCGCCCGATCAGCGGTTCGCGCCGCGACAGGATATCGCCGCAGTCGCCATCCTCAGTGAAAACAATATCGGGCAGGCGCCGCCCGGTCACCTCGGCCATTGAGGTCCCCAGCACGCGATGGAAAACGCTGTTGGCGTTGAACAGGCGCAGATCCGTATCGAAGTTGCAGACGATCTGGGTGGCTTCGATCGCCCCGAACAGGGCCCGGTTCAGCCGTTCCTCGGTCACGTCGCGCCATTCAACCATGAATCCGATGCGTCCCTTGCCGGGCATCACCACCTCATTCATGTCCAGTGAGAAGCGGCAGTCGCCCACGGCGATTTCGGTATGGAAGGGCAAGGCGCCCGGGCGGTTGATGATCTCGCGCTGATGCGCGGGAACGGCGTGGAAGTCATCCATTGACCGCCCGACGACCCGTTCCGGGTCGAAATCGGGTTTGTGGCCCTGCAGATCCTTAAGACGGTTGACAAAGGTCGACTTCAGGGCGGCGTTGACATAGGTGATGGTGAAATCGAGATCCATCATCATCACGGCTGAACTGCCGCGTTCCAGCGCCGCGCCCTTCATCACCAGATCGGCCTGCGCCAGATCGGCCGCGGCAAGTGCGTCGCGGCAGTCCTGCAGGGCGCGCGCGATTTCGCCCACCTCATCGCCGCGGGCAAGGCCGGGTACCGTCAGATCATATTCCCGTCCGGCAATCTTCTGCACCGCGGTTTGCAGCCGGGCCAGCGGCGCCGATACGGATCGCGCGTAAAGCCAGGACAGGGCCGCCAGAACCGCCATCATCCAGGACGCATCGAACAGCATCATCCGGCCAAGCGCGCGCGCGGGCTGAACAACCTCATCGACGGATTGTTCGAACGCAAGGACATAGCGATGACCGAACAGGTCGACGGGGGTATAGGCCACCTCGGCCAGGGTGCCCGACAGGCCGGTTTGCCGGGCCATGCCATCCCGACCCTGCAGCGCCAGCGGGACAAAGGCCGCGTCAACCCGACGGGCCGTGGCGCCCGCGGGGGCGGCGCCCTGCTGATCGCTGAGGATGGTGTTCTGATCCGTCACAAGATAGCTTTGGCCGGTTTCGCCCAGACCATGGCCATGCGCCATCATCGCATCGATCGAGGCTGCGGAAATCTGATAGACGATCGCCCCCAGCAGGCGACCGCCCGCACGCACGGGTGCCGCGACAAAGCTGTAATGGCCTGTGCCAGCGGCCTCATAGGCGCGGAACGGGGACCCGACCGGATCCTGCACACCCGGCGCCGTTGCCGCCGCCACCGCGCCTGCAAGCGCGCCCGCGGCCCAGGGCCCGCTTTGAAGGTTGACCGCGAAATCGGTCTTCTTGCGCGCGGAATAGATGACATTGCCCGCACTATCGACCAGATAGATGTCACTGAACCCGAACTGTTCCATCTGGGTGACGAAGCCCGGGTGATAATTGCGATGCGGCAGGGAATAGTCCCGCTGCTGGGGCACCCCCACAAGCCGCTGGCGGCTGTCTGCGGGATGCGGATTGTCGGCGACAAAGACCTTTTGCAATGTGGCCGCGGGATCGGCGCCCAGCCGCGACCAGGCCGCGCCAAATTCCTGCAAGGCGCCCACGACCGATTCGTTGGTCGCGCCGGTCCGCGCCAGCGCCATCACCTGCGCGGTCCAGGATTCCAGTTCGTCATGACGCGCCTCAAGCGCGCTGTGAAGCCGCGCTTCGGCCTCATGCATAAGCAGGTCGCGCGCGTCGATGTAAGACGAAACCCCCATTCTTGTCATCGCCAGGGCAGAAATCGCCACAAGCATCAGCGGCAGGGTCACCTTGATCTTGAATTTGTGCAGAAAGTCCATGGTCCGGTCTCCGGCGATGCCGCGGATGCGGAATCGGGTCAGTGTTCACCGGGCATCCGCCCGTGCCCCGGACCATCGCTGCAGAACCTGAAGATTCGTTTAAGCCCCGCGCGCTACCAGCGCCCGGTCATCGCCATCCAGGCCAGACGGGCGCGGCGCGCGAATTCCGACTGCGCAAGCCCCCCGGCGGCGACAAGGCCGGGCGCACGCACGACACGGGCCAGGATCGCCCCCGCCCCGGCCCCGGGCAAAAGCGCGGGCAGGGCCGCACGCGGCACCGCCCCGCGCTGCGCCCGCGCGCGCGCCAGCGCCGCCAGCCCGCGCCCCGCCAATGCCGCAACCGCATCGGGACACCCATCCACAAGCGGCACGCGACCGCGCGCCTCAAGCGCGGGGATCGCGCGCAAAAATGCCGCCAGACCAGCCGCATAGCCATAATCGGCCAGCACGGGGCTGGCCTCCGCCGACGCGCCAAGCGCCGCCGCCGTGATCTGATACAGCCCGCCCGAGGTTGCCGCCAGATAGGCGTCCAGCGCCGCCGCATCGGCAAAGGGATCGCGCCAGCAATCCCAGCGCCGTGCCTCGGCCAGCGCCAGCATCGGCGACAGGTCCAGCCCGTCCGCGACCAGCTGCGCCAGCGCCGGGCCGATTTCATGCGCCGGGGCCTGCCCGGTCCGGACCAGCGCCTCAAGCGCGTCGATCCACCATTGCAGGCGCATCTCGGCCACCATCGGCTCGGTCGAGGCCCAGGGCGCGCGGGCCAGTTCCAGGTTCAGCGCATAAAGCGCCAGCAGCGCCGCCCGCCCCGGTTCGGGCGCGGCCATCGCGGCGGCAAAGCGCAGCGGATCACCCGCCCGCACCAAGCCCGCCGCCGCCTGCGCGCTGTCCCCGGGCGTCATGCGGGCGCCACCCCGTCGCGCTTCAGCTTCCAGACCATCGCATCCAGCAGCGCCTCGAACGAGGCATCCACGATGTTGGGCGACACCCCGACCGTGGACCAGCGCCGGCCCTGCCCGTCCTCGCTGTCGATAATCACCCGCGTCACCGCCTCGGTGCCGCCCTGGGTGATACGGACACGGAAATCGACCAGCTTCATGTCGTCGATGCAGGCCTGATAGGGACCCAGATCCTTGGCCAGCGCCTTGGCCAGCGCATTCACCGGCCCGCGATCATGGCCATCCTCGCCCATGCTTTCGGACACCGACAGCATCTTTTGCCCGCCGACCTTCACGACCACCACCGCCTCGGATACGCTGACCATCCGGTCATAGCGGTTCTTGCGCCGTTCCACCGTGACGCGATAGCGCTTGACCTCAAAGTAATCGGGCAACAGCCCCAGTTCGCGCAAAGCCACCAGCTCAAAGCTGGCCTGCGCGCCGTCATAGGCATAGCCCTGATCCTCACGCTCCTTGACCACTTCAAGAATGCGGGCCAGGCGCGGGTCTTTCGGGTCGACGTCAATCCCGGCGGCGGCCAGACGCGCGCGCAGGTTCGACTGCCCCGCCTGGTTCGACATCGGGATCAGCCGGGTGTTGCCGACCAGCGCGGGGTCGATATGTTCATAGGTCGAGGGGTCTTTCAGGATCGCGCTGGCATGCAATCCCGCCTTATGGGCAAAGGCACTGGCCCCGACATAGGGCGCAAACCGCAGCGGCACGCGGTTCAGGATGTCATCCAGCCTGCGCGACAACCTGGTGATGCCGCGCAGCGCCTCTTCGGAAATGCCGGTTTCGAACCGGCTGCGGAACGGCTCCTTCAGGATCAGCGTCGGGATCAGCGTCGTCAGGTTCGCATTGCCGCACCGCTCGCCCAGACCGTTCAGCGTGCCCTGCACCTGCCGCACGCCCGCCCCGACCGCGGCCAGCGAACAGGCGACCGCATTGCCGGTATCGTCGTGGCAGTGGATGCCCAGCCGGTCACCCGGTATCCCCGCCGCGACCACCTCGGCCACCACCCCCGCCACCTCGGCCGGCAGGGTGCCGCCATTGGTATCGCACAGCACCATCCAGCGCGCGCCCTCACCCATCGCCGCGCGCAGACAGGCCAGCGCATAGGACGGGTTTGCCCGGTAGCCGTCAAAGAAATGCTCGGCATCGAACAGCGCCTCGCGCCCCGAGGCCACCATATGCGCCACCGAGGCGCGGATGTTTTCAAGGTTCTCTTCCAGGGTGATCCCCAGCGCCGCGGACACATGATAATCATGCGTCTTGCCCACCAGGCAGACCGCCGGCGTGCCGGCATTCATCACGCCGGCCAGCACATCGTCATTGGCCGCCGACCGCCCCGCCCGCCTGGTCATGCCAAAGGCGGTAAAGATCGCCCGCGTCGCGGGCCGCGCGGCAAAGAAGTCGCTGTCCGTCGGGTTCGCGCCGGGCCAACCACCCTCGATATAATCCACCCCGATCGCATCCAGCGCCTGCGCGATCGCGATTTTCTCGGGTACCGAGAATTGCACGCCCTGCGTCTGCTGCCCGTCGCGCAGCGTGGTGTCATAGATGTAAAGCCGCTCGCGCGTCATCGCTGGCCTGCTCCTTCGCCCGATGGGGCTTCTTCTTGGCAAAAATACTCAAACCCTGACGGCACCGCCTAGCCAAGGCGCGGCAGGCGCGCGGCATCAAAGCCCGGCCCGGGCAGCAATTCCACCCCCGCCTTCGACATCCGAACCTCGACCCCCGCCGCCATCAGCGCCGCCTTCATCGCATCCACCGCCGCAAAATCCTTGGACTGCATCGCAGCCGCGCGCAAGGTGGCCAGATGCGCGGCATGGGCCGAAAGGTCAACCGCAGGCGCCCTGGCCCAGTCACCCATTTCATCGCCCAGCAACCCCAGCAGCGCCGCCGAGGCCTTCAATGCCGCCGGATCCCCGGCCAGGCCATGCAGCGCGGCAATGGCGCCCGCCGTGTTCAGATCATCGGCCAGCGCCGCGACGACCACGGGCGCCGGACCGGGCGCGGGGGTGATGCCCGCGACAAGCCCCCGCCACTTGCGCAAGGTGGCCTCGGCCTGCGCGGCCTTCTCGGCCGTCCAGTCCATCGGCTTGCCGTAATGCGTCTGCAGAAAGACAAACCGGATCACCTCGCCGGGGATGCCCTTGTCCAGAAGGTCGCGCACGGTGAAGAAATTGCCCAGGCTCTTGGACATCTTCCTGCCCTCGACCTGCAGCATCTCGTTGTGCAGCCAATAGCGGGCAAAGCCGCCCTCGGGATGGGCGCAGCAGCTTTGCGCGATCTCGTTTTCATGATGCGGAAACTGCAGGTCGATCCCGCCCGCATGGATGTCAAAGCCCGCGCCCAGCAGCTCAAAGCTCATCGCGGAACATTCGATATGCCAGCCGGGGCGGCCGCGGCCCCAGGGGCTGTCCCAGCCGGGCAGATCGTCGCTGGACGGTTTCCACAGCACGAAATCCATCGGATCGCGCTTGTAGGGCGCGACCTCGACCCGTGCGCCCGCGATCATGTCATCGACCGAACGCCCCGACAGCGCCCCGTATTCGGGAAAGCTGCGCACGTCGAACAGCACATGGCCTTCCGCCGCATAGGCATGGCCCCGCGCGATCAGATCCTGGATCATCGCGATCATCCGGGCGATGTAATCGGTGGCCCTGGGCTCGATCGTCGGCCGCAGCGCGCCAAGCGCATCCATGTCGGCGTGATACCAGGCGATCGTTTCCTCGGTGATGTCGCGGATCGGCCGCCCGGTCTCGGCGGCCCTGGCGTTGATCTTGTCATCCACGTCGGTGAAATTGCGCACATAGGTCACATGACCGGCACCATAGACATGGCGCAGCAGCCTGAACAGCACGTCAAACACCACCACCGGACGCGCATTGCCCAGATGCGCGCGGTCATAGACCGTGGGCCCGCAACAATAGACGCGCACATTGGCCGGGTCGATCGGCACGAAATCTTCCTTGCGGCGGGTCTTGGTGTTGTGCAGGCGGATCGTGGTCATGGCGTCCTCACGCGTGGTCCCGCGCGGACTTAGCAGGTTCGGGGCGGGTTTGAAAACCGCTGAAAGGACCGGCGCGGCAAAAGGCGCGATCAGGCGGCGGCGGCCTGTGCCGCGGGGACGAAAGGTTCGACCGTGACCCCCTGCCCGTCAAAGGTGCAAAAGCTGCTTTCGGGCACCACCTGCCAGTCGCATTCACCCGGCTCCAGGGGTTCGGACACGACCGCCCGCCCGCCGCGCGTGTCTGACCAGCGATGATACAGCGTCGGGGCCTGATCGTCGGTGGCATAGCGCACCGCATAAAGCCGCGCGCCATCCGAAAAGGCCGCCGTCAGCCGCATGTGGGGCGCGGCGCCGCGGGCGCGGCTTAGCGTCTCAAGGCGCGCGGTGGCGCGTTCCAGCGCCTGCCTTGGCGTGGTTTCAAGTCCCTCGGCCAGCGCGACCAGAAACAGCGCCTCGCTGTCGGTCGCCCCCTTGCGGTGCGGATAAAGCGCATCCGGGATCATCATTTCGGCATCGCGGCGCAGCGCATCATAGCCGCCGACCTGGCCATTGTGCATGAACGACCAGCGCCCCACGACAAAGGGGTGGCAATTGTTGCGGCTGGTGGCCGTGCCGGTCGAGGCGCGGACATGGGCCAGAAACAGCCCCGATTTCACCGTCGCGGTCAGGCTGCGCAGGTTCGGGTCTGACCAGGCGGGCATCACGTCGCGGTAAAGCCCGGGCTCGGGCCGTTCGCCATACCACGCCAGCCCGAAGCCATCGGCATTGATCGCGGTGTGGCATTGCGTGGCGCAATGGCTTTGCCGGATCAGCGAATGGCCGGGACGACTGATGATTTCATCCAGAAAGATCGGTTGCCCGATATACGCGGCCCAACGGCACATCGACCTGCCCCTTTTCGGGCGCGGTTGGCTCCGCCCCCGGATGCTGATACATGGATGTCATATACCGCAACCGGGGCGGGCCGGGAAGATGGCACGCGGGCTCAGGCGCTTTCCTCGACGATCACGAGATCGCGTTCCGAGGCGCCGCGCGCATGCGACAGCGCCGCCTGATATTCGGGGCTGTGATAGCAGGCCTCGGCGGCCTCAAGGCTGGGAAAGCGGGCGATCACGTTGCGCGCCCGGTCCTTGCCTTCCAGCTGCACATAGCGCGTGCCGCGCGCCAGAAACACGCCGCCATGCGCCGCGATCGCGGGACCGGCAAGGGCGGCGTATTTGCCATAGGCCTCGGCATCCAGAACCGTCACATGGGCGATCCAAAGCGCCGCGGGCATCAGTCTGCCCCCGCGATGACGGCCTTGACGGCGGCCACGGCCTCATCGGCCCTGGACGGATCGGCCCCGCCGGCCTGCGCCATGTCGGGCCGCCCGCCACCGCCCTTGCCGCCAAGCGCGGCCGCCGCCGCCTTGACCAGATCGACGGCGCTGATGCGCGCGGTGGCATCGGGTGTCACGCCCGCGGCCACGGCGGCCTTGCCGCCGGTATCGGCCACCACCAGCACCACGCCGCTGCCCACCCGGCCCTTCAGATCATCGACCAGCGCCGGAAGATCCTTGCCCGACACCCCGGACACCACCTGAGCAACAAAGCGCAAGCCATTGATGTCCTGCACTTCCGGCCCGCCAGCGGCACCGCCGCCCATGGCCAGTTCGCGGCGCAGCTGCGCCACTTCGTTCGCCAGCTGCTTGCGTTCCTCGGCCAGCGCGCGGACGCGGTCGGCCAGATCGGCGGGCGCGGTTTTCAGCACGGACGCGGCCTCGATCAAACGCTCGTTCTGCGCCTTGAGGTGATCAAGCGCGGCCTGCCCCGTCAGCGCCTCAAAGCGCCGCACACCGGCGCTGGAGGCGCTGTCGCCAAGCGCGACAAAGGCGCCGATGTCGCCGGTGCGGGCCACATGGGTGCCGCCGCACAGTTCCAGGCTGTAGGTCTTGCCATCCGCGCCCTTGCCCGAGCCCAGCAGCTCGCCCATGGACACAACGCGCACCTCATCACCGTATTTTTCGCCAAACAGCGCCTGCGCGCCAAGCGCACGGGCATCGTCGGGCGTCATGATGCGGGTTTCCACAGGCGTGTTCTGGCGGATGAACTCGTTCACCTCGGCCTCGACCTGCACCACCTCGGCCTGCGTCAGCGCCTTGGCATGGCTGAAGTCGAAGCGCAGCCGGTCTTCGGCATTCAGGCTGCCCTTCTGCGCGACATGATCGCCCAGGGCGCGGCGCAGCGCCTCATGCAGCAGGTGCGTGGCCGAATGGTTCGCACGAATGGCCGACCGGCGGCGGTGCGAAACCTCAAGCTTGGCGGGCTGGCCGCGCAGGATCGTGCCCTCGGTCACCTCGGCGATGTGGATGAAGACGCCGGCCACCTTTTTCGTATCGGTAATGCGCGCCGCGCCGGTATCGGTGCGGATCAGGCCCTGATCGCCCACCTGACCGCCGGATTCGGCATAGAACGGCGTCTGGTTCACCACGATCTGCACAACATCCTGCGCCTGACCGACCTCGGCCCCGTCCTTGACCAGCGCCATGATCTGGCCCTCGGCGGTTTCGGTGTCATAGCCCAGGAATTCGGTGACCCCGTGCTTTTCGGCCAGTTCGAACCAGATCCGCGCGTCGCTGGCCTCGCCCGACCCCGACCAGGACGCCCGCGCCTTGGCCTTCTGTTCGGCCATGGCGGCGTCAAAGCCCTCGACCTCGACCGCGCGGCCCTTTTCGCGCAGCGCATCCTGCGTCAGGTCCAGCGGGAAGCCGTAGGTATCATAAAGCTTGAACGCCGCCGCCCCGGGCAGCGCCGCGCCGTCGGGCAGGCCGGACAGTTCCTCATCCAGCAGCTTCAGCCCACGGTCGAGCGTCTGCTTGAAGCGGGTTTCCTCAAGCTTCAGCGTCTCCTCGATCAGGGCCTGCGCGCGGGTCAGTTCGGGATAGGCCGCGCCCATCTGGCGTACCAGCGCAGGCACCAGACGGTGCATCACCGGGTCCTTCGCGCCCAGCATATGCGCATGCCGCATCGCGCGGCGCATGATCCGGCGCAGCACATAGCCGCGCCCGTCGTTCGACGGCATCACCCCGTCGGCGATCAGGAACGAGGTCGACCGCAGATGATCCGCGATCACCCGGTGATGCACCTTGCCCGGGCCGTCAGGATCGGCGCTGGTCGCATGGGCCGAGGCCTCGATCAGCGCGCGCATCAGGTCGGTGTCATAGTTGTCGTGCTTGCCCTGCAGCAGCGCGCCGATGCGTTCCAGACCCATGCCCGTGTCGATCGACTGCATGTCAAGATCGCGCTTGGTTCCATCCTCGAACTGCTCGAACTGCATGAAGACGAGGTTCCAGATCTCGATGAAGCGGTCGCCATCTTCCTCGGCGCTGCCGGGCGGGCCGCCCCAGATGTGATCGCCGTGGTCAAAGAAGATCTCGGTGCAGGGGCCACAGGGGCCGGTGGGGCCCATCATCCAGAAATTGTCATTGGTGGGGATGCGGATGATCCGGTCATCGGGCAGGCCAGCGACCTTCTTCCAGATATTCGCGGCCTCATCATCGGTGTGGTAGACGGTGACCAGCAGCCGCTCCTTGGGGATGTCGAAATCCCTGGTCAGCAATTCCCAGGCAAAGGGGATCGCCTCGGATTTGAAGTAATCACCAAAGCTGAAATTGCCCAGCATTTCAAAAAAGGTGTGGTGGCGCGCGGTGTAGCCGACGTTGTCCAGGTCATTATGCTTGCCGCCCGCGCGCACGCATTTCTGCGCGGTGGTGGCGCGGACATAGTCACGCTTTTCCACCCCGGTGAAGCAGTTCTTGAACTGCACCATGCCCGAGTTGGTGAACATCAGCGTCGGGTCGTTGCGCGGCACAAGCGGGCTGCTGTCAACGATACGGTGACCGTTGCGTTCGAAAAAATTCAGAAAAGTAGAGCGGATATCGTTCAGGCTGGGCATGGTTTTCGGGCCTTCATGGGGCGGGATTGCCCCCGTTTAACGCCCGGCCCGACGCCTGTCCAGCAAAGCAAACGGCCGGGCGCAGGGCCCGGCCGTCTGGTGGCACATTCTGTGCCGCATCTGACCGTGTCAGGCGCGTTCTGCGCCCTAGTCCTCGGTCAGGGTATCATCCTCTTCGCTGGCCCCGAAATCGAGCCCGTGACTGGCGCGGATCTTGTCTTCAATCGCATGGGCCACATCGGGATGGTCGCGCAGGAACTGCTTGGCGTTTTCACGCCCCTGGCCAATGCGTTCATCGCCATAGGAATACCAGGCGCCCGATTTTTCCACCACGCCGGCCTTCACGCCCAGGTCGACCAGTTCGCCCACCTTGGAAATGCCCTCGCCATACATGATGTCGAATTCGACCTGCTTGAAGGGCGGGGCTACCTTGTTCTTGACCACTTTGACGCGGGTCGAATTGCCCACGACCTCATCGCGGTCCTTGATCGCGCCGATGCGACGGATGTCCAGGCGCACGCTGGCGTAGAATTTCAGCGCATGGCCCCCGGTGGTGGTTTCCGGGTTGCCGAACATCACGCCGATCTTCATCCGGATCTGGTTGATGAAGATCACCATGCAGTTGCTGCGCCCGATGCTGGCGGTCAGCTTGCGCATCGCCTGGCTCATCAGGCGGGCCTGGGCGCCGACGGTGGCATCGCCCATATCGCCCTCGATTTCCGATTTCGGCGTTAGCGCCGCGACCGAGTCCACGACGACAAGGCTGACCGCGCCCGAACGCACCAGCGTATCGACGATTTCCAGCGCCTGTTCGCCCGTATCAGGCTGCGAGATGAGCAGCTCATCCAGGTTCACGCCCAGCTTGCGCGCATAGTTCGGGTCCAGCGCATGTTCGGCATCGACGAACGCGCAGACGCCGCCCTTCTTCTGTTCCTCGGCCACGACATGCAGCGTCAGCGTGGTCTTGCCCGAGCTTTCCGGGCCATAAATCTCGATGATGCGGCCCTTGGGCAGACCGCCGATCCCCAGCGCAATGTCCAGGCCCAGCGACCCGGTCGAGGTTGCCTCGATCTCGGCCACCGGGTTGTCGGCGCCCAGCTTCATGATCGAGCCCTTGCCGAACTGCCGCTCAATCTGTGCCAGCGCCGAATCGAGCGCCTTCTGCTTGTCCGCATTCTTCTTGTCGTTCATGTCAAAAAGGCTCGCCGTTGCCATCATCCGCTTCCTTATCCCACAGAGCGATGGCTACGGCAATCAATGCCTGCCCCACCCGATGTTCGCACTATGTTCCATATTTCAATGGGGGAAAAGCCAGAACATTTCAATCGAATTCATCACGATTCCCATTCTTTTCCGATTTGGTTAAAGACAGGTTTACGGAAACGCCATTTTGCCAGCGCCAGGGGGGCCGACATGCTGATTTTCTGGGAACAGGAACTGGTGTTTCTGGCCACCCCCAAGACCGGATCGACTGCGATCGAGGTTGCGCTCGAGTCACTGGCAAGCGTCGCCATGCAACGCCCCGCGACGCTCAAGCATCTGACCGCGCGGCAATATCGGGCGCATCTGTCGCCGCTGCTGGAAACGACGGCGCGCGCGCGTTTCACCACCGTGGCCCTGATGCGTGAACCGATCGGCTGGTTGCGATCCTGGTATCGTTTCGCACAACGCGACGGGCTTGACGATCCGGTGCACGCCCTGCACGGCTGTTCCTTCGACGCATTCGCCCTGGCCCATGCCGCCGGCGATGCAGCCCGCTTTCCCCGGATCGCCAGCCAGTCCGATTTTCTTTGCGACACCGACGGTCGGCCGCTGGTAGACCGCATTTTCCGCTATGAAGACATGGACACCTTCGTGCAATTCCTCGAAGACCGGCTGGATTGCGCCATCACCCTGCCCCGGGTCAACGTGCCCCCCGCGGCGGATGTCAATCTGTCCGTGGATACCGAAACCCGCCTGCGCAGCGCGATGGGCGCGGATTTCACGCTTTACGCGGGCCTGCGCTGACCCCGATCAGTTCAGCTGTTTCTGTACTGTCGCCGTCAGTTCGCTAAGCGAGAAGGGCTTGGGCAGGAACACCGCATTCGGAACCGGCGGGCGCCCATCCTGAAACACATCCTCGGCATAGCCCGAAACGAACACCACCGCCGTGCCCGGCCGCGTCTTCAGCGCCTCACGCACCCAGGTCGGCCCATCCATCCCGGGCATGATCACATCGGTGACGAAGGCATCGATTTCCAGCGTTGCATCCTCCAGCAGCCGCAGCGCCTGTTCGGCATTCTCGGCCTCGAACACGGTATACCCCCGCAGCTTCAGCGCACGAGACGCAAAAGCGCGCACCGGTACCTCATCTTCGACCAGAAGCACGCTGGCCGTCGCCCGCGGCTGGCTTGCCACGGGCGCAGGCCGATCGGTGGCCTCTTCCGGTTCGGGGGTGGCCAGGCGATCATGGGCTGGCAGATAGATGACGAAGGCCGCACCCGAGCCCAGGACCGAATCGACAAAGATATAGCCCCCGGTCTGCTTCACGATTCCGTAGGCGGTGGACAGGCCCAGCCCGGTTCCCTCGCCGGTGCGCTTGGTGGTGTAGAAGGGTTCGAAGATCTTGCCCAGGCGGTCTGGCGCGATGCCGGTGCCTTCGTCGGCCACGGTCACCAGAACATAATCGCCCTTGGGCACCGAGGCGCGATCCCGCGCCAGATCCTCGGCCAGATGGCAGTTTTCCGTCTCGATCCGGATCTCGCCGCCGCCGGGCATGGCGTCGCGCGCATTCACCACCAGATTCATGATCACCTGCTCAAGCTGGCGCTTGTCGGCCCGGATCAGCCGCAGATCGGGGTCATGGCGCAGTGTCAGGCGGACCTTTTCCCCCACCAGACGATTAAGCAGATGGGTCAGGTCCGACAGCGTGTCGCGCAGGTCAATCACCCGGGGCTTGAGCGTCTGCTTGCGCGAAAAGGCCAGAAGCTGCCCCACCAGGCTTGCGGCGCGGTTGGCGTTCTGACTGATCTGGTCAAGATCGGCATAGTCAGGATCGCCCTTGTCGTGGCGCAGCATCAGCAGATCGCAATGGCCCGTGATCGCGGTCAGCAAGTTGTTGAAATCATGCGCGACACCGCCAGCAAGCTGACCGATCGCCTGCATCTTCTGGCTCTGGACGAACTGCGCCTCCAGTGTCTTGAGCTGGGTGGCATCCGACAGCACCGCGATCAGGCCCGCGCGCCCGTCCTCGACCACACGGCTCAGCGAGACCTGCAGGAAAACCTCGTGATCGCCGCGCCGCGCGCGCAACACCTCGGGACGGCTTTCCAGCCGGCCGGTCAGCGCATCGGCCACCCAATCCTCAACCGGGCGGCCCAGGCCTTCGAACAGGTCGGCCAGCCGCGAATTCGGCGCGATCTGCCCCAGAAGGCCGCGGGCGGCGCGATTCACGGCCAACACCTCGCCCCCCGCCGCAAGCCGCATCAGCGCCACCGGCAGCGCTTCGAACGAGGCCGGATCATGGGCCGATGCACGCCCTGTGGCCATCGGCAAAAGATAGACCTCGCTGCGCCCGCCCGGCCCTTCCAGTTCGGCCACCACCGCGCGCAGCGGGCCCGAAGGGGTCATGATCTCATGCTCTTCACCCGACCGCAGCGGCAATTGCACAAAGATGCGGTCCAGCGTGCGCACCCGTTCGCCCACCAGCCGGCGCAATGCCTCATTCATGAACAGGACCGTGCCGGTTTTGGATACCGTCAGCATCGGCAGGCTGATCGTTTCCGCCCCGCGCCCCCCCATCGGGCGTTCGGCCATATCCTCAAGACGCCACAGAAACCCGCCCCCGCCGATCTGATGCACCGAAATCCGCACATGGCCGCGCCGGGTCACCATATCCTCACGCGCCGCACCAAGCGCCGCCGCCTTGGTCTGCAGCCGGGTCAGCACCGACGCGGGATTGGCAAATATCTCGGCAAAGGCGCGCGCCAGCGTCTGGCCCCCGCGCGATCCGAACCGTTCCACCGCGGCCCGGTTCTGAAAGCCGATCCCCCCCTCGATATCGGTGGTGAAACTGGGCGCGGCATCATGGGCGACAAAGGTGGCGATCTGTTCCTGCAGGCGCGTCTGGCGCAACCGGGCATGGCGCGACAGGAAATGCACCATCCCCGCCAGCGCCAGCAGCGTGCCCGCCACCGACAGCAGGATCATCCCCAGAACCCGGTCCGGCACCAGAACCCCCGCGCCAAGCGCGACCGCCGCCCCGGCGACAAGATAGATGCCCCCGGGCGCCAGCAGGACCGCGGCGCGGGTCAGTGGCTGATTGGGGTGGACCGGATATGTCACGCGGAAAGCCCTTTGCACAGAATCGGCTTTCCGCATTGCGCGGCACAAAGATTAAAGCGCGATTAACGGAACCGGAAAACAGCTTGAAATTGTGTCAATCCGCCAGCTTCTTCTGCGTGAACAGCGCCATGTAGAACCCGTCCCCGCCATCAGGCGGGGTCAGCCGCCGCTGCGCCCCCGGCGACCAATGGCTGCGGGCGGCGAAGGCCCCGGCCTGATCCTCATTCTCTGCCCGCAGCAACGAACAGGTCATGTAGGCCAGCGTCCCGCCGGGGGCCACATGCGCCGCCGCCTTGTCCAGAATCGCGGCCTGCAGATCGATCAGTTCGGCCAGCCGCGCGGGCGTCAGGCGCCATTTCGCATCCGGTGTGCGCCGCCAGGTGCCCGAACCCGAACAGGGCGCATCGACCAGCACCAGATCAAAGCGGCCATGCACCCCCTCTGGTGGCAGGATCGTGACCCGAACCCCCGCGCGGGCCGCGCGCGCGGGCAGGTCACGCATCCGGCCCGGGTCGATGTCATGGGCGCTGAACTGGCCATCCAGCTGCGCGGCCAGCGCCAGGGTCTTGCCACCGCCACCTGCGCAATAATCCAGAACCCGCATCCCCGGATGTCGCGGCAGCGCGTCCACCACCGCCTGCGAGGCGGCATCCTGCAGCTCGACCATGCCCGCTTGAAAGGCTTTTGATTTTTGAATTTTCCTTGCGTTTCCAGTGGCTTCCAATGCGGTCTTCGCAAGGGGATGGGGCTGGGCCGCGATCCCCTCACGGGCCAGCGCGGCCTGGGCCTGCGCCAGGCTTGCACGGCGCGGATTGACGCGCAGGAACACCGGCGCCCGGGCCTGCTGGGCCATCATCACCGGGGCGAAATCCGCCCCAAGGCTGTCTTCCAGCTGCGGGCCAAGCCAATCCGGGCAATCCACCGCCGCATAGCCCTGCGCCGGGGCGCCCGCGTGCCGTTCGTCCTGTGACAAGGGCGCCGGGGCGTGTCGGTCGCCTGTAAAAAGCGTATCCGGGTCAATGCCTTGCGCACGACACTTGCCAAGGATCAGGCCGCGCCCGGTGCGCGCGCCACCCAGGGCCGCAAACGACTCGCGGCAGCGCAGCGCATCAAAGACCAGATCGCGGATCGCCGCGCGATCGCCGGAACCGGCAAAGCGGTTGCCCCGCGCCCAGGTGATCAGCGCAGGCTCGGCCGGTTGACCCGCCAGGATACGGTCGAGGATCTTGATCGCGGCGTCCGCGCGGGCGGCGGGCGTCACCGCCCCGCCCCCGCGCCAAACACATCAAGAACGACAGGCATCTGCCTGACAACCCTAGCCAATCCGGTAGTTCGGGCTTTCGCGGGTGATCTGCACGTCATGGACATGGCTTTCCTTCAGACCGGCGCCGGTGATGCGGACGAATTCGCAGCCGCCGCGCATTTCGGCCACCGTGCGCTTGCCGGTATACCCCATCGCGGCACGCAGCCCGCCGACCAGCTGATGGATCACGGTGCCCGCCGGGCCCTTGTAGGGCACCTGCCCCTCGATCCCCTCGGGCACCAGCTTGTCGGACGCCGCATCCTTCTGGAAATAGCGGTCGGCCGAGCCCCGTGCCATCGCCCCAAGGCTGCCCATGCCACGATAGCTTTTGTAGCTGCGGCCCTGATACAGGATCACCTCGCCCGGGGATTCATCGGTGCCCGCGATCGCGCTGCCCACCATCGCGCAGGATGCGCCCGCCGCGATCGCCTTGGCGAAATCGCCGGAAAACTTGATCCCGCCATCGGCGATGATCGGGATGTCGCCCGCGGCCGAACAGGCATCCATGATCGCGGTCAGCTGCGGCACGCCCACGCCTGCCACGATCCGCGTGGTGCAGATCGACCCCGGACCGATGCCCACCTTGACCGCATCGGCGCCCGCGCCGATCAGGGCGCGCGTCGCCTCGGCGGTGGCGACATTGCCGGCCACCACCTGCACCGCCGGCGCAAAGACCTTGATCCGCTCGACCGCCCTGGCCACACCTTCGGAATGGCCATGCGCGGTATCGATCACGATCAGATCGCAGCCCGCCTCGATCAGCGCGCAGGACCGCTCATACCCCGCATCCCCCACCGTCGAGGCCGCCGCCACCCGCAGCCGGCCCAGTTCGTCCTTGCAGGCCTGCGGATGCAGCACGGCCTTTTCGCTGTCCTTCAGCGTCAGAAGCCCGGTCAGCTTGCCCTTGCCATCGGTCACCAGAAGCTTCTCGATCCGGCGCGCGCGCATCAGGTTGCGCGCCTCCTCCAGATCGGCAGGCTCGGTCAGCATCGCCAGATTGTCCGAGGTCATCATGGTGCGCACCGGGGTGCGGTCGTCATTGGCAAAACGCATGTCGCGGTTGGTCACGATGCCGACGACGCGGCCCTGATCATCCACCACCGGAAAGCCGGTGACGTTGAAGCGATCCTGCAGATCCTTGGCATCGGCCAGGGTCTGATCGGGGCGCAGCGTGATCGGGTTGAAGACGATGCCGCTTTCAAATCGCTTGACGCGGCGGACCTCGGTCGCCTGCTGGTCCACCGTCAGGTTGCGGTGGATCACCCCCATGCCGCCCGCCTGTGCCATGGCGATGGCCATGCGCGCCTCGGTCACGGTATCCATCGCCGAGGACAGCAGCGGGATGTTCATCCGGATCGATCTGGTGACATGGGTCGAGACATCGGCCTCGGACGGCAGCACCGAAGATGCGGCCGGAACCAGAAGAACATCATCAAAGGTGAGCGCCTCGCGAATCTGCATCGGGGTCCTCCGGGACTTGCATTCGTTTGGCGGTTCCCTGTTTCACGCAAATGCCGCGATGGCAAGCCCTCACGCGGCGACGGCGCCGGTTTTTGCCGCCAGCTGGCCCTTGGCCCAAAGTTGCAGCACCTTGATCGCGATGGCCGGAACGATCACCGAAGCCGCCGCCAGCAGAACCCCGCCCGGGATCAGCCAGACCCCGCCAAGCGCGACCCAGAACCCGGCCGTGGCCGCCAGCGGGAATGTCAGCGCGCCCCAGAGCGGGCTGAACCCCGCCGCCAGAAGCCAGCGCAGCCGCAGCACCCCCGCCGCCAGGATCAACGCCGACAGGATCGCCAGCACCCCTGCGATGCCCTGCGCGTCGAACCCGGTCGCCACCGTGCCCATCAGCGCCGCAGGCGCCAGGTGGATCGCCATCAGCGGGCGCAGCGGCGCGGGCACACCGGCGCGCGACAGCTGCTGCAACGAGATCAGCCAGATTGTCGATGCCGCCGCCAGCGCCACCCAGAACAGTGCCGAACCCAGCCCCGCATAGCCCAGCGGCTGCGCGGCCAGCGCGGTGACGATGACGCCGGTAAAGCTCAGGTGCCAGACGGGGGTGACGCGGCGCTGTTCCGCGGGGCCGGTGGCGAAGACGAACAGAATCGCCCCGATCAGCGCGCCCTGCAGCGCCAGCGCGATCCAGAACACGATCCGCGCCGCCCCGGGGGCGACCGGCCCCAGCAGGACCGAAAACATCAGCCCCGCCAGCACCGCCGCCGCCAGCCCCGCCCGGCCCGGCAGAATTTTCAGATCCGCGATCGCCACCCCCGGCCTGCGCATCATCTTTGCCGCATAAGCCACCAGGACGAACAGGAAAAGCAGCGCCACCGCCCCGGCCAGAAGATCCGCCAGCCCCGCGGGGATGCCAAAGCCCCCGACCGCCCGCCGCCAGCCCAGCGCCAGCCCCATAAGCCCAAGCACCGGCGGAAAGATGGCCGGCGGGGTGCGCAGCCACAATGCGGGCCGGGTTGCGGGTTTCACGGTCAGGTCGGGGGGAAGGGTCATGCGGGGCCTCCGGGTTGATCTGCCTTCTTTTCGCCCAAACCGCGCGCCAGTGCCAGTGCCTGCGCGCCGCAGGCGCCGCATATCGCCCCGATCAGCCCGGCGGCACCAGACCCGGCAGCACCAGGCACGTCGCGCCAAGGGGCCGCACCTCGGCGCCGGTGCCCGATTTGAACCGCATCAGCCCCGCGCCCCGCGCCCCATCCACATCGCCCAGGTCCAGCCGCCGCACACCCGCCGCACGCAGCCGCAGCGCGCCCTGCCACAGCAACAGCGGATGCGCGCCCAGACGCCGCCCCCCGGCCCCGGTCCAGCCCAGATGATAGCTGGCCCAGCTGCCATGGCGCAGAAAGATCATCCCCGCCAGCGGCACACCGTCCCGCCAGACCCCCAGCGCCAGCACCCCGCCCGGAACCGCGCGGCCCCAGGCCTCGACAAACCCCGCCGGCAAGCCGCGATACCCCCGCGCGCGCCGCTGCGCCGCCTCGGCCCGCAACAACCATCCGGGGTCGCGTTCTACCCGGACGCGCAGCCCCGCGCGTTCGGCCGCGCCCAGCCGGTTGCGCCATTTGCCCTGCAGCCCGGCCCGCAGCACATCCGGCGCGGGCGCCAGATCCCAGATCGCACGGTGGCGCGCGGTGATCAGCGGGATCAGGCCAAACCCCGCCATGGGATGCTCGGGCGTCACCAGCAGCGGCCCGCCGCCCCACGCCAGCGCCCGCAGCCCCGCCCGGCGCAGCCCGGCATCCGCAGGCCCCAGCCAGACCGGCCCACGGCTGGCCAGCCGCAGCCCCGCCCGCGCCGTCAGCTGCACCAGCCCGATCACCCGGGCCCCCAGCACAAGTTCCAGCCGCGCCACGCGCCGCCCCGCCGCCACGGCCAGATCGCCCCAGCCCGGATGCTGCGCCATCGCGCCGCCCCCCGCCGTTTCAAGCGCGGCCAGCCAGTCGGCACCACCCCCGGCAAAGGGACGGATAGCGATCGCCGGCCGTCCGGTCCGGTACGCAGGGCAAGCGGGGGCATCATGTCGGGGCGTGGTGATCTGGTCCATGGTCCCGTTAAGCCATGATTCACCTAACACAGGCTTAATCGCCGCCATGACACGCGAAAAAAGCCCCCGCCCCCGCATCCCCCCCGATCCGGCCCCGCCACGGCCGACGGCCTGGGCGGCGTTGCTTGTGGCGGGGGCAGCCTCGGGCCTGTGGCTTGCGGGGCTGGGGCTGTGGCGGCTGGCGCAGCTTGTGATCGGGGCGGACGGGCCCTGACCGTGATCCGATTGTCCCGGACGGGCCGAAAACGGACGCCACGTCACACCGCGGGGTTGATTGATTCACGTTTTCTTGATGATAGGCTTCATACCCAAGAAGAATGCAAACACGCAGGGATGAGGATCATGATGAGACGTGTTGTGACGACCGCCAGCGCCCTGGCGCTGGCCGCAGGCGCCGCTGCCGCAGGGGGGATCGAGCGTTCGACGCAATCGGTGGCGATCCTGTTCGAACAGGGGACCTATGCCGAGGTGAACTTTGGCGCCTTTTCGCCCGATGTGTCGGGGTCGGTCGGCGGGGCTTTGCACTCGGACGACATGGCATTGGGCTATGGCACACTGTCGCTTGGCTACAAACAGGCGCTGAGCGACCGGCTGGACATGGCGATCATCTTCGACCAGCCGATCGGCGCGGATCTGAACTACGGCCCGGATGCCGGGGGGGCCACGCAGCTGGGGTTCCGGTCCTATCCGCTGGCGGGGTCCAATGCGTCCATCGATTCCAACGCGATCACGGCGCTGTTGCGCTACAAGATGGAAAACAACGTCTCGCTGATCGGCGGGGTCCGCGCCCTGCGCACCTCGGGTGAGGTGGCGTTGCAGGTTCGCCCGGACCCGGTGATGGACCCCGCAGTCATCGTGCCCTATGGCATGAGCACCTCGACCGAAACGGACTTCGGCTATGTGCTGGGCGTGGCCTGGGAAAAGCCCGAAATCGCCGCCCGTGTCGCGCTGACCTACAATTCCGCGATCACGCATGATTTCGACGCTGCCGAAAGTTCGCCCCTGGGCGTTGGGCGGACCTCGGTGTTTGAAACCGAGGTGCCGCAGTCGCTCAACCTGGAATTCCAGACCGGGATTGCGGCCGATACGCTGCTGTTCGGCTCGGTCCGCTGGGTGGACTGGACGGCGTTCAGGATCCCGCCGCAGGATTATGCCACCGTTCTGGGCGGCAACCTGGTCGATTACAGCAACGATGTGATCACCTATTCGCTGGGCGTGGGGCGCAAGTTCAACGAACAATGGTCGGGCGCGGTGGTGCTGGGCTATGAAAAGCAGAACGGCGATCCGACAGGCAACCTGGGCCCGACCGATGGCTTCAAATCCGTTTCGCTGGCCGCGACCTATACGATGGACAAGGTCAAGATCACCGGCGGTCTGCGCTATGTCGACATCGGTAATGCGACCACACGCGGGATCGGCGCCGAATTCACCGACAACTCGGGCTGGGGCGCGGGCCTGCGGGTTGGCGTGACCTTCTGATCCGCCCCACCGGACACTGCCAAGGCCCCGCCCCCGGCGGGGCCTTTTGCGGTCGGACCTGTTGCGGCGCCCGGCGCTGGCCTGCGGCGCGATTGTGACTGGCACAAGATCGCGCTGGAAAGGCCCGCCGCATCGGCCTAGCGTGCCGGCCATGACCGCACCCGACCGCCCCACCCCACACCGCCCCGAACCGGCCCGCCCCGACCAGACCCGGCTGTCGCCGCGCGCCTGGGCGCTGCTGATCGGGCTGGCCGTGCTATGGGGCGGGGCCTTCCTGTCGAACCGCGCCGCGCTGACGGAACTGGGTTTTTTTTCTGTCGCCGCGCTGCGCGTGATCGGCGCGGCGGCGGTGCTGTGGACCTATATCGCGATCCGGCGCCTGCCGGTGCCGGCCGATGCGCGGCTGTTGCCGCGCTTTGTGATCCTGGGCGGGCTGAACAATGCCATTCCCTTCGCGCTGATCGCCTGGGGACAGATTCATATCGACAGCGGGCTGGCGGCGATCCTGAATGCGGCCAGCGCGATCTTTGCGGTGCTGGTGGCGGCGCTGGCCTTTGCCGATGAACGGCTTAGCCCGCGCAAGGCGGCCGGGGTCGGCCTTGGCTTTGCGGGGGTGGTTCTGGCGATGGGCCCCGGCGTCCTGCGCACGCTGGACCCTGGATCGCTTGCACAGATCGCGGTGCTGGGGGCCTCGGTGTCCTTCGCGCTGGGGGCGGCCTATGCGCGCGTGGCGATCCGCGGCCTTGTCCCCGAGGTGGCGGCGGCGGGCATGCTGACGGGGGGCGCGGTCTGGCTGGTGCCGGCGATGATCCTGTTCGAAGGCATGCCGGGATTTGACTGGTCGGGGCCGGTCTGGGCGGGCCTGGGCTGGCTGATCCTGGGCTGTTCGGCGCTGGCCTATCTGATCTATTACCGGGTGCTGGCGCTGGCGGGGGCGGGCAACCTGATGCTGGTGACGCTGCTGGTACCGCCCGTCGCGGTGCTGGCCGGCTGGGTCGCCTATCGCGAGGCCCTGTCGTTCAACGCCCTGGCGGGTTTTGGGGTGCTGGCGCTGGGGCTTGTGGTGATCAATGGCGGCATCGGCGGCGGCATCGGGCGCAAAACCCCGTGACGCCGCGCGCCGCGCGCGCTAAACCCGGGCGCAAAGGGGTGGCCTTGGCTGTGCCAGCCCCGAATTGTGCGGGCAAGGGCAGCGGGCAAGGATGGGCGCGATGATCTATTCCAACCGGAACGAATGGCTGACGGCCGCGCGCAAGCGGGTGTTGCTGTTCGGCATGTCGGGTCTGGGCAAGACCTATCTGGCCTCGATGCTGCGCGGGTCGGGCGAATGGTTCCACTATTCGGTCGATTACCGCATCGGCACGCGCTACATGGGCGAATACATCGCCGACAACTTCAAGCGCGAGGCGATGAAGAACCCGTTCCTGCGTGAATTGCTGCTGTCGGATTCGGTCTATATCGCCTCGAACATCACGTTCGACAATCTGGCGCCGCTGTCCACCTATATGGGCAAGCCGGGCAGCCCCGCGCGCGGCGGCCTGCCCTTTGACGAATACATGAAGCGCCAGAACCAGCACCGGGTCGCGGAAAAATCCACGCTGATGGACACCACCCATTTCATCGAACGCGCCGGGGACATCTATTCCATCCCGCATTTCGTCTGCGATTCCGGCGGATCCATCTGTGAGGTCGTCGACCCCGAAGACCCCGCCGACCCGATCCTGCGCGAATTGTCGGCGAACCTGCTGATGGTCTGGATCGAAGGGTCCGAGGCGCATACCGAAGAACTGATCCGCCGCTTCGACCGCGCGCCCAAGCCCATGTATTACCAGCCCCAGTTCCTGGAACGTAAATGGGTGGAATACCGGGTGGACCGCGGCCTGAAGGAAGATGAGGTCAACCCCGATGATTTCGTGCGCTGGACCTATTCCCAGGCGCTGGCCCACCGCCAGCCGCGCTATGCCGCGATGGCGCGCAACTGGGGCATTCGCGTGCGGGCCGAGGATGTGGCCCTTGTCCGCGACGTGAAAGACTTTACATCGCTGATCGCGGATGCGCTTGCCGCGCGCTGACGCCTGCTGACCGACCGGAGAAAGACCATGCCCATCACCCTGCCCGAGACGCTGCCCGCTTTCGAGATCCTCTCGAAGGAAGGCGTCATGGTGATGAGCCCGGGGCGCGCGGCGATGCAGGACATCCGCCCGATCCGCATCGGGTTGCTGAACCTGATGCCGAAGAAGATCCAGACGGAAAACCAGTTCGCCCGGCTGATCGGCGCGACACCCCTGCAGATCGACTTTCAGCTGATCCGCATGACCGAACATCAGACCCGCAACACCGCCGCCGAACATATGGAGGCCTTCTACCGTCCCTTCGCCGAGGTCGAGGCTTCGGGCGAGAAGCTGGACGGGCTGATCATCACCGGCGCGCCCATCGAACATCTGCCCTTCGAAGAGGTCACCTATTGGGACGAACTGACCCGCATCTTCGACTGGACGCAAAGCCATGTGCATTCCACCTTCGGCGTGTGCTGGGGCGGCATGGCGATGGCCTATCACTTCCACGGCGTGCAAAAGCACATTCTGGATCACAAGGCCTTCGGCTGCTTTCGCCACCGCAACTGCGTGCCCGCCTCGCCCTATCTGCGCGGCTTTTCCGATGACCTGCTGATCCCGGTCAGCCGCTGGACCGAGATGCGCCAGCCCGAGATCGCGGCCGCGGGGCTGACGACGCTGCTGGCCTCGGATGAGGTCGGCCCCTGTCTGGTCGAGGATGCCTGTCACCGCGCGCTTTATGTGTTCAACCATTTCGAATACGACAGCGGCACGCTGAAAGAGGAATATGACCGCGACGTGGCCTCTGGCAAGTCGGTCAACGTGCCGGTAAATTACTACCCCGATGACGATCCCGGCCAGACCCCGTCCAACCGCTGGCGCAGCCATGCGCATCTGCTGTATGGCAACTGGGTCAATGAGATCTATCAGACAACGCCCTATGAGCTTGAGAAGATTGGTCTTTAGTTCGGTTTTTCTGGCGGCGGCGGGGCTTGCGGGCGCCACCGCATGGCGCGCCGCGGCCCGCGAGGCGGCGGCCGAAGCGGCCTATCCCCCCGCGGGACAGTTCGTCACGGTCGATGGCCGGCGCGTGCATGCGCTGGTGCATGGCGCGGGGCCGGATCTGGTGCTGATCCACGGTGCCTCGGGGTCGCTGCGCGATTTCAGCCACGGGCTGGTCGAACGGCTGGGCCGCGAATTCCGGGTGATTGCCTTTGACCGGCCCGGTTTTGGCTGGTCCGATCCCCTGCCCGGCGGCGGCACGCTGACCGAACAGGCCCGCCACCTGCGCCGGGCCGCGCGCCTGCTGGGGGCGGACAAGCCAGTGGTTCTGGGCCACAGCTATGGCGGGTCGGTGGCGCTGGCCTGGGCGGTGGATGCGCCCGACAGCGTGGCCGCGCTGGTGCCCGTCTCGGCCCCCTCTTTCGGCTGGACCTCGGGTCTGCCCTGGCTGTACCGCCTGACCGCGCCGGCGCCCGGACAGGTGCTTCTGGTGCCGCTGATCACCGCCTGGACACCGCGCAGCTATCTGATGTCCGAGCTCGCCGCCGTCTTTGACCCCGATCCGATGCCCGCCGGTTATGCCGACCATTTCGGCCCGGAAATGGTGCTGCGCCGCGTCAGCCTGCGCACCAATGCCCTGCAGCGCGCCAGCCTGCGCGATGAAATCGCGGCGCTGGAACCGCATTACCCCGGCCTGACCCTGCCGGTCGAGCTGATCCACGGCACGGATGATACCACGGTTGGCCTTTCCATCCATTCCGAACGGCTGGCCGGCGTTCTGCCCGATGTGCGGCTGACCCCGCTGGAGGGTGTGGGCCACATGCCCCATCACGCCGCCCCCGATGCGATCGTCAGCGCCGCCAGACACGCCCATGCGCGCGCCGTGCTGGCATCGCGCGCGCCCTGAGGCCATAGTGACCGGGCAGACCATACCCGGAGCGCACCATGAAAACCCCACCGCCCGATGCCATTCCCTTTGTCGGTGACATCACCCGGTTCCTGAAGGACGAAGCCCCCGACGACATCCGCCACGCGATCGAAACGGGCGGCAAGGATGACATCCTGACGCCCGGCTATCCCTACCGCGAAGAGATGAAGAAAAAGGACTATGCCGCGCAGATGCAGGCGCTGCAGGTCGAACTGGTCAAGATGCTGTGGGATCTGCGCGCCACCGGCAAGCGGCTGGCGGTGATCTTTGAGGGGCGCGATGCCGCCGGCAAGGGCGGCACCATCGAACGGATGCGCGAAAACCTGAATCCGCGGTCTGCCTATATCGTCGCGCTGCCAAAACCGACCGAGCGCGAGGCGACACAGTGGTATTTTCAGCGCTATGTCGACTGGCTTCCGGCAGCGGGCGAAATCGCCCTGTTCGACCGCAGCTGGTACAACCGCGGTGTGGTCGAACATGTCTTTGGCTTCTGCACGCCTGCGCAACGCGAACATTTCTTTTGCCAGCTGCCGGATTTCGAAAAGATGCTGGTCGAGGAAGGCATCACGCTGGTCAAGCTGTGGCTGAACGTGGGCCGGGCCGAACAGCTGCGCCGCTTTCTGGCGCGCGAACGTGATCCGCTGAAGCAGTGGAAGCTCAGCTGGATCGATGTTCAGGGGGTGCGCAAATGGGATGCCTATTCCCAGGCCATCGGCGAGACGCTGACGCGCACCGATACGGCACATGCGCCCTGGACGGTGATCCGCGCCGATGACAAGGCCCGCGCGCGCATTGCCGCGGTCCAGACCGTGCTGAATGCGGTTGATTACGCTAAGAAGGATCCCAAAGCCATTGGAAAGACTGATGAAAATATTGTTGGCGGTATAAGGCTCTGGTCCGCGTGACGGGGCCTTGTCCGGCCCGCGACCGCGTCACCGCGGCGACGATTGGGGGGCGCCCCGAAAGGCGCCCCCCCCAGACAGCCAGACCCGGACAGCCAGATCCGGTCCGGTCAGAACCGGAACGAGGCGCGCAGACCCAGCGTGGTCATGTCGCCATCCACGCCCGTGCCGTCGAAATCGTCGGCCCAGTGGCGCAGTACCTCGGCGCCCATCGACCAGCTGTCGTTCAGCGCGTAATCGGCACCCAGACCCGCGAAATAGCCGGTGTCGGAATAATCCGTGCCCGCGACCGTGGCTTCGTAATGTCCGGCGCCCGCGGTGCCATACAGCAGCCAGTCGCCCATGTCGGCACCGACCTTCAGCTTGGCCAGCAGCATCGAATCGACGCTGGCATCGGGCGTATCAAGCGCGATATCCGCACCCGAATAGGCCAGTTCGCCACCCAGCACCCAGTTGCCGAAATCATGCAGATAGCCCGCATGCACGCCGCCAAAGGCACCGCTGGCATCATCCGACAGCCCGTCTGCCGACGCCTCGCCATAGCCAAGCTGGCCACCGGCGTAGAAGCCGGTCCAGTCACGCCCAGCGACAACGACCGGCGCAGGCGCGGCCACCACCGGCTCGACCACTGGCGCGGTATAGCCCCCCGCCAGCACGGGCGTCATCGCGGCCACCAGGCCCGCGCCCGCGGCACCAAGGCCCAGCAGCATCGTTTTCGCAACAGATTTGCGCATGTCCCATATCCTTCCACTTGGTTCCAAGGGTCGTTCCCCTTGCCTGGCAAACGCCCGGCGCGGAAAACGGTTCCCCGGATATAGGATACGCGGCACGCGATACGACCCCGTCCGCCGCCTGCCCCCGCCCTGTCGGCCGGGTTTTGCCAAAACCCGGTCACCCTTGGCGAAATCTGGCCGATCAGGCCCGCTCTGGACAGTGGCGCAGGCCCGCGTCACAGATATGTTAAGTTTTGTGGGGAGGAGTGAGCATGAAACTGACAGAGGTCCGCGCCATCGTGACCGGCGGCGCATCGGGGCTCGGGGCGGCCACCGCGCGCCATCTGCGCGCCGTCGGCGCCGAAGTGACGATCCTGGACCGGGACGAACGACGCGGCGCTGCCCTGGCCCAGGACATCGGCGCCCACTTCGCCCAGGTCGACGTCACCAATGCCAGCAGCGTATCCGGCGCGCTGACCCAGGCCAAGGTCGGGATGGGCACGATCAACGCGGTCATCAACTGCGCGGGCATTGTCACCGCAGAACGCGTCGTGGGCCGCGACGGGCCGCATCAGCTGGAAAGCTTCCGGCGCACGATCGACATCAACCTGACCGGCAGCTTCAACGTGATCCGGCAGGCCGCGGCGGAAATGGCGCGCAATCCGGGGCCAGAACGCGGCCTGCCCGAACGCGGCGTGATCGTGAACACCGCCTCGGTCGCGGCCTATGACGGGCAAAAGGGCCAGGCCGCCTATGCCGCCTCGAAGGCGGGGATCGCGGGCATGACCCTGCCGCTGGCCCGCGATCTGGCCAGCCAGGCGATCCGCGTCTGCGCCATCGCGCCCGGCCTGTTCGCCACGCCCATGCTGCAAAGCCTGCCGCAAGAGGTGCAGGACGCGCTTGCCGCCGACGTGACCTTCCCGCGACGGCTGGGCGATCCGGCGGAATATGCCGAACTGGTGGCCTTCATCCTGCAGGCGGGCTATATGAACGGCGAGGTCATAAGGCTGGATGGCGCCCTGCGCCTGCGCTGAACCACCCCGGGCACGGGGCGCGGGCGGGCGGGCGGCCTAAAGGTCCTGCCCGCTCAGCCGCCGGGCGGTGGCGGCACCCAGATCCTGCGACACCTGCACGAAAACCGCGTCAAAACCCGCGAACACCGCCGCCATCAGCGCCCGCCCGGGCGCCGATGCGCTGAAATCGCCATAGGCGGTCAGTTCCGCCTCGGTCAGCGGGTGATAGGCCAGAAACAGATAGCCCGACAGCCACTGCGTCATTTCGGCGCGCACCTCGGGTTCCTGTGCGCGCACATCGGCCAGCATCTCGGCCTCGGACATCGCATAGGGAAAGGCCCCGCCCGCCGCCATCGCGCGGTAAAAGGCCAGGTTTGCGTTCAGCCCGCCCGCCACGTTCGGCTCGATCAGATCGGCGCGGTCGATGAACGCGCGCACCGCCAGCGCGCGAAGGTCGCCCTGTTCCAGCGCCGCGTCAAAGGCCGCGCGCGCCGCCGCTTCCAGATCGCGGTCCAACAGCGCGCGGCGCGTATCGATTTCCAGCGTGATGACGCGCCGGCCAAGGTCCGAGCCCAGAAAGCCCTCGACCGGGCGCAGGTCCAGGTCACCAAGCGCCGCGGCAAAGGCCGCCTCGAACACCGGGCGCAGCCGATCGGGCGCGTTGATCGCGGCAACCTGCCCGCGCCACAGCGGATCTGGGCCCTGTTCAAACAATTCTTCCGCCAGTTCATCGCCATAGACAACGGCTTCATCACGCAGGATTTCAAACAGCGCCTCGGTCTGCAAAAGCCGTGCAATCTGCGCCGCATCCGCCCGTGCCGGCGCCGCCAGAACCAGCAACGACAGCATCAGGACAGCGCATCGCGACACTGTTCGGGAAAGCACAGCGGACAGCATGACCAGACCCTTTCGCACCCTTGCGCGCCCCTTTCAGACCTACTCTTCCCCCGCCCGCTTGCCAAGCCTGCAGAACCGCCGCGATGCGCGATCCGCGCGGGGCGAAAAAGGGGTTGCAAGCCCCGCAACTCCGCTATAAATCCCGCTGCATCGACGACCCCTGATCGCGGAGAGGTGGCAGAGTGGTCGAATGCGGCGGTCTCGAAAACCGTTGTCGGTTTGCGCCGACCCAGGGTTCGAATCCCTGTCTCTCCGCCATTTCCCCATGTAAATAATTGATTTTATTTAAATTTCCCCAGGCCAATTGCTTTTGCAGGCCATCTTTCAGGTGCAGCTCGTCTTGCAGGTCTGGATCAGGCCTTGTCGCCCAAGGTATTCAACGCATTCGTGAACACACCGCTTTCGCCGCGCCGCATAGCTGGATGGAACACCCCGGTCAAAGACCACGGGCGTCCCTCCGCAAAGCCTTGAACGGACGGTATCGGGCTGGCAGACCAACGCCCCCCGAACGTCCCGAATACAAAGCGCAACCACGAAAGGCAAATGTTCGCGGCTTCCGACGCGAAGGCCCGCATGGATTCCGCCCGGCGGGATCCCGCCCCTCGCTTCGCGTCAATCCCCGGCCAGAAGCGGGCGCAGGCTGGAATCGATCACGCGTTGCGTGACGGGGCCGGCAAAGCGGAACAGAACCGTGCCCTCGCCATCGACGACAAAGGTTTCCGGCACGCCATAGACGCCCCAGTCCAGCGCCATGCGGCCCGTCGCATCGGCGCCGATCGCCTGATAGGGGTTTCCAAGCTCGGCCAGAAAACCCAGGGCCTTGTCCGGCTGATCCTTGTAATTCACGCCATAGACCGCGATCCCCTCATCGGCCAAAGCCTGCAGATGCGGATGTTCCACCCGACAAGGCGCGCACCAGCTGGCCCAGAAATTCACCAGCTTCAGATCGCCGTCACGCAGATCGGCATCGGTAAAGGGCACACCCTCACCCAGGGCCGTCAGCTGCACCGGCGGCGCCGATTTGCCGGCAAAGGCCGTCGGCAACTGGTTCGGGTCCTCACGTCCCATGCCCCAGATGAACAGGCCCGCCAGCCCGGCAAAGACCAGCGGCGGCAGCAGCATCAGCGGCTTAACCATCGCGGCGGCCCATCCGTTCTTCCTGCGCCTGCAACGCGCGCTTCACCCTGGCGCCCTGCCACAGGCTGACACCGACAAGCGCCACCAGCAGCGTCAGCGTGGCACCATAGGACCCCAGCACCGTGACCGCATATTTCCCCAGATCCGGCATCATGCCATGCGCTCCCTTGCTTCCAGCGCCTTCAGGCGGCGGGCGCGGATCTCGGTCCGGGTACGGACCAGAACCAGCGCCACGAACACCAGGATGAATCCGGCAATGCACAGCAGAAGCGGCAACCAGTAGACATCCGAGATGTTTTCCTCCTTGTCCAGCGACAGCGTCGCCCCCTGATGCAGGCCCTGGTTCCAGAAATTCACCGCATAGCGCGACAGCACCGCGAAAACCGACCCCACAAGACACAGCACCCCGGTCAGATCGGCGGCAGTGTCGGGATTGTCGATCGCCCCCCACAGCGCGATATAGCCCAGATAGAACAGGAACAGGATCAGGAATGAGGTCAGCCGCGGATCCCATTCCCACCAGGTACCCCACATCGGCTGGCCCCACAGCGCGCCGGTGATCAGCGCGATCAGCGTCATCACCATGCCCACGGGGGCCGCGGCCTTGGCCGCCAGCGCGCTGACATGGTGACGCCGGACCAACCAGACCAGCGACGTCACCAACATCATCACCCAGATGTTGATCGCCATCATCGCGGCGGGCACATGCAGGTAGATGATCTTGACGGTGGACCCCTGCTTGTAATCATCGGGCGTCAGGAAGAACCCCCAGACCAGCCCCGTGACCAGCGTCAGCGCCGCCAGCGCCGCCACCCAGGGCAGCAGCCAGGCAGAGGTTTCCATGAATTTTTTCGGGTTGGCATATTCCCAGATCGACATGGGGTATCGCTACTTTCCTGTTACTCGGCGCTCAAGTCACTATCACGAGAGGGGCGCGCGTCTCTAGCGCAGATTGACGCGGATCGCCGCGGCCGACGCGAAAGGCACCAGCGCCACGGTGGCCGCGGTGATCCCCCCCAGCATCAGAAGGGGCGTTGCCGTTGCCATGTCACCGGCGCCACGCCGGACCAGTTCGGCCCCGAAGATCAGGGTCGGCACATACAGCGGCAGCACCAGCAACGACAGCAACAGCCCGCCCCGCTTCAAGCCCACCGTCAGCGCCGCGCCAAAGGTGCCCAGCACCGACAGCGCCGGCGTGCCAAGCGCCAGCGACAACACCAGCCACCAGACCGCCGCCCCGTCCAGATGCAACAGCACGCCAAAGACCGGCGCGGCCACCACCAGCGGCAGCCCCGTGGTGATCCAATGCGCCACCGCCTTCATCGTCACCACGCCTTCAAGCGGAATCGGTGCCGTCGCCAGCAGATCCAGCGAGCCATCCTCGAAATCCAGCGCAAAGATGCGGTCCAGCGACAAAAGACAGGCCAGCAGCGCGCCCAGCCACAAAATGCCGGGCGCGATGCGGCCCAGCATGCCACCCTCGGGGCCGACGCCAAAGGGCACCAGCGTGACCACGATCAGAAAGAAGGCCAGCCCCAGCCCGAAGCCGCCCCCCGCGCGTACCGCAAGCCGCAGATCCCGGAACAACAGCGCGATCATGCCCGCCCCCCGCCAAAGCCGCGGCTGCCCGCTTCTTCTTGGCCCAAATACTCCCCGCGGAGCGTCCCGCCCCCGCCACTCATCCCGCCGCCACTCATGCGAAGGCCTCGTCAAAGCCGCCGGTGATCCCGCCCTCTTCGGGGCTGCGCGCCTTGTAGGGGGCAAGGTCCAGAACCCCGGCCTCGGATATGCCCAGATCGATATGCGTGGCCATCAGCGCCGATCCGCCGCCCGCCAGATGCGCGCGCACCGCGTCCGCGAACAGCGCCACCGAATCGACATCCAGCGACACCGTCGGCTCATCCAGCACCCAGACAGGACGCCCCGTGACCAGCAGCCGCGCCAGGCCCAGACGGCGCTTCTGCCCGGCCGACAGGCTCATCGCCGCGCGATCGGCCAGGGCGCGCAGGTTCATCCGCACCAGCGCCGGGGCAATGTCACCCGTGCCATAGACCGCCGCCCAGAACCGCAGGTTTTCCGTCACGCTCAGCGTGGCCTTCAGCCCATCGGCATGGGCGGCATAGGCGATCGCCTCGGGCGGCACCGACACCTGCCCGGCCAGCGGCGGCTGCAGCCCCGCCAGCGTGCGCAACAACGTGGTCTTGCCGATCCCGTTGGGGCCGCGCAGCACCAGCGCGCGCCCCGGCTCCAGCCGGAAGCTCAGCCCCTCCAGAACAGGCAGGCCGCCACGGCTGACGGCAAGATCGGTAACGGTAAGCGCATTCATGCCTTTGCCTTATCGGATGCAGGCCGCGGCGGAAAGGGTCACGGCGCGGTTTCGCCCGGCATGGGATAAAGCGCCGCAGCCACGCGCCGGCCTTCGGACAACAGCACATTATAGGTGCGCGCCGCCGACGGCGTGGACATCGGTTCCGCCATCAGCCCGATGCCTTCCAGCGCCGCCACAAAATCGCGCGGCAGATGGGCGATCCCGGGGCCCGTGCCGACAAAGACCACGTCAACCAGACCCTGCAGCGCGCGCAAAGGTTCCAGATCGTCATAGCCCGCCCAGTCGCAGGCCGCTTCGGCCCGGATCAGCATGCCGCCGCGATGCACCTGCCCCGCGACCCGGAAGAACCCCGGCCCATAGCCGTCAATGGGCAGGGCCGCGCCGAAATTCGTCTCAATCAGCGGCATCGGTCTTTTCCGTGAAGAACCGCGCGTCGCCGTCGTCCTTCTTCTTCGGATCGCGGTTCAGCCCCAGGAACAGCACGATGTTCTTGGCCATGAAGACCGACGACCAGGTGCCGATGATCACGCCAAAAGTGATCGCAAAGACAAAGCCGCGGATCACGTCGCCGCCCAGGATCAGCAGCGCGATCAGCGCGATCAGCGTGGTGCCCGAGGTCATCACCGTGCGCGACAGCGTTTCATTGACCGACAGGTTCATCACATCACGCAGCGGCATCGTCTTGTATTTCATAAGATTTTCGCGCAGCCGGTCGAACACCACCACGGTGTCGTTGATCGAATAGCCCAAAATCGTCAGCAGCGCCGCGATGGTGGCCAGATCAAACCGGATCTGGAACAGCGCAAAGACCCCCATGGTCACGATGACATCATGCACCAGCGCCGCCACCGCGCCGATGCCGAACTGCCATTCGAAGCGCAGCCAGATGTAGAACAGGATCGCCGCCATCGCCCCCAGCACCGCCAGGATCGCGGTCTGCACCAGTTCCCCCGACACCTTCGGCCCCACCGATTCGACCGAGGCGAAGCGGATCGACGGGTCCGCCCCCTGCAGCGCCGCCTCGACCGCGGCGATCATCTGCGGCGTGACCGATTCCGCCCCCTCCTGCGCCTGGATGCGGATCATCGCCACATTCTGATCGGGGCCGAAGGTCGGGTCAAAGACCTCGGTGATGGATACATCGCCCAGGTCCAGCGGCGCGATCGCCTGACGATAGCCGCCCACATCCACCGCCGCCGTGCTTTCGGTGCGGATCGTGGTGCCGCCGCGGAAATCGATGCCGAAGTTCAGCCCCATCGCCAGCACCACGATCACCGAGGCGATCATCGCCACGACCGAGATGCCAAAGGTCAGCCACTGGGCGCGGAAGAAATCCCAACTGGTGGTCTCGGGGACAAGTTTCAGACGGAATGCCATGGTCGTTGCCCCCTATACCGTAATCGTCCTGGGCCGGCGCCAGTCGAACCAGACCACCAGCAACAGCCGCGTCACAAAGATCGCCGTGAACACGGACGTGACGATGCCGATGCCCAGCGTCACCGCAAAGCCCCGCACCGGACCGGATCCGACCATGAACAGGATCGCCGCGGTCATGAAGGTGGTGAAGTTGGCGTCAAAGATCGCCGACATGGCCTTTTCATAGCCAAGCTCGATGGCGCGGGCCGGGCCACGCGCGGTCTTCAGCTCTTCCCGGATACGCTCGAACACCAGCACATTGGCGTCAACCGCCATGCCGATGGTCAGCACGATCCCGGCGATGCCCGGCAGCGTCAGCGTGCCGCCGATCATCGACAGGATGCCGAAGATCAGCGCGATGTTCAGCCCCAGCGCCACCGACGCGATCGCCCCGAACAGGCCGTAGCTGGCGATGATGAAGACCACCACCGCGATCAGCCCGACCAGGGCCGCGATGCGCCCCGCATCGATGCTGTCCTGCCCCAGTTCGGGGCCGATGGTGCGTTCTTCCAGGAAGGTCATTTCCGCCGGCAGCGCGCCCGCGCGCAGCAACACGGCCAAGTTGGTCGCCTCTTCCACGGTGAAATTGCCGGTGATGATGCCCGACCCGCCGGGAATGTGCGAATTGATCCGCGGCGCCGAGATCACCTTGTCATCCAGCACGATGGCGAACAGCTGGCCGATGTTGTTGGCGGTATAGTCGCCAAAGGCCCGCGCCCCGGTGGGGTTGAAGCGGAAGGCCACGGCCGGAAAGCCGTTCTGGTCCACATCGGGGCGGGCATCGACCAGATCCTCGCCGGTGACGACGGGGCTGTCTTCCAGGATGTAGAAGGCGCCTTCGCGTTCGGCATCGGCCAGGATCACATTGCCCACGCCCGGATTGGCCGATCCGTCGCCGGTCGATCCGATGACCGGGTGGAAGGTCAGCTTGGCGGTGGTGCCGATCAGCGCCTTGAGTTCCTCGGCGGACCCGATGCCGGGCACCTGGATCAGGATACGGTCGCTGCCCTGGCGCTGGATCGTGGGTTCGCGGGTGCCCACCTCATCGACGCGGCGGCGGATGATCTCAAGGCTTTGCTGGATCGTGCGGTCATCGCTGGCGGTGCGCTCGGCCTCGGACAGGGTGACGACGATCTGGTCGCCTTCGGCGCGCAGCACGATATCGGTCTGGCCCACCCCGGTCAGGGTGACGACCGGGCTGGCAAGGCCGCGGGCGATTTCCAGCGCGCGTGCCATCTGCGACGGCTCGCCGATCTGGATGCGCAGCTCATCAGGGGCTGAAGGCGCGCGGCGCACCGCGCCGATCGTGGCGCGGTCATCGGCCAGCGCCCGGCGCATCTCGGGCCAGAGCCCGTCCATCCGGGCCTTGTAGACATCGGCCACCTGCACCTCGGCCAGAAGATGCGCGCCCCCGCGCAGATCCAGCCCCAGGTTCACCAGCCCCGAGGGCAGCCAGTCGGGCCAGGCCGCGCGCGCCGCTTCCTGTTCCGGCGTCAGAAAGCCTGCCCGTTCGGCCGCGGCGATGGCGTCGTTATGCCCCTCAACCCGCGAATAGAACAGATTCGGCGCGGCGGTGATCACGCCCAGAAGGCAGATCGCTATGATCAGCAGGCGCTTCCAAAGCGGAATTTGCAACATGGCGCGGTCGGGTCCCCCGGTCGGTTCTGGTCGGATGCGTTGCGACCGGCGCCCCGCCCGGCCCCATCAGGCCGGCCCGGGGGCCGATCGTCTGGGTCAGCTCAGCCGGCGTTGGCGGCAGGTTCGGTCTTGCTCAGAACCTGGACGATGGTCGATTTCACCACACGCACCTTGACGCCCTGGGCGATTTCCACCTCCAGCTCGCCATCTTCGCGCACATGGGTCACCTTGCCGATGATGCCGCCCTGCGTCACCACCTGATCGCCCCGGCGCAGCGCCTCGACCATGGCGCGGTGTTCCTTGACCTTCTTTTGCTGCGGACGGATCAGCAGGAAATACATGATCACGAAGATCAGGATCAGCGGGATGAACTGGCCGAAGGCAGCGGCGCCACCGGCGCCACCGGCGGCCTGGGCAAAAGCGGGGGATGCGAACATGGGTTTTCCTCTGTCGTTTTCTGTCGTCAGGAACGGTCTTGCGGGCCCTGTCTGCGGCCCGGGACCGGCCCGTCAATCCGGCGGCACCCTATCCGCCCCCCTGCCCCTTGGCAAGGCATCCGGGGGCAGCGCGCGGGGCCGCCTGTGGCAGATAGGAACCGCGCGGACCCGCCGCAAGACGCAGGCCCCGTTCACCCCACCGGCAGCGCCCGTTCCACCAGCCGGGCGAAGAATGAGGCGCCCAGCGGCGCGGCCTCGTCGTTGAAATCATAGGCCGGATGATGCAGCCCCGCGCCGGGCCCCGTGCCCAGGAACAGATAGGCACCGGGGCGGGCCTGCAGCATGTAGGAAAAATCCTCGGCGCCCATTTCGCGGCCCGCATTGTCCTGCACCGCATCGGACCCCGAGATTTCGCGCGCCACCGCTGCGGCAAAGGCCGCGCGGGCAGGGTCGTTCACGGTGGGCGGATAGCCGCGGTCATATTCGATGCGGGCGCTGACGCCATAGGCCGCGGCATGGCCCTGCACGATGTCATGGAACCGCTTTTCGGCCAGATCGCGCACCTCGGGGGTGAAGGACCGGATCGTGGCGCAGAACCAGCCCTCTTCGGGGATGATGTTCGAGGCGGTGCCCGTGTGGATCTGGGTGACGGAAATCACCAGTTCGTCCAGCGCGAACAGGTTGCGGCTGACAATGGTCTGCAGCGCGCCCACCATGCCGACGATCGCCACCACCGGGTCGATACAGTCATGCGGCGTCGCGCCATGCCCGCCCTTGCCGGTGACATAGACCCAGGCCGTATCGACCGCCGCCATCAGGGGCCCGGGCGTGGTATGGAAATGGCCCAGCGGCACGTTGGGCGCATTGTGGATGCCATAGACCTGGCCGATGGCGAAACGGTCCATGACACCTTCGCGCACCATCACCTCGCCGCCGCCGCCCTCTTCCTCGGCGGGTTGAAAAATCAGTGCAACCGTGCCCGCGAAGTTACGGGTTTCACACAGATATTTCGCCGCGCCCAGCAGCATCGACGTATGCCCGTCATGGCCGCAGGCATGCATCTTTCCAGGCCGGGTCGAGGCGTGATCGGCGCCCGTCAGTTCCTGGATCGGCAGCGCGTCCATGTCGGCGCGCAGGCCGATCACCGGCCCATCCGCCCGCCCCCGGATCAGCGCCACCACGCCCGAGGTCGCAATGCCCTGATGGATCTCGTCCACCCCGAAATCGCGCAGCCGCGCCGCGACGAAAGCCGCCGTTTCATGGCAATCGAATTCCAGTTCCGGGTGCTGGTGCAGATGGCGTCGCCAGGCGGTCATCTCGGGGGCGAGTGCGGCGATGCGGTTGATCACGGGCATTGTGGACTCTTGTCGTTGGGTCGGGCTAAGCCCAGATCATCCGAAAGCGGGGGCAAGGGCAATGGCGAAACCGATCGACCCGATCATCTTTGACGAAACCGGCGGGGCCGGATACCAGATCGCGCGACTGGGCCGCATCATGCAGGCGCTGCGCGACCCGCAGACCGGCTGCCCCTGGGATATCGAGCAGGATTTCGCCTCGATTGCGCCCTACACGATCGAAGAGGCGCATGAGGTGGCCGATGCCATCGCGCGCGAGGCCTGGGATGAGCTGGAGGGCGAGCTGGGCGATCTGCTGCTGCAGGTGATCTATCACGCCCAGATGGGCGCCGAGACGGGCCGGTTCGATCTGGCCGGGGTGGCGCGGGCGATCTGCGCCAAGATGGTGGCCCGCCATCCGCATGTCTTTGGCACCGACAACCGCGACAAAAGCGCGGCCCAGCAGACCGAGGATTGGGAAAGGATCAAGGCCGCCGAACGCGGGGCCGCGGGCGTGCTGGATGGCGTGGCGCTGGGGCTGCCGGCCCTGACCCGCGCGCTGAAGCTGCAAAAAAGGGCGGCACGGGTCGGGTTCGACTGGCCGTCCACCGATGAGGTTCTGGCCAAGATCGTCGAGGAAGCGGGCGAGTTGGTCGAGGCGCGCGACCGGCTGGGCCCGGATCAGGTGGCCGAGGAATTTGGCGACCTTCTGTTCGTCATGGTGAACCTGGGCCGGCACCTGGGCGTGGATGCCGAGGCCGCCCTGCGCGCGGCGAATGGAAAATTCACCCGTCGATTCAAGTATATCGAGGATGAACTTCGGGCGATTGGCAAGGCGCCCGCCGACAGCGACCTGGCGGAAATGGACGCGCTGTGGAACGCCGCCAAGGCGCGCGGCATCGGCTGAGGCCGGGGGCTGCGCGCCCCCGGACCCCCCGGAGTATTTTGGCCAAGAAGAAGGGGCGATGGCGCAGGGGCCGCGGTCAGAACAGCGCCTTGCGCAGCATGTTCAGCGCGACGATGGCCAGAAAGCCCGCGAAGATGCGTTTCAGCGGCTTGGGGTTCAGCCGATGCGCCAGCGCCGCCCCCCAGGGCGCGGTGATCGTGGTCATGGCGATCACGATCAGGAAGGCCGGGACATTGACCGCGCCCAGCGTATAGGGCGGGGCCTGGGGAACCGGGGTGATCAGGAAGGCGATCGCCGCGGGCAACGCGATGGTGATGCCAAAACCCGCCGCCGTCGCCACCGCGCGGTGGATGGCAATGCCATGCAGCGTCATCAGCGGCACGCCGAAAGACCCCCCGCCGATGCCCATCAGCACCGACAGAAAGCCGATGACCGGCGCGATGGCGGCGCGGGTCCCGCCCGTGGGCATCTGCGTTCCCAGCCGCCAGTCGGCCCGGCCAAAGGCCATGTAAAGCGCGATCAGGAACACCAGCACGCCAAAGATCGCCTGCAGCGTGGGCGTGCGCAGCTGCGCGACGATCATGACCCCCACCAGCGCGCCGATCGCGATGCCCGGCGCCCAGGCGCGCAGGATCGTCCAATCCACCGCGCCCTTGCGGTGATGGGCCAGAACCGAGCGCGCCGAGGTCACGATGATCGTGGCCAGCGAGGTCGCCAGGCACACCTGCATCAGCTGATCCGAGCCATGGCCCATGCCCTCGAACAGGTAAAAGAAGGCCGGCACCAGGACAATGCCGCCCCCCACCCCCAACAGGCCCGCCAGAACGCCGGCGAAGGCGCCCACCGCCATCAGCGTCAGGACAAGGGGGACAAGCGTGGCCAGATCGGGCATGGGATTCCTCCGGGGTCTTTGGCGCAGCTTTAGCCTGCCGGCAGGACCTGGGCCAGAGCCTTGTCGTAAACCGCAAGATCCGCGCCGTCGCGCGTGGCGCCCTCGGACAGGACACGGCGCCAGCCGCGCGCGCCCGGCATGCCGTGAAACAGCCCCAGCATGTGGCGGGTGATCTGATGCAGCCGCCCGCCCGCGACCAGATGCGCCGCGATATGGGGCCGCATCGCCTGTGCCACCGCGAAGGGATCGGCGGGGCTGTCGTCGCCAAACAGGCGCGCATCGGCCTGACCCAGGATATGGAACGGTTCATGATAGGCGGCGCGCCCGATCATCACCCCGTCCAGCCCCTGCGCCAGCAGCGCCTCGGCCGCATCCAGGCTGTCCACCCCGCCGTTGAGCGAGATGTGAAGCTGGGGGAATTCCGCCTTCATCCGCAGCACAAGGTCATGATCCAGCGGCGGGATTTCGCGGTTTTCCCTGGGCGACAGCCCCTGCAGCCAGGCCTTGCGGGCATGGATGATGAAGCGGCTGACGCCCGCGGCCGCGACGGTATCGAGAAAGCGCGGCAGCACCGTCGCCGGGTCATCGTCATCCACGCCGATGCGGCATTTCACGGTCACCTCGACGGGGCTGCTGGCGATCATGGCGGCGACGCATTCAGCCACCAGATCCGGCGTCTTCATCAGCACCGCGCCGAAACAGCCCGATTGCACCCGATCCGACGGGCAGCCGCAGTTGAGGTTGATCTCATCATAGTTCCAGTCGGCCGCGATCGCCGCGGCGGCCGCCAGTTCAGCCGGGTCCGAGCCACCCAGCTGCAGCGCCACGGGATGTTCGGCGGGGCTGTAATCCAGCAGCCGGGCGCGCTTGCCATGCATGATCGCAGGCGCCGTGACCATTTCGGTGTAAAGCAGCGCATGGCGGCTGATCTGGCGGTGAAACAGGCGGCAGTTGCGGTCGGTCCAGTCCATCATCGGCGCCACGGACAGCCGCGCCGCCTGCCGGATCGCGGCCTTTCGGGCCAATGCGTCTTTCACTGGTGTTGCCATCGTCCTTGCCCCCGGGACCGCCCTGCTGCCTGATGCGCCCCGCCTGATGTGCCCCTTTTCCGGCCCGGCCCCCGGGCGCGGGGGGCGCCGCCGCAGGTTCGGGCCGCTGGTCTGGCGGGCTTCTAGCCGCGCGCGGGCGCAAGGTCAAACCCCGGCAGGGGCGGGATCCGTATGTGGCGGTCAGGGTGCGGTCGCCGGACCGATCAGCCTGCGATAGATATCGACCAGCGCCTGCGCCTCTGCCCGGATGTCGAAATGCGTCAGCGTGTGCTGCCGGGCCGCGCGGGCAAGGGCGGATCGGCGCGCGGGATCCGCGACCAGCCCGGCCACGGCGGCGGTGATCGCCGGGGCCGAGCCGGGGGGCACGACATGGCCGGTTTCCCCTTCCTCGATCAGTTCGCGGAAGGCGCCGACATCGGTGGCCACCACCGGCACGCCGCAGGCCATTGCCTCCAGCGGGGTCAGGCCGAAGCCTTCCCAGCGTTGCGGGGCGACGTAGATGTCCAGCGCGCGGTACCAGTCGGGCATGTCCCAGACGGGCACCTCGCCGGGAAAGACGATCCGGTCCTGCAATCCCGCCGCGCGCACGCGCGCCCTGAGCCCCGCCAGAAAGGCCTGATCCTTTTCCGTGGCCCGGCCCAGCACGACCGCATGGACCGTATCAAAGCGCGCGCACAGATCGATCGCCGACTCGACGAACAGATCGGTGCCTTTCTGCGCCCGGATGCGGCCAAAGCAGCCCAGGATGATCCCGTCGCGCGGCAGGCCCAGCCGGTCGCGCAGGGCGGCGCGATCGGGGGCCGGGCTGAAGCTGTCGTTGTCGATGCCGTGATAGATCACCTGCGAGGGCCGTTCCAGATAGGCCGCGGTCTTTTCCGAGGTCGAGACCACGGCATCCATCCGCCCGATCAGCCAGCGCGTCAGCGCGGTGTGATGGCGCTGCGAGGCCGAGGTGAACAAAAGCCGCAGCCGCTTGCGCAGGACATGGCGCAGGACCAGCCCGGCGATCATCTCGACATTGCGCCGCGCATGCCAGACGCGCCAGCCCGACGGGCCGCGCCGCGGCATGGTCAGAAGCGACCGGACCGGGATCTGCGGCACCTCGGGCGGCAGGCTGGGGGCGACGGCGGCGATGCGGATCATGCCGGCCTGGATCGGCACCAGCCGCACCACGGTGGCGGTCACGCCCGACAGACGGCGCTTGAAATTCGGGACGATAACGTCAAGGTCGCGCGCAGGGTTCATCAGGTCACCTTTCGGTCTGGTCCGGGCCACCGGGGGGCAGATAGCGGTCGATCAGCGCCACGGCGGCATCCGTGGCGCCGGACTGGGCGCGCAGCACGGCGCGGGCGGCCCCGGTCAGGGCGGCATGGGCCGCGCCGTCCTGCAAGGCGCGCAGATGGCCCGCAATTTCTTCGGGCGTGGCGGCGGACCGGGCCGCCCCCGCCGCCGCCAGCTTGGCGTAGATCCCCGCGAAATTGAACACATGCGGCCCGTGGATGACCGCGCAATCCAGCAGGATCGGTTCATAGGGGTTGTGCCCGCCGACCCGCGCCAGCGACCCGCCCAGAAAACAGATATTGCACAGCCGATACCACAGCCCCATTTCACCGATCGTATCGGCGATGTAGATCGCGGTCCGCGCGTCCGGCAGCTGCCCCGCGGATCGCAGCGCGACCGCCCTGCCCGCTTCGGCCAGCCGCGCGGCCAGCGCGGGGCCCCGTTCGGGATGGCGCGGGGCGATGATCAGCACGGGCGCCCCGCGCCCGGTGCCAAAGGCCAGATCATGGGCGCGCAGCAGCGGCTCTTCCTCGCCCTCATGGGTGGATGCGGCCAGCCAGCAGCCCCGCCCCGCCAGCGCCGCGCGCATCCGGTCCAGATCGGCGGGATCGGCGGCGGGGGGCGGCAGTTCCTCTTTCAGCGAACCGCTGACCTGCATCCGCGCGGCCTCAACCCCCAGCGCGCGCATCAGCGCCTCGGTGCCCGCTTCCTGCACCAGAATGGCGCGGAAGGGCGCCAGCAGCGCGCGCGCCGTGCGCGGCCAGCGCCGCCAGCGCGCCGCCGTCCGGTCCGACACCCGCGCGTTCAGCAACAGCATCGGCACCCCGCGCCGGTCGGTTTCCCGCAACAGCCGCGGCCAAAGTTCGCTTTCGATCCAGATCGCCAGATCGGGGCGCCAGTGATCCAGAAACCGGCGCACCGCGGCGGGCGTGTCAAAGGGGGAAAACTGATGGATCGCGCGGTCCGGCAGCCGCGTGGCCAGCAACTGCGCCGAGGTCAGCGTGGTGCTGGTCACCAGCACGCGGGCGTTTGGACGGTCGGCCAGAAGCCGGTCGATCAGGCCCAGGATCGACAGCGTCTCGCCAACGCTGGCGGCGTGAAACCAGATCAGCGGCCCCGGCGCGCGCGGGATGGTGCTGATCCCCTGCCGTTCGGCGGCGCGACCGGGGCTTTCCTTGCCCTGACGCAGCCGGCGGCGCTGCGCCAGCCGATAAAGCGGGCCCGCAACGGCGCTGAAGCCGAGATAGGCCCACAGGGCGGGTGTCCTGGCGTTCATGCGCATCCCGTCGTTCCGGCTTTGGCGGCCTGCGCAATCTAGGCCCGAGCGGCGGGCGAGGCAACCTTTGCCCCGCCTTAAGAAGGCCGCGCCCCGGCGTCAACCCGCCGATCACGGTCCGGCCCTTCCCCGGCCCCGTCTCGTTAATGCCCGGCCCAGACCGCGCCGGGCACAAAGACCTCACCCCGCGCCAAAAGCCGCGCCGTGCGCAGCACCCCGGCCGAGCGTAGCTGAAAGCCATCCGGTCCGTTGTCGTAATCGACCGTCACATCCATCACGCCTGCGGGATGTTCCAGCAGCACCAGCGCGGGCGTGCCTTCGGGCGTGGTGAACAGCCCTTCGGCCACGGTGCCCGGCGTCAGCACACAGGACGCCAGGCACTGCGAGCCCGTCACCGCCAGCGTCGGGTGGCAGTTCCACGGCATGAAATAGCGCGTGGCAATGGTGCCCCCCGCCCGCGCCGGTGCCAGCAGGCCGAATTTCGGCGTGACCGATTTCGACACATCGCCCATCCCCATCAGCACACCTGCCTGCAGGCGGATCGTCTCCATCCGGGCAAAGAAATCGCGGTTGGCATCCAGCTCGGCCACGGTTTCATGCCCCGTCAGCCCGAAATCCGCCGCGCGGGCGATGACCATCGGCATGGCGACATCCATGCAGGTGACCTCGATCCCGTCGATCCGGTCGCGCAGGTTTCCGGTCGGCAACAGCTTGCCGGTGGCCGATCCGACCACATCCATGAAGTTCAGATAGATCGGCGCCGCCGTGCCCGGCACCCCGTCGATCGCGGCGGGGCCGTCATAGCGGATCTGCCCGCCGGGCGTCTGCACCACCGCCTCGACCAGCGCGCCGGTATTGACCGAATGAATGCGGATGCGCGTGGTGTCGCCCGTGGGCGCGACCAGCCCCATCTCGATCGCGGCGGGGCCCACGCCCGACAGGATATTGCCGCAGGTTGGCTTGAAATCGACCAGCCGATCCTCGACCGAGACCTGGGCGAAGAAATAATCGACATCCGCATCCGCCCGGCCGGATCGTGACAGCATGGCGACCTTGGTCGTCACCGCCGCGCCGCCGCCCAGCCCGTCGATATTCAGCGGATGGCCCGATCCGGTGACGGCGATCAGCACCTGCGCCAGCGTGTCCAGATCCTGCGGCAGGTCGGCGCGGTTGAAATACGGCCCGCGCGAGGTGCCCCCGCGCAGAAAATGAAAGGGAATGGCGGTCTGGGTCATCATGGGCCCTCTTTCAAACGGGTGGCAAGGTGGTCGGCAAAGGCGCGCGTTCCCAGCGCGCCGCCCAGATCGCGGGTGCGGGTTTCGGCCCGCGCCAGCGCCTGATCCAGCGCCGCGTCAATCGCATCGGCGGCGGCGGCCTGGTCCAGATGGCGCAACAGCATCGCCGCCGACCCGATCAGCGAGGTCGGATTGGCCAGATCGCGGCCCGCGATGTCGGGGGCCGACCCGTGCTGTGCCTGCGCCACCGCATAATCCGGGCCCAGGTTCAGCGAGGCGGCCAGCCCCAGCCCCCCCGACAGTTCAGAGGCCAGATCCGACAGGATGTCCCCGAACATGTTGGTGGTGACGATCACGTCAAAGCGCGCGGGGTCGCGCACCAGCAGCGCGGCGGCGGCATCGACCAGCACCTCTTCATAGGCGATCTGCGGATGGCGGGCAGCAACGGCGCGCACCTCATCCAGGAACAGCCCGTCCGAGATGCGCATCACATTGGCCTTGTGCACGGCGGCCACGCGCGGCCGCGCCCGGCCCGCCGCCAGCGCAAAGGCCGCCTCGGCAATCCGGCGCGAGGCCCGCGCCGTCACCTTGCGCAGCGCCAGCGCCACGCCCGGTTCGGGCATGAATTCGCCCCCGCCCTGATGCATGTTGCGATCGGCGTAGAACCCTTCAAGGTTTTCGCGCACCACGATCAGATCGACCTCGGGGCGGATCGGGCGCGGCACGCCGGGGCGCGACCGGGCCGGACGGATATTGGCGTAAAGTTCCAGGTCCCGGCGCAGCACCCCCGAAGGGTTGCGCCCGCCTTCCGCCACCGGCGGGTAGGCATTGTGCGACACCGGCCCCAGGATCACGCCATCGGCCGCACGGGCCGCCGCGATCACCGTCTCGGGGATGGTGGTGCCACTGGCCGCCAGCGCGGCAAAGCCGATCTCGGCCCGGTCCAGCCGCAGCGCCAGGCCAAAGCGGTCGGCCACGGCGCGCAGGACGGTTTCGGTGGCGGCGGTGATTTCGGGACCGATGCCATCGCCAGGCAGGACAAGAATCCGTATCATCGCATCACCGCAAAGGCCAGGGCAGGTCGACCAGATCCTGTAACAGACCCGCGGGGAAATTCAAGGCCAGCGCATTGGCCAGCACCAGAACGAACCCCGCCGCACAGGCCGTCAGCACCCCCGTGCGCAGCCAGCCCGCGCCCGCCCGCACCCGCAGGAAGACCGCGAAAAAACCGATCATTGCAAGGAAAAAGCCCGCCAGCGCCGTGCCCGCGACCAGCCCGCCGATCCAGGCCAGCCCGCCCCACAGGCTGCCGATGCCGGGCTGGCCGACATGATCGCCCGTCAGCTCGGCATCGTAATGCGAGACATGGCCGCGATGCCCGCGCCACAGTTCCGGCACCAGGATCGCCGCCATCACCAGCCCGATCACCGCCACCGCGCCGGGAAAGACCGCGCCCAGAAAGCTGTGACCCAGCGCATCGGACAGTGCAAAGACGAACGCCCCGGCAATGGCCAGCGCGAAGGCCAGCTGCGGCAGGCGCGCTTTCACGCCGCCATCGCCCTCGGGCAGGTCGGCATCGGCCGGGATGACATGGCCGGTGTCATCCACCCGCCGGCGCAGGCCGAACACCACCGAGGCCACCGTCAGCAGGCCGATGATGATGACGCCCGGGCGCGTGACAAAGCCCCAGTCATAAAATTGCAGCGCCTGGTAGAAGAAGGTCTCGGCCTGCGGGGCCAGCACATAACCGATCAGCAGCGCCGGGCGTGGCCAGCCAAAGCGTTTCATGAACACCCCCAGCACCCCCAACGACAATAGCGCCACCAGATCGGCCAGATCGCGCGTCGCCTGAAAAGCGGCAAAGGCGATCAGCGCGATCATGAACGGCGCCAGCAACTGGAACGGGATCTGCGTCAGCCGCGAAATCGGCAGCGCCAGCAGCAGGCAGATGCCCGCCCCCATGATATTGGCCACCGCCAGCGACCAGATCACCGAATAGGTGATGTTCAGATCGGCGCCCACCATCGCAGGCCCCGGTTCGATCCCCAACAGCACCATGCCGCCCAGGAACACCGCCATCGCCCCCGACCCGGGAATACCGAACAGCATGGTGGGCAAAAGTGCGCCGCCCTGCATCGCGTTATTGGCGCTTTCGGGCGCCACCACGCCGCGGATATCACCCTTGCCAAAGGTTTCGGGGTTCTTGCAGGTCTGCACCGCATGGCCATAGGCGATCCAGTCCACCACAGACCCGCCCAGGCCCGGAATCGCACCGATCATGCAGCCGATCCCCGAACAGCGCATCGACAGCCAGATATTGGCCCACCAGTCGCGGAAGCCCATCAGCCAGCCCGACCCCAGCGGCGGGCTGGACGAAATCGCCGCGTTGCGCCGCAGCAGATCGGAAATTTCCGGTATCGCGAACAGCCCCAGACCGATGATCACCAGCGGGATGCCGTCATACAGATAGTCAAAGCCCAGGATCATGCGGAATTCGCCCGTCGCAGGCGCCCCCCCGACCGAACCGATCAGCAGCCCCACCGCACAGGCCGCAAGCCCCTTGGGCAGGCTGCGCCCGGCCAGAACCGCCACCATCGACAGCCCGAACAGCGCCAGCATGAACAATTCGGCCGAACCGAACATCAGGATCAGCGGACGCGCCACCAGCACAAAGCCCGTCAGCACGATCGCGCCAAAGATGCCGCCGAACATCGAGGAAATGAACGCCGCCGACAGCGCCCGCGCCGCCTGCCCCTGCCGGGCCAGCGGAAAGCCGTCCTGCACCGTGGCCTGGCTGGCCGAAGACCCCGGAATCCCCATCAGAACGGATGAAAACGTGTCCGAGGTGGGGATCACCGCGACCAGACCGATCAACATCGCCAGCGCCGAAATCTCATCCATGCCATACAGGAACGGGATCAGCAGCGACAGGCCGGCAATGCCGCCCAGCCCCGGGATCACCCCGATGACCAGCCCGACGGAAACGCCAAGCAGCATGTAAAGCAGGTGATCAAAGCTTAAAAGCGCAGAGAGCGCCGCCAACAGGGTCTCGGCCACGGGGTCCTCCGGGGTTGGGTAGATGGAAATGCGAAGGGGCGGCCCGCAAGCCGCCCCCCCGAACCGGGTGCGATCAGTCCTCGCCCAGCTTCACGCCATATTCGGCGGCCAGCAGCTCAACCACACGCTGGCGGTTTTCGGCGGAAATGCTGGTGCCCTTTTCGAACAGCGCATCGGCCAGCGCGCCGGTGACCTGGCCATAAGTGCCCAGCACCGCTTCGGCATTGGCGACATAGTCGGGATCGGCCTTCATCGCCTCGAAGGCGGCCTGATAGGCGGCCACGATCTCATCCGGGGTGTCCTTGGGCAGGAACACCATCTTCTGCGCCGGGAAACCTGCGGTGAAGAAGGCGAAATAGGCGTCATAATCGGGGCCCTCGGGGGCCTTGCCGGTCATCATCTGATAGGCTTCGCCGAAATGCGGCAGATCGGGGAAGGTCGGGTCGCGGACCAGATCGCCCGCCTCGTTCAGCGTCCCCCAGGAGAACAGCGGAACCGCCTGGCCGGCCTCGACCAGCGGCACGACGTTCTTCAGATATGCCGAAGAGGTCTGATAATCGATGTTGGTCTCGCCGCGTTCAAAGGCAAGGCGGCCATCGCCCCGGCCCTTGAAGCCAAAGACGTGCTGCACATCCAGCCCCAGCAGGCGCAGGCCCAGCAGCGGCACCAGATCCAGCGAGGTCGCGCCCTGGCTGGCATAGACCAGCTTCTGACCGGCCAGCCTGGCGATGTCCCCGGGCTGTTCCAGGCCCAGTTTCGGCGTGGTATAGACGACGCCGCCGGTGGGGCCGGCCATCGCGATCTTCCAGTCCTTGTATTCATAGCGCACGCGCGGATCGCCCAGCAGATAGGGGAACTGCGTCGACCCCGAGGTGCCCAGAATCGTCAGCCCATCGGGCTTGGCGCGCGCGGCGAACAGATTGGTGCCCTTGGTCGAGCCGCCACCCGGTTCGTTCACCACCACGACAACCGGCGCGCCGGGCAGGTATTTCTGCAGCAGGGGCGCATTGAACCGCGCCCAGGTGTCCGAGCCGCCGCCCGCCGAGAAGGGGATGATCCATTCGATCGTCTTGCCCTCAAAGCTCACCTCGGCCTGCGCCGGGGCGGTCATGCCAAGGGCAGCCGCCGCCCCAAGCGCCAGAGAAAGCGCGCCGCGGCGCGTCAGTGTGAAGATATTGGTCATATGTCCTCCCAGACCGTTAAACCAGGGGGCGCCCTGCCGGACCGGCCCTGCCGGACACCGCAGCCACGCCCCCCCAATTCGACCGCACTTGAATTTTCTTCGATCGCGCGGCTTGATGGCCGTGATTAATTCACATTCCTGTCAGAAAGCTGTCGGAGTCCGAAAGATGCGTGTGGCCCTGATCGAGGATCACGAAAGCCTCGCCCGGGGCATAGAAAATACCTTGCGCGATCAAGGCTATGCCGTGGATTGGCTGGCCGATGGGCTGGCCGGCGCACAGTTCCTGAAATCGGCCGGGGCGGATGTGGCGATCATCGATATCAACCTGCCGGGGATGAACGGCCTGGATCTGGTGCGCGAAATCCGCGCGCGCGGCGACAGTCTGCCGATCCTGATTCTGACCGCGCAGGGCAAGACATCGGATCGCGTGAAGGGGCTGGATGCGGGGGCCGACGACTATCTGGTCAAGCCCTTCGAAACGGCCGAACTGCTGGCCCGCATCCGCGCCCTGTCGCGCCGCAGGCCGGGCCTGTCGCAGCCCGCCGAGACAGTGGGCCGGCTGGTCTATGACCGCGCGGCCCGCACCCTGACCGGCCCCGACGGGCCCATCGACCTGCCCCGGCGCGAACGGGCGCTGTTCGAATGCCTGCTGGAGGCCAAGGGCCGGATCATCGACAAGGACCGCCTGGCCGACAGCCTGTATGGCACCGGCGCCGAGGTCGATACCAACGCGGTCGAACTGTTGATTTCGCGCCTGCGCCGCAAGCTGGACGGCAGCGGCGCCGCCATCCGCACCGCGCGGGGGCTGGGCTACATGCTGCATGATGACAGCGCATGAACCGGCTGTCGCTGCGCACGCGGCTGTTCGCGCTGATCGTGGTGCCGCTGGTCCTGGTGGCGGGTCTGACCGTCGTGGGCCGCCAGATCAGCGCCGAACACCTGTCACAACGGCTGTATGACAACACGCTTCTGGCGGTCGCGCTGACGATTTCGCGCGATGTCGTCCTGAGCGAGGGCGACATCCTGACCGAGGATCTGCTGGAGGCGCTGACCAATTCGCTGGGCGATGCGGTCTATTACCGCATTACCGGCCCGGATGGCGCCTTTGTCACCGGCTATTCCAGCGCGCCGCGCGCCACCCGGCACATCGAGGTGCCCGGCGGCATCCCGCGGTTCTACAACGGCACCTACCAGGGCATGCCCGTGCGTGTGGTGGCGCTGCGGGAATTCTTCAGCGAACCGGGACTGGACGGCTGGGTCACGGTCGAGGTCTGGCAGACCACGCTGCAGCGCCGCGCGCTCAGCCGCGATCTGCTGCAACAATCGATCCTGCGCATGGGCGCGGTGGTCATGACCGCGGCGGTTCTGGTCTGGTTCAGCATCAACCTGGGGCTGCGGCCGCTGTCATCGCTATGCGAGGCGGTGCAACAGCGCACCCCCGATGAGCTGCGCCCGATCCGGCGCTGGGTGCCGCCGGAACTGCAAAGCCTGTCGGGCGCGATCAACGGGCTGATCGGGCGGCTGTCGGCGGCGCTGCAGGTGCGCGATGCCTTCATCTCGGATGCCGCCCATCAGCTGCGCAACCCGGTCGCCGCGATCCAGTCGCAGGCCGAAGCCGCGATGACCGCCCCCGATGAGACCGAATTGCGCGCCCGGGTCGCGGCGCTGGCGGCGACCGCGCGCGCGACGGGGCGGCTGACCAATCAGCTTTTGTCGATGGAAAAGGTGCGCGGGCGCGCGATCAGGCAGTTGCAGGCCCAGACCGATCTTGTGGCGCTGGTGACCGGCCGGGTCCGCACCTTCGCCGAGGCGCAGATGCCGCGTGGCGTCGCGGTCGGGCTGGACATCGCCGGCCAGCCACGCCCCGTGCAGGCCGACCCGGTGATGATCGAGGAGATGCTGCAGAACCTTCTGGACAATGCCGCGACCTATGGCACGCGCCCGGACGCATCCCCCGGGCCCGAGATTTCCGTGACGCTGGATTTCACCCCCGATCAGGTCCGCCTGGTCGTGCGCGACACCGGCCCCGGCATTCCGGCGGCATTGCGCGAACGGGCCTTTGACCGCTTCTTCCGCGTCGACGACCGCGCCCCCGCCGGCAGCGGTCTGGGCCTTGCCATCGTGCGCGGCGTGGCCGAGGCACATGGCGGCAGCGCGCGCATCCTGGACACACAGACTGGACTGGCGCTGGAAGTCGTCATGGCGATCTGAGCCGGGGCGATCTGAGCCGGGGGCAGGCCTCTGCGTCCCTTGATGCCAGCAGCCACACCCCGGGGCAACCGGCCGCCACAAAGCGGTTCAAACAAGGTTTCCGAAATTCCACCCGACACATTGACCACACAGAAAACCACCGGAGCCATCAGCCCCGGTGGTCACCTCATGCGATCAGAATGGACACCCCCGGGAACAGGGCCATTTCATGCGGTGACGCACAGGCCCCTTCCCCGGCTCCTCAGCCGCACTTGCTGTGTCCGCATTCGGCGCAGGTCATGCAGCCCTCGATCATCCGCATCGCATAGGCGCCGCAGCTGGGGCAGGCCGGCGCGCGCGGCGTGTCGCCCACCGCCATGCGTTCGGCATGCGGGTCGGCCTTCAGGCCCATGCCCTCGCCCTCGATGAACCCGATCGAGATCAGGTGACGTTCGATCACGCCACCGATCGCCGCCAGGATCGAGGGGATATAGCGCCCCTCCATCCAGGCGCCGCCGCGCGGGTCGAACACGGCCTTCAGTTCCTCGACCACGAAGGACACATCGCCCCCGCGCCGGAACACCGCCGAGATCATCCGCGTCAGCGCCACCGTCCAGGCGAAATGTTCCATGTTCTTGGAATTGATGAACACCTCGAACGGGCGGCGGTGGCCGGCCTGGATGATGTCGTTGACGGTGATGTAGATCGCATGTTCCGACCCCGGCCATTTCAGCTTGTAGGTCGACCCTTCCAGCGCCGCGGGGCGGTCCAGCGGCTCGGTCAGATAGACCACCTCGGCGCCCTTGTCGGCCTCGGGCGCCTTTTCCCCGGTCTCGGATACCGACAGGACGGACCCGGTCACGTCATTCGGACGATAGGTGGTGCAACCCTTGCAGCCCTGATCCCAGGCGGCCATGTAGACATCCTTGAAATCGTCGAAGGAAATGTCCTCGGGGCAGTTGATCGTCTTGGATATGCTGGAATCGATCCATTTCTGCGCCGCCGCCTGCATCCGCACATGATCCAGCGGCGCCAGCGTCTGGGCGTTGACGAAATAGTCGGGCAGCGGCGCATCGCCCTTCAGGTCGCGCCACATCTGCACGGCGTAATCGACCACCTCTTCCTCGGTGCGCGATCCGTCCTTTTGCAACACCTTGCGCTTGTAGGCATAGGCGAAGACCGGCTCGATCCCTGACGACACATTGCCCGCATAAAGGCTGATCGTGCCCGTGGGCGCGATCGAGGTCAGCAGCGCGTTGCGGATGCCGTGGGTGCGGATCGCGTCGCGCACGTCCTCATCCATCTGCATCATGTTGCCCGAGGCCAGATAGCGGTCTGCATCGAACAGCGGGAAGGCGCCCTTTTCGCGCGCCAGATCGACCGAGGCAAGGTAAGACGCCCGCGCGATCTGCTTCATCCAGATTTCGGTCCGGGCCGCGGCATCAGGGCTGCCATAGCGCAGACCCAGCATCAAAAGCGCATCCGCCAGCCCCGTGACGCCCAGCCCGATGCGGCGCTTGTTGCGCGCCTCTTCGGCCTGCTGGGGCAGCGGGAAGCGGCTGGCATCGACCACATTGTCCATCATCCGCACCGCAAGGCGGACCAGATCGTCCAGCGCGGCAGGGTTCAGTTCGGCCTTGTCCGTGAACGGATCCGTCACCAGACGCGCCAGGTTGACCGACCCCAGCAGACAGGCGCCATAGGGCGGCAGCGGCTGTTCGCCGCAGGGGTTGGTGGCCGCGATCGTCTCGCAATAGTTCAGATTGTTCATCTGGTTGATGCGATCGATGAAGATCACGCCCGGTTCGGCGAAATCATAGGTCGCGCGCATGATCCTGTTCCACAGATCGCGCGCCTGCACGGTGTGATAGATCTTGCCGCCAAAGGCCAGATCCCACGGCCCGTCGGCCTTCACCGCCTCCATGAAGGCATCTGTCACCAGCACCGACAGGTTGAACATCCGCAACCGGGCGGCATCCTGCTTGGCGGTGATGAACTGCTCGATATCGGGGTGGTCGCAACGCATCGTCGCCATCATCGCGCCACGCCGCGAGCCCGCCGACATGATCGTGCGGCACATCGCATCCCAGACATCCATGAACGACAGCGGCCCCGAGGCATCCGCCGCCACGCCCTTCACCTCGGCGCCGCGCGGGCGGATCGTCGAGAAGTCATAGCCGATCCCACCGCCCTGCTGCATCGTCAGCGCGGCTTCCTTCAGCATGTCGAAGATGCCGGCCATCGAATCAGGAATCGTGCCCATGACGAAGCAATTGAACAGCGTGACCGACCGCCCCGTGCCGGCCCCCGCGGTGATCCGGCCCGCGGGCAGATATCTGAAATCCTCCAGCGCGGTGTAAAAGCGGTCTTCCCATTGCGCGGGATCGGCCTCAACGGCGGCCAGCGCGCGCGCGATACGCCGCCAGGTATCCTCCACGCTCGCGTCGATCGGGCTGCCGTCAGCCTCTTTCAGGCGATATTTCATATCCCAGATCTGTTCGGCGATCGGGGCGGCAAAGCGGGTCATGCGGGCTCCTTGCGGTCTTGCGCTGCTTCGGGAAGAAGCGACAAGATACGCCCCACGCCGGGGCTGGTCAACGATTGCCCCGACGCCAGACCGCATTATATAGCGGGTGAAGTCTGAGGAAGAACGAGATGGCCGGTCCATTGCACATGATCAAGCTTTGCGTCGGCGCCGAACGGGTCGAGGATCTGACCGATTGGCAGACCGCGCATTTCGGCGGCGGCGTGGCCGAACACGTCACCCGGATGTGGCCGAAACGGGCCGAGGAAATCCTGGCCGGAGGCTCGCTCTACTGGGTATTCAAGGGCGTGGTGCTGGCCCGCCAGCGTATCGTGGGCCTGCGCGAACGCACCGGCGCCGATGGCGTGATCCGCTGCGGCATCCAGCTGAACCCCGAGGTGATCCGCACCGAGGCCCAGCCCCGCCGCCCCTTCCAGGGCTGGCGCTACCTGAATGCCGCCGACGCCCCGCGCGACCTGCCCCGGGGCCGCGACCGCGAAGAACCCCTGCCCCGCGCCCTGATGACCGCCCTGTCCGAAATCGGCCTGCGCTGATCGCCCCCCGCACCACGCCCGGGAACGCCCGGCAGGATCGCGTAACGGAATTTCGCGACCGCTTTCCCCTTCGGCTTTGTCCAAATATCCCGGGGGGTCTGGGGGGCTGGCCCCCCAGTCTTGCCACAGGCCCAGCCGGGGGGGGGGGGGGGGGGGGGGGGGGGGGGGGGG
>NZ_JBKFEY010000069.1:0-2282 GCF_046507575.1 Pontitalea aquivivens | reverse complement strand
TCAGCAGTTCCTATCGGGAACTTGGAACGCGACCGACACGCTCCTGCGCGCGGGGGATCGGATAGAACGAACGGCCGAGGGCCTTCCATATCTCAAGTTTGGCTCCACAGAGCAGTCCAGACGAACGCACACCGGATAACCTGGCATTGGCCGTTCCTCCCCGCCCGGAGTTCTGTCGCCGAGTGCATGGTTGGCCCTGAATGATTGGATGTCGCGCGGAGCGACAGAGACTCCATCTCGCGACCGCCGGTGCGCGCCTCTCTAAAGCGTGTCGCGTCTGACGTGATTCAGGATTCCCATTTTGTATGGGGAATGGTTCATTGTGGCTTGAAGTAGAAGCGCGATGGGCAAGAGCGAGCGGGCCGCTGAACTGGTGCGCCAGCGCGGCGCGTGGATGCTGTTCCTGCCGCCGTACTCGCCTGATCTCAATCCGTGTATGGATGGCTCCTGCGGGTCAAGGTGTCGGATCGGGTTTGGTGAACAGGTCGGTTGCGGCCATGTATACGGCGTCTATATGTGCAACGAGGTCGTTGCGCGCCCTGATGAATATCCGCTTGGAGAACAGGTCCCACTCAATCGAGCGCGCTCGAGGCGCTTCGGATTGATCGGGGTGTCCTGGTTCTTCGTCTCCGTTTGTTCGCCATCACCTCACTTTGCCCTGACCATTCCGAGAGCCTGTCAGGCGGCAGCGGCCTGAGGCTGGTAGCGTGTGCCGTCGCGCAGGACGGCAAAGATGGTTCTTGCCATGCGATGCGCCAGGGCGATGGCGACAACTTTCGTCGTCTTTCGCATCAGCATGGACGATAGCCAGTCCGATCCCGGTTCGCGCTTGAGCCTGCATCTGAGCATGATCTGCGCCATGGCGCCGAGATACAGCAGGCGTCGGATATATCGATTGCCCATCTTCGATATCCGGCCGACCTTTTGCTTGCCTCCGGTGGAGTTCGGCTTAGGCGTAAGACCGAGCCAGGCAGCATAGTCCCGCGCGCAGTCGAAATTGTCGACTACCGGCGTCGTTGCCGCAATGATCGTTGCCGTCAACATTCCCACACCGGGGATCGTAGCCAGACGCTGGCTTGTCTCATCATGCGCGTGGGTCTCCGCGATCTCGTCCGTCAGCTGCTCGATCCGCTTGTCCGTCTCAGCCAGCTGATCGAAGAGCAAGCTTACAGGTGTTCGGGCCGCTTCTGGCAAGCGATCCAACTGCCCCTTCAAACGCTCGACGTTCTGCGCACCCTTGGCCGCGATGATGCCGAACTCCGTCATGTGAGCGCGGATCGCGTTGCCAATCTGTGTGCGCTGGCGAACCAGAAAGTCCCGCGTGCGGTGAACAACCAGAACCGATGAGCAGGCTTCGCTCTTGATAGCTACAAACCGCATGGAAGGGCGCGTCACAGCTTCACAGATGGCGGCCGCATCCGCAGCATCCGTCTTCCCGCGCTTCACTAAGGCTTCACATAGGACGGCGGCATCAGCCGGACCTCATGTCCCATATCCTGAAGCCTGCGCCCCCAATCGTGAGAACCGGCGCAAGCCTCCATGCCGATCAGACAGCGCGGGCGCTTCTGGAAAAACGCGAGCAACTGGCTGCGGCGAAGCTGACGACGCACGAGAACGCGACCTTTCTCATCAACACCATGGATCTGGAAGACGCTCTTTGCGAGATCGATACCGACTGTGGCAAGTTCTGACATGGATGGCTCCTCTGATCGGGACGACAACATCCCAACTATGGCGCAATGCGACGCCGGGAGCAGGAGCCATCCACACCATCAATCGAGATGGCGTTCTCGAAACTCAAGGTGCTGCTGCGCAAGAGGGCTGCAAGAACCTTCGACGCCCTATGCGATGCGCTTGGCGACATCTGTGAACTCTTCGAGCCGACCCAGTGCAGAAACTTCTTCAAAGCCGCAGGGTATGCACCAGATTAAAAGCGACACGCTTGAGGCATCACAGGGTCACACCACTTTCGAGTAGAACGACCTGCCGATTCTGCCGCATGGTCGCGCCAGCCTGACGCCGAGACGGACACCATGCGGCCAATGGACGGCGAGATGCTGCGGACGGCTCTGGCCGGAAAAAGGAAATCTTCGCGACGATTTCCGACTGAATATGATGGCGCTTGTCGCCAAGGCTTGCTGAGCAACATCCGTCTGAGAAATTATGGGCGGTCGGTGATCGTTGGCTTCTTAGTCTCTGGGTTTCCGTCGCTATGGAACCTTGGGCAGTGGCCCCTGAAGGGGAACAAGCAGACACGAAGCTCTCGAATCCGCCTGTTAGTC
>NZ_JBKFEY010000068.1:0-2444 GCF_046507575.1 Pontitalea aquivivens | reverse complement strand
ACGCGTGAGGCCGGTATTGCGACATTCCGCACGCCGGAAACCTGTGCCGACGCTCTCGCCTCAGCCCTTCGCAGGCGCCCGCCGCGTCGGATTGTCGGCTGCGTGGGTGGCGTCGACGTTGCGCCACTGGTTGGCTTGGGCGCAGGGCAGGCTCCCCTTGCGGGGTCCCTTGAGATGGTTGCAGTCCTAGGTGCGCCGCCGCCGGCGAGCGCGACGATACCGGTGAAGGACATCTACGCAGCGCACGAGATGTCAGCGTCGATTTCATACCCGGCGGTTGCGAAGATCGTCTCCTCTGACATTCTGCACAAGACGGAGGCGGGTGGTGTGTTTGTCGGTGCGGGGAACGCCATGGAACTGGCGGAGGCGTGCGCGGCGATGGTGCGGCGCGTCGGAGAGCGCCGGCCCGATGCAGCCCTGGAGGCCGTGACACTTGAGACGCAGGAAATGGGCCTGACCGAAGCGATCGTGGGCTACAGGGTCGACCCGGCCGACGATCCGGCCGTCACCGTGGGCGCGGGTGGAGTTCTGGCCGAGATATACCGGGATGTTGCCATGCGTCCGGCGCCGGTCAATCGCCGGGAGGCGCAGGAGATGATCGGCGAAGTGCGCGCCTTCGCAGCGATCTGCGGCTATCGGTCCCTGCCGCTTGGCGACGTGGAGGCGCTGGCCGGTGTCGTGGAGGCGATATCGCGTCTGGCCTGCGTCACCGACGTCCAGGTGCAGGAAGCCGAGATAAACCCCGTGCTCGTAAAGCCGGAAGGCGCCGGGGTCGTCTCTCTCGACGCGCTGTTCGTCATCGGAGATCGCGGCTGATGATCGCTGGAGCTGAAAGCCCGACCAGACAGTTCGCAAAATTCAGCGCTGCATTGCGATACGAACACCTCGGCCCGGAGGAAAGACACGCCTGCGCGCGCCATCTTGTCGATACCGCCGGGGCCTGCGTCGCCGGTGCGACCAGCAACGTTTCGATCATCGCTGCAGGTCTTGCGCGGGAGATAGGCGGCTCGGGCGATATCCCGGTCCCCGGACGGCGGGACATGCATGATCGTCTGATGGCAGCCTGGCTCTGCGGAGCTGCCGCGCACGGGCTCGAAGTCGATGACGGCTATCGTGCGGGTTCGGTGCATCCCGGCTGTGTTGTTGTACCCGCACTCCTCACGGCCTCCGCCGGCAGCGAGGCCGATGGCCGCAGACTTATGGCAGCGCTGGCCGTTGGCTACGAAGTGTCCACACGCTTGGCCGAAGCAATTCACCCGGCCTCCCGTGACCGGGGATTCCACAACACGTCGATCGTTGGCGTCTTCGCCGCCGCCTGTGCCGTGGGCTCGCTTCGCGGGCAGGACGCCGCGACGATCGAGCAGGCCATGGGCATCGCCGCGAGTTCCGCTGCCGGCCTCTTCGCCTTTCTGGAGGGCGGGGGCGAGATCAAGCGGCTGCATGCGGGTTTTGCGGCGCGCGAGGGGCTGCTTGCGGCAATGCTCGCCGGACGTGGCATGACGGGTCCCAATGGAGTGCTCGAAGTCGCGGACGGCTTCTTTCAGGCCTTTGCGGGGTTGCCGGTCCCGGAAGCGTTGGGGGAGGGGCTTTGGCCCCGTAGCGCGGGAACGGCGCTGAACATCACGCGCTGCTACATTAAGCCCTATGCGTGTTGCCGACACATTCACCCGGCGATAGACGCCGTGCTGGACGTGATGGCAACCGAGTCGGTAGAAGCCGATGTCATCGCAGAGATACGTTCTGGCACCTATGCCATAGCCGCGAAGCACGCCCGAGGCGGCTGGGGCGACATGGCGTCAGCCCAGCTGAGTTACCAATTCTGCGTCGCAACCGCCATGAGGCACGGCAAGGTAACAATCGAGGCCTTCGGGGCACCGGCGCGCAGCGATCGTCAAACCAATGCTTATTGCGAATTGGTGAAGGTATCGGTCGACGAAGGCTGCCAGGCGACCTATCCGTCATTGCGGTCCGCGCGGGTCACAGTGGTGCTGAAGGACGGACGCAGCTTCGAGCGGTTCATCGACGAGCCCAGCGGCTCCGCGAGGCATCCACTTTCGGACCAATCGGTCGTCTCCAAGTTTGTCGAACTCGCCTCGCCTATTCTGGGGGAGGAGCCCAGCCGGGCAGCAGCCGAAACGCTCCTGGGCGCGCATCTCGCGACCCGCGCGGGGGATCTCGTCTCGTGTCTATTGCCCTCTGCGGCGCACGAATGAGCGCGCGGCCGCCCCATCTGATGCCGGTAGTGCTCCTTGCGACCACCGGCATGCACGCGCTCGCGGCCAACAGTCTTTTCATCATGCCGGCCATCGCGCCGGCACTGGCGGAGGCGATTTCCCTGCCGGCCGCCCTGATCGGCTACCAGGTGAGCATCGTCTATCTCGGCGCCATGGCGATGTCGGTGCTAGCCGGCTCCGTGTCGACGATGTTGGGACCAGTCCGAACCG
>NZ_JBKFEY010000067.1:0-2943 GCF_046507575.1 Pontitalea aquivivens | reverse complement strand
CTCGCCTTCGCCGAGACATGGGTCGCTTACTACGTTCCAGGAGGGGTAGGCTGGGCTGAGGGCGTCACGTTCGCGGTGCTGTTCCTTATCCTCATCGTGCGGCCGCGTGGAATTCTCGGCCAGGCTGTCGAGGAATAGGGGGAAAAGATATGACCGCAACGAACCAGGCAGCGATCGTCGCTCTTTGCGCCGCCGCATTCCTTAGTTTTACGTTCTTCGGCAGCCCGCAGGTCGGCGACTGGATGTTCCGCGTCTCGACACTGATGATGCTGGCGATAAGCTGGAATCTCATGGCCAATGCCGGCCTCATTTCCTTGGGCCATTCGGCTTTTTGGGGCGTCGGCAGCTATGCCGCCATCCTCAGTGCGAACGCCTGGGGTCTGCCGATCTATCTCAGCCTGATCGTATCCATGCTGTTCGGTAGCCTTCTTGGCTTCTTCCTCGCGGTCGCCACCGGGCGACTGCGCGGCATCTTCTTCGCGATCTCCACGCTCGCGCTCTCCGAAGGACTGCGTATCTCGGCCTTCATGGCGCCGGATGTGACGGGTGGTGCGGTAGGGCTGTTCCTGAACCCGTCTCTGCGGCCGTCGACAACCACGCTCTACATCATCGGTTGCATCGGTGCGGTGGCCGCGATTGTCATTTCCGTCATCTTGTCGCGGTCACGGTTTCATTTTGCCTGCCGCGCGATGCGCGCCAACGAGTCGGCGGCGCAAATGCTGGGCATTAGGCCCTACACCTATCGCATGGGCCTACTTGCGATTTCCGGGGCCATAGCTTCCTGCGCCGGCGGCATAAACGCATGGTATGGTGGCTACCTCGACCCTGAAATCGGGTTCACCCTACATTTCACGATCCTTTCGCAGATCGCGCCGATCCTCGGCGGCGTGCATACACTCCCCGGCCCAGTCATAGGCTCGTTCGCGATCATTGCGCTCTCGGAAGCGTCCCGCATCTTCTTTGGGCAGCAGGAAGGCTTCAGCCAACTCATCTACGGCCTGGTGCTGGTCGTCGGCATCCTGTTCATGCCCGCGGGAATATGGGGCGCAATCCGCAAAGCGTGGGATCGCTGGTCTGCCCGCGGGCATTCGCAGACAGGCGAGGATTCACCCAGCCCGCGCGAGGAGACCAAGGCATGAGCGCGCTTCTGACCGTTCGCAATCTTCAGACCGGATACGACGGCGCGGTTGCGGTCCGCGACATGGACATCGACGTCGCCGAAGGTGAGGTCGTGTGCCTTCTCGGCTCCAACGGCGCTGGTAAGACGACGACGATGTCGGTACTCACCGGGCTAATGCCGGCCATGGCGGGCACCGCTACTTTCGGTGGTCGCGATCTGCTGGCGATGGCGAGCCACGAAAGGGTCGAGGCTGGTCTCGCCCTCTCGCCGGAGGGCCGCAAGGTTTTCCCCAATCTCACGGTGGAGGAAAACTTGATCCTTGGGTCCTACAATAAGATGGCGCGGGCAGGACGAGCGTCCAAGCTGGAGGAGGTCTACAGCCTCTTTCCACGTCTCATTGAACGGCGTACCCAGAATGCGGGTCTTATGTCTGGCGGCGAGCAGCAGATGTTGGCTATTGGACGCGCGCTGATGGCCCGACCCAAGCTGCTGCTCCTGGACGAGCCCTCGCTGGGCCTCGCGCCCAAGATCGTCCAGTTGGTCTTCTCGGCGATCCGGCAGATCGCCGAGTCAAAGACAACGATCCTTCTCGTCGAACAGAATACACACGCCGCTCTCAGCGTCGCCGACCGAGGCTACGTCCTTTCGCACGGCTCCATCGTCTTCGCGGCACCCACCGCGGAACTGCGCGAGTCCCAACTCGTCCGCGAAGCCTTCATCGGAAGCGATACCAAGACCAGCCGCCCGGAGTCGCGACATGCTTGAGATCAAGGGACTGACAAAGCGTTTCGGCGGTCTGGTGGCGGTCAGCAAGTTCGACCAATTCGTCGAGGAGAAGGAATTCCTGGGCATCATCGGACCGAACGGTGCCGGCAAGACGACACTGCTCAATCTGATCACGGGATACCTGGCGCCCTCGGAGGGTACGATTACCTTCAAGGGTCAGGATATCACGACAGCCGCGCCCTACCGGGTCTCTCGGATGGGTATCGGCCGCACGTTCCAGGTCGTGCGGCCCTTTGCGGAAATGAGCGTGTTGGATAATGTTGCGACGGGCGCATTGTTCTCTCGCGACGACCGCCCGAGCGTTGCCGAGGGCCGTCGCCTCGCGCAGCGTCCGCTCGAACTCACAGGTCTGTGGCATCTGCGGGACCTGCCGGCGTCCGCTCTCACCATCGGTAACAAGAAGAAGCTGGAACTCGCGCGCGCGCTTGCCACCAGCCCGCAATTGCTTTTGCTCGACGAGGTCATGGCCGGCCTGACGCGTGGCGAGATCGACGAATTGATCGTTGTGCTCAAGCGCATTCATGAGGATGGCGTGACCATTTGCATGATTGAGCATCTAGTCCACGTGATCATGCAGCTTTCGCAACGCGTCATGGTGCTAAACTTCGGCGAGAAGATTGCCGATGGGACACCCAGTGAGGTTGTCGCCAATCCCCTGGTGGTCGAGTCTTATCTGGGCAAGGCGTTAGAAGAAGATGCAGCTTGAGGTTGGTGACACGGGCCTGCCGGGCCCTGCTCACGGAAGCCAGGGCGGGATGTCGCCCATGCCGTTCGGAAACGGACCTGGGAATGAGGAGGCATCCTGCGTGGAAGCTGCTGGTCCTGTCCGAGCCTGTAGAGGTCCGTGGGTTCGACCTGTCCGTCTTCGTGCTTTCGTCCGACGGGGCGGGGGGGGACGCCTCGAATGTCTCGAAGAAATCGCCTCCCAAGCGACCGGAATCCCGAGGATGTTAGTCCTACGAGATTCGGCGTCGGCGGGCCGTCGCCGCGGCGACGGCCCGCCGGTTCGGCGCACCGATCACGCGCGCAATCCGGGG
>NZ_JBKFEY010000066.1:0-3078 GCF_046507575.1 Pontitalea aquivivens | reverse complement strand
CGAGAGGTCGTCGGGATTTTGAATGCGATGAATGATGAAGTTGTTGCACTGCGAGAGTACTGTCTTCGAGAGCTCGCTCGGTCGTTGCGAAGCCACAATCAAAAAAGCCCCGTATTTCCTGCCCTCTTTGGCAATCCGCTGAAAGGTTATGCCCGCGTCGATGGCAAAGCGGCTCGGGCGCTCAGAGATGTAGCGGTGCGCCTCTTCAAGGATCAGATGGACAGGCATCTTATTTCGGGGCGTAGCGCGGCGCACCCGGTCGAAGATCAGCCGTGCAACAACTGCGGAAGCAAGTTCGACGATTTCATCAGAAGCATCGTTCAGGTCGATGATACAAAGCTGACGCTCTTTCCGATAGTTTACCCCTTCTCTGGCAATACCCAAAAGTCGATCCACGAAGTGGGTTGGTTCCCTATCGTGATCTTCTAGGTTATCGACCGCCGCCCGCAAAAACTCGAAGTCTGGGTTATCGGAAACAGACTTCAGCCGGGTCACCATCTGGGAACAGTAGTCTCTAATCTGCTTATTACCGTTCGCCTCTTCATAGTGAAGCGCGAGATCGAGCGCCGCCTGTAACCGCTCGAAGGAAAACGGTTTGTTCGCATATGTGGGCAACACAGGCTCGTCTTGAACAAACCCAGAAAGGAATTCCGACAGGCCAATAGCATCGGCCAGGGAACCATAATTCACACCGAGTTGATGCCTGATCTGCGGAATACTGATCTCATCCGTTCTGAAGGACGCAAGGATCGCGGCGAGGCGATCTGATTTACTCGGGCTGCTGGCATCGCTTTGAAGAATTGCTAGCAAAGTCTTGGCGAGTACGTGATTTCTTATTTCAGAAATGCCAGCGACACCCTCGACGACACTATCCTCCTGCTCTGCGAATAGCGTGGTTAGACCGAGTGCAGTCCGAAGCGCTGGCTGCTGTGACCGCTCGCTGGCGCGCAACAGAAGCGCCCATTCATCGACTGTCATGAACCAATGCGGCAGTCGGAAGCGGCTTATTTCTTCGTTCCCTAGGATGCTCCTCGTTGAATCCTCGATCTTTGCACCTGGATCGGTGGCTTTGAGATAGCTTGAATTGATCGACCACGGTAGGTTGTCGAGCGCTTGTCGATACTCGCCGTTGACATCAAAGATCACAAAAGCGGCGCCAAGCGCTCCGAAGTCGTCTGGCTTCGTGAAAACAGACTGGAAAATCGAGGCAACGGTGCAAGATTTTCCGCTTCCAGTATTGCCTAGAACGGCAACATGCCCTCCGAATAGGGCATCAAGCTGCGCCTTAACAGGGTAGTCTTTGAACACGGCCGAGGTGCCTATCTCGATTGTGTGGGGAACCGTTCCTTCCTTTGCAGCCCCCTCTGCGTCCGTCTTTGTCTCACGATCTGCCGGTTGCTCAACATTGAAGATGCGGTCCAAGTCTTCATCACGCGCATAAAGGGCATCTGCGTAAAGCGGGGGAAAGGTCGAGACACCGAATTTAAAGGAGCCTCCCTGGACAGGCATGGAGCCAACGGGGACAACATCGAGGAATTTTGCCGCAGTGGCTTTGTCCATCTCTGCTGCGTTGCCGTAGGCTGGCGAAAAATCCTTTTCCCTGAGGCCGATAACCTCCAAGACGACATACTCGGATTGGGTTGGCACCATGAGATATGATCCTAAGGTCGCGACATAGTGGACATCATCAAAACCAACTACCGTGAAGTTGTCGCTGCCCCTATGCAGCTCGACGACAAGGCGATCCGCTGAAACGCTAACGATCTTGCCTATGGCACGGCTCGCATCATCCCTCGCCATTTTCGCCACCCTGCTGGGTAGTGTCCCGGGAAGTGGTGTAGGAACTGGCGTCCACCTGCTTCTTCATAGCCGGTGTTGCTCGTTCACTGAGCGGCGATCATCGTCGCCACACCTTCATCGTTGCACATGGCGGTGATCTTTTCCACCGGCATGTAACGGCGCGAGACGGCCCACTCATCGTTCTGCTCCAGCATGAGCGCGCCGACGAGGCGGATCACGGCCTCACGGTTTGGGAAGATCCCGACGACGTTGGTGCGCCGCTTGATCTCCTTGTTAAGGCGCTCCAGCGGGTTTGTGCTATGCAACTTCGAGCGCAGGCTCTCGTCGAAAGCCATATAGGCGAGAACATCGTGTTCGGCCTCGTCCATTAACTCGGCCACGTCGCGGAACCGCTCCCGTAGGTTGTCAGCCACCTCGCGCCAGCGGGCATGGGCCTGGTCGCGGTCCTTCTCGGCGAAGACGGTCTTCACCACGGCGCTGACCACGGGCTTGTGGGCCTTACCCACCCGGGCGAGCAGGTTGCGCTGGAAATGCACCCGGCAACGCTGCCATCCGGCACCAAGGACCTTGCGCGCGGCGGCCTTCAGGCCCTCATGGGCGTCGCTGATCACCATCTGCACGCCACGCAGGCCGCGTCGCGTCAGAGAGCGGAGGAAGTCGGACCAGAACGTCTCGGCCTCCGAGGGCAGAACCGTGATCCCGAGGATCTCCCGGCGTCCGTCGGTGTTGACCGCCACGGCCACTATTACCGCCATCGAGACGATGCGTCCGCACTCACGCAGCTTCACGTAGGTGGCGTCGAGCCAAAGGAAGGGCCAGTCGCCCTCAAGGGGGCGGTTCAGGAATGCCTGCACCCGCTCGTCGATGTCCTCGCAAAGCCGCGAGACCTGGCTCTTCGAGGTGCCCGTCAGCCCCATGGCTCGCACCAGGTCGTCGACAGCCCGCGTGGAGACGCCCTGGATGTAGGCTTCCTGGATCACGGCCATCAGCGCCTTCTCGGCCGTCCGGCGGGGCTCCAGAAAGGTCGGGAAATAACTCCCCTTGCGCAGCTTGGGGATGTTCAGGCCGATGGTGCCCGCCCGGGTATCCCATTGGCGCGGCCGGTAGCCGTTGCGCTGGTTCTCCCGGTCCGGGCTGCGCTCGCCATGCCCCGCGCCGCAGACAGCGGCCACCTCAATATCCATCAGCCGCTGCGCGGCGTCCTGGACCAGCTCTCGCAGAAAATCCGTGTCATCGCTCTTGGCGATCATGCCCGGAAGGTCGATCATGGTCTCGGTG
>NZ_JBKFEY010000065.1:0-3255 GCF_046507575.1 Pontitalea aquivivens | reverse complement strand
TCCCGCATGTCCTCGGCCGTGCCCATGACCAGCCCCGACGGGTCATGGATCATCAGAAAGGCGTTTTCCGGCATCACGACCGTGTCGCCCGCCATGGCGATGTAGCTCGCCGCCGAGGCCGCGATTCCATCGATCCAGACGGTGATCTCGCCCGCATGGCGCTTCAGCGCGTTGAAGATCGCCACCGCGTCGAAGACCGAGCCGCCGGGGCTGTTCAGGCGCAGGTCGAGGGCGGCATTATCGGGCAATGCGCCGAGTTCGGCCAGAAAGCCCTTCGCAGTGACGCCATAGGCGCCGATCTCGTCATAGATCAGCACTTCCGTGCGCGATCCCGCCGCGCCGCTCGCCCGGGCACGGATCCTGTACCAGCTCTTCATCTGTTCACTCCTGTTCGGGGTCGGCATCGGCGCCGTTGGTATCGGCCGCGTCCCCGCCCTTGCCGGGCTCGGGCCGGCCCGTGGGTGTCGCCCGTGCGCCTTGGGTCTCGCCGGGACTCGTGCGGTAATGCAGACCCAGCGCCCCGGCCCGGGCCGCATCCGCCGCATTCTCGCGGTCAACCTCCTCGACATCATAGCCGGTGGCCTCGACCACCTTGCGCCGCGAGGTGATGCCGGCCTCCATCGCCAGAACCTGCGCCTGGATGTCCTTCAGCGGATCGACCCAGTCCCAGCGCGGCGGGATCCATTGCACCGCTCGGGCGGTGGCCGGATCGTCGATCTTGAGCGCGCCTGCCAACACCGCCGTCTCCAGCCAGCGTCGCCAGACCGGCCGGCAGAGCTGATGCGCCAGCACGCCATGCTGCAGCTGCTGCACGCGACGCCGGAATTCGACCAGTTCCGCGCGCAAGGAGGAATAGTTCGCCTGCCGCACATCGCCGGTCACCAGGTGATAGGGCAGCCCGAGGGACGCCGACACGGCCAGCAGCGTGCGGTACTGGAACGCCTCGTAGCCCCCGCCGACATCGGCGGGGCTCGAGAACTTCACATCCTCGCCCGGCAACAGGACCTGCATCGTTCCGGGCTCGAGGCTGGCAATCGCGGCGCCATCGAGATCGGCCGCCCCCTCGCCCAGCAGCGGCTCTTCCGGCGCGGTCTTGGTAATGAAACCCGCAAACATCGCAGCCGTCTTCTTCCGGTCGAGTTCCGCATCGTCATACTGATCGAGCAGAAACAGCCGCACCATGGCCGGGGCCACATGCGGCAGGCCGCGGATCTGGCCTGCATCGAGCGGGCGGTAGATATGCAGCACATCTTCGGCCGGCACGCGCACGGTGTCGGGCACCGCGACCCGCTGGTCGGTGCTGTCGCCCGGATGGCGGCGGCGGAAGTGATAGGCGACGCGTCGGCCGATCCGGTCGAATTCGATCCCGCAGCGGATCCGATTGCCATTCAGGGCAACTTCCGTCTTCTCGAAGGGCAACATCTCAGCTTGCAGCAGTTGCAGTTGCAACGGCACCAAAAGCCCATCCTCCGCCCGGCGTGGTCGCAGCCGCACGAAACATTCGCCCGCGACGAACATCTCGCGCGCGACCATCGCCTGCAGCCCGTAGAAATCCGTCAGGCCATCGGCATCGGCCTCGTCGGTCCAGGCCAGCCAGAGCTTCTGGACCCGGTCGCGTAGGGCCGGATCCTCGATCAGCGAAGACGGCTTGATCCCATCGCCCACCAGATTGGCGGCGAAGGCCTCGCAGGCATTCGCCGCATAGCCATTCGTTACCACCAGTTCCCGCGCCCGGGCCAAGAGCCGCGGCCCGCCCGAGGCCACCAGGGCGTTGATGTTCTCCAGAGGCGGATTCCATCCGCGCAGACGACGCTTGGCCATCGCCCCTTCGAGACGCGCGCGCATGGCATCAGGGCCACCCGGCTTGGCGCGGCGCAAGAAATCAAAGAGTGCCAATGCTCTCAGAGCCCCTTGCTGCTCGTCACCCGGACCTGGCGCACGATGCGCCGTCCCTCGGCGGTCGCGATTTCGCGATCCAACGCCTCGATCGCCCGGTCGATCTCGGCCACGCTGCGATAATCCACCGTCTTACCGTCATAGCTGACCCGGGCCACGCCCGAGGCGCGCTGTGCCGCCAAAGCCTCGCGGCGGGTGCGCAGCTCGGTGATTGTCGGCATGATCCTCGCCCTTTATCTTCTGCTGCGACAGTAACCGGAGCCTGCCATGTCAGAACCCATCGCCCGCGTCCGGATCGAACTGGAGCGCACGGACCCCGTTGTCTGGCGCGAACTTGATCTGCCGCTCTCCACCACGCTCGCAACGCTGCATGACATCATCCAGGTCGTGATGCGCTGGCAGGATTATCACCTTCATGAATTCCTGGTCGGCGAGAAGGTCTACGGCGTTCCCGATCCGGAGGACGTCTTCGATGAGCGCAGGGTCTACAAGGAAAAGGGCATGCGCCTCACCACACTGATCGAACGCGGTCTGCTCGATTTCCTCTACGTCTATGACTTCGGCGACAACTGGCGGCATCGCGTCACCATCGGCGATGTCCGGCAGGGCGAGCCCGGTGCCGAATATCCCCGCTTTGTCGCCGGTGCGCGGCGCGCGCCCCCGGAAGATGTCGGAGGAATCACGGGGTTCGAGGAATTCCTCGAAGCGATGGCGGATCCCGAACACGAGCAGTTCCAGCAGATGCTCGACTGGTACGGCGAGGTCTTCGATCCCGAGGACATCGAAGAGCCCTGGATCACTATGATCCTCCAGGAAAATTTTGCCGCCCGACGCCGCGGCCCGTTGCAAAGCCATCGCGGCACAGCACGCAGGAAGCGGACATGACCGGTTTCGTCTATGTGCTCGGCAGCGCCACCGCGCAGGGCTACCGTACCTATGTCGGCTGGACGCTCGATCTCGAGCGTCGCTTGGCCCAGCACAATTCCGGCACCGGCGCGAAATCGACGCGCGGCCGGGCCTGGTGCCTGCTCTATGCCGAGCGTCTTCCGGACCGGATCGAAGCGATGCGCCGGGAATGGCATCTCAAGCGCGATCGTCCCCTCCGACACCGCCTCGCCCAATCCGCGCAGGGCCTTGGGGTCTGATCACCCCATGTAGCTCGACCGCACCGTCCGCCGCCGCGCCGAGGGCCGCGGCGAGGATTTCGCCGGCACGTCGTGTCCAGCGCCGGCGGGGTCCACCGCCAGCTGCCGCTCCAGTTCCTGCCAGCGCGCCTCCGGCCAACGGTCCGCGCCCACGATCCAGGCCGCCGCGCGGGCATAGACCCGGCAATCCAGCGCCTCGTTGCGCTCGCGCAGC
>NZ_JBKFEY010000064.1:0-3579 GCF_046507575.1 Pontitalea aquivivens | reverse complement strand
TGAATAATGCTCGGTTCCGACCATCGTCACGATGGCGACATCAGGCTGCAGCATGTTCGCCATCGGTGCCATGTCGCCTTTGCCGCCGACGCCAAGCTCGGCCACGACAAAGCGTTCTTCGGGCTGGTGGTATTTCAGGGTGCGTATCAGCCTGTTTACCGTATTACTCAGCATTTGACGCCGGGTCGGTGCATGTGCCTGCAGGATATGTGAGAGCAGGCCGACGGTGGTCGACTTGCCCGAACTGCCGGTCACCGCGACAAAGCAGGATGTGCTGCGCGCCCGTTTGCGGGACGCGGCCCACATCCGCAGGCGGCGCTGTGGGCCGGTGCGAAATCGCAAGATCATCTGGTGCAAAGGTCTGTCCGCGCGGGCTTTCTGACTCATCTCAGATCCTGTGCTTGTATCGAAACGGCGTGCCGGATGGCATCAAGATAAATTTTCTTGTCATACATGTATCGGCCGACCTTGAAGACATGGGCCGGCGACCGGGTGAATGTTTCCATATCAAACGGGTGTGGTTCCTTACCCGTGTCCAGCGTTGAAAAATAGTCGAGAAACTTGAACCTGTCCCCTGCCATGTTCGGGCCCGGCGCAATCCAGACATTGGGGATTTCCAGCGCATCGGCGGCGATCAGCCCGTGTAGGGATTGGCTGTAAATACGCGAACAGCCCGCGATTTCGCCGATGACGTGCCAGGGGGTGTGGCCAGGGTCGATGATCTTGACCCCCGGGATCTTCATACGCCGCGCACGGCCGACCTGGGAAACATGGGGGACCAGACCAACCGGGCCGTCGCGCTGGACGCGAAACGGGGCGATCAGGTTCAAAAGCACCATCGGATCGCCCAGCAAGACCCCCTGGGCCCGCGCAAGGCCAGCCAGCGACAATTCGCCCCGCACAGCGACAACCCGACCGGGGTTCAGACTTCCGGCGACAGGAGGCAAAAGGCAACCCGATCCCAGCACCGTCGATGCGGCATTCGCCCGATCAAGGATGCTTCCCATGCCCAGAAAATGCGCCCTGTCACGCCGGGTTTCCAACCGCACGGGCCTGCCCACGGCGGCGCGGAAAAATGCGGGGTTGATGTCATCGCCAAAATTCGGTCTTCCCACATGCCAGAAGAACGGTAACGCCGGGCCGGGCTGAAGGCGCGCTTTCCAGTAGCGAAAAACTTTTCTGGCCTTGTTCATCGTTTACCGCCCTTCACGCGCTGGTAAAGAGACAGCTGTAGCCGATATAACGGGCGAAGGATTTCGCGCCGAATACGGTCCCAAAGCCCCCTCCGCTTGCCGATAAGACTTCCCCCCAGATCCGCTGAGATTTCCCGGACCCCCGACGGCCAGACCGTCAGAACGCGCAGGCCGTGATCCCAGCGCATCTGCAGATATGTATCTACCGGGCGATCAAAGTGCCGGGTCTTTTCCAGCAGCACCCGCGCCGCATCGCGCGTCACAATCTGCACCACCATGCCAAGACCTATCGACCGCGGCACCATCACGCAGGGATCGACGCCCGCAGAAAGGATCTTACCCGGCTTTTCCCGCATCTTGATCGGAAACCGAACCATATCGCCCTGAACCATCAGTGCCTGTGCGGCTTCAAGCGCCCGCGAAAAAGCAGGTTCTTCCAGCGCAACATCGTCTTCAAGGATCAGGGCGGCATCCAACCCTTGATTGACAATGGCCTGCCAACAGGCGCGATGGCTAAGAAATGTCGCGACTTCGGCAGGCCGCAGGGGAAACGGATAGGACGGACGTAGCAGATGACGCTTGTAATGGGCCTGTTGCGGCCCCGTCATGCTTGCCCCGTCGACCGCCTTCATGATGCTGGGTGCGATCGGCAGTTCTTGACGCAGGCGCCTGACTTGCGCCAGCCGCGCTGTCGCCCGCTCCAGATGAATGATCCCGCCTTATTCGCCGGAGGGGTCTGCGCGGCCGCTTCAGGCGCCTGAGCTGGGGTGATCGGGCGGCCTGAGCACGGCACCGGGGCCAAGTTGGGCGGGTCGGCGCATACCTCGGCACAGATCGGTGGCTGATGGCCAGTTTGGCGCGTTTTGGCGTGGTGAGCGCGCAGGCGTTCAGGCCGCCTATGGGCGGGTTGGCAAGCAGCGATGTCGGCAGTGGGGTGCGCGACTACGGATCTGCCGCCCATTGCAACGTCATGATCTCGGGCCAGAGGATGGCCCAGAAGCCTGCGGCGGCGGTGGAGAGGGTCAATGTCATGCGGCGGGCTGAGATGATCAGCCGGGCACCAGCACGCAGGACGCGCTCGCGCAGGCGGCGCAAACTCCAGCCGGTGTTGGTGGCGCGCGCCATGGCGCGGCGGGCGATGTGCATCAGCTGATAGGCCATCATCGAGATCAGCATCCGGACCTCGTTGCAGGCGAAGGCATCGACAGCTGGCGTGGTCGAGCGCGGCTTGCGACCGCGCACATGGGTCTTGGGGCGGTTCGTGGATGACAGGGCAGGATCCAGCACATCCTTCAGCTCGCCCATGTGGCCCTCGGCCTTGCCGCGCTCCCGGTAATGTTCGAGCACCTCGCAGCTCGCCATCTGCCGCCAGGTCAGCGAGGTGACGAGGAAGAAGCGGTCGAGCAGCAGATCGTCGGGGCGCTCCTTGACCACCAGGATCACCCGGCGGGGCTTGTCCCAGCTCTCGGCCTGATACTTCAGCACATGGGTCCACAGCCGTGGCTTGTTGGGGCGCCGCCCGCGCGGTCGTTTCATGTAGGGCGCGGCCAGACGGTCGAGCGCGGGGTTGGCACGCAGCCGGGCGACGTAGTCGATATTCCTGGCCTCCAGGCCCGCCAGCAGCTTCGGCGAGGGAAAGCCCGCATCCATGCGCACCATCGCCACCTTGCACAGTTCACCCTGCGCCCGGTCGACCACGTCGAGGATCACGTCCAGCGCCCCATCCGCGGTGCCGACATTGCCCGGCCGCAGGCGCCCGTCCAGCATGTCGCCGGTCTCGGCGATGGAGGTGATGAGCGGGTGGTAGATGCGGGCGTTGTAATGGCCGTTCCACTCGGCCTTCGGTTGGTGGCCATGCACCTCGATCGGCAGGCTGTCGACGTCGAGCGTCACCCGCGGGCGCTTCCGCCCGCCGTTCTCGGCCCGCAAGCCACGCGCGGCGAGTTCCAGCACGCCGTCGCGGAGCGCCTCCAGGTTGCCGGCCTGCGCCATGATAGCCGTGAAGCGCGACAGCGTCGGCTGCGAGGCCAGCCCCGGTTCCACCACCAGCGGGGTCAATCCGGCCGAGGAACTGCACGCTAACCGCATGGCCGGATCGAGACGCAGCGCATCGGCGTCATCATGATCGCGCCAGCCCTGTGCCGCCAGCAACACCGCGGTCCGCAACAGCGACGGCAGGTCGTGCAGCACATCCGCCTGCCGCCGTGGATCCTTCAGCCGCGCTCTCACCCAGTCTACGATCCCGCTGGACTCAAGGATCTCGCGCAAGAGCACCGCGCCGGGCTCACCCGTCAGCCGGTCTTCCCGGCACTCGACCCTCAGGGAGCGGTTGAACCGCGGCGTGACCGGCTGTAGCGTTTCACCCATGCGTGCGTCCGGAGCTGCT
>NZ_JBKFEY010000063.1:0-3661 GCF_046507575.1 Pontitalea aquivivens | reverse complement strand
GGGGTCTGATGCCGGAGGGGGCAGGATCGTATCATAAGGGTTTCAGCGGCGTTTCGGCCATCTGTACTCCCCCGTGAGCAGGATATGTGCCCACCCAAGGGGCGAGATATGCGCCATGAGGTGGGGTGAGCAGTCCAGGCCTTCGCGGCGGCGTTTGACGACGGCGAGGCCGAGATGCTTGGTGTTCCAGTAGATGACGATTGCGGCGAGCAGGTTCAGCCCGGCCATGCGGAAGTGCTGGCCTTCTGAGGTGCGATCGCGGATTTCACCCTGGCGGCCGATGCGGAGGGCGTTCTTCAGGGCATGGTGAGCTTCGCCCTTGTTGAGGCCGATCTGGGCGCGGCGCTGCATGTCGGCATCGAGCAGCCAGTCGATGATGAAGAGCGTCCGCTCGATCCGTCCGATTTCCCGCAGTGCCACAGCCAGCTCATGCTGACGGGGATATGATGCGAACTTCCGCAGCAATTGGCTTGGGGGCATGGCCCCCGCCACCATGGTTGCTGCGCTGCGCAGGATGTCGGGCCAGTTTGCCGTGATGAGGCGTTCCTTGATCTTGCCGCCAATCAAGCCCTTCAGCTCTTTGGGGCAGGAGGCCGGATCGAAGAGATACAGGCGCTTTGACGGCAGGTCGCGGATGCGGGGTATGAACTGGAATCCCAGCAGGGCGGTGACCGCGAAGACATGGTCGGTGAAGCCACCTGTATCGGCATACTGTTCGCGGATCTTCTGGCCGGCACCGGTCATCAGCAGGCCGTCAAGGATATAGGGTGCCTCGTTCACGGTGGCTGGAATGGTCTGTGTGGCGAAAGGGCCGAACTGGTCGGAGACATGGGTATAGGCCTTCAGACCGGGTTCATGGCCGTACTTGGCGTTGATCAGGTTCATTGCCTCGCCCTGGCGGGTCGTCGGGAAGAACTGCCCGTCGCTCGATGCGGTTTGTCCGGCGCCCCAGAAGCGCGCCATCGGCAGTGCCGACTGTCCTTCGATCACCATGGCCAGGGCGCGAGCCATCGCCTCGCTTTCGACATGCCATCGCGACAGGCGTGAGAGCTGGAAGAAGTCGTGCGTGTTCGTGGCCCCGGCCATTTTGCTGAGGCCGAGATTCAATCCTTCGGCAAGCAATACATTCAGAAGGCCGATCTTGTCCTTGCAGGGCGCGCCGGTACGCAGATGGGTGAATGCCTCGGTGAAGCCGACCTCCCCATCCACTTCGAGCAGGAGATCCGTGACCCTGACTTCCGGTAAGCGCCCATAGAGATCGAGCACCAGGGCGTCGGCTTCCTCGGGAACCGCCGCGGTCAGCCGATCGATTTTCAAGGTGCCATCCTCTATGGAACCTCCCGGTATGGCCCCGGCCTTTGCAGCGCGAGCCAGTCGGCATACAGCATCGGACAGACGCGCCTTGCGGTCGGCCAGCCAGGTTTCGGGCTCGAACGGCATGGCCAGCCTCGGCGTGTCGCGGGCAGCCTCGACCGGGACCAGCGCCTCCTTCAGGTCGCCATACCTTCGCGAATGCGCGAGCCAGATATCACCGGAACGGAAGGCGTCGCGCAGATGGAACAGGACCGCGACCTCCCATACTCGGTGCTCATCGTCGCCATTCAGGTGGCGATGCCACTTTGAAGTGCGGCGCAGGAAGGTCAGCGGTCGGTCGTCAGTCGTCTCCGTGCCCGCAATGATCCTGCTTGCCGCCAGCAGCGGGTCCGCCACGGGCGCGGCACAAATGTCGAGCGCCCGCAGCATCCGGGGCGCATAGCGCCGGAAGCGATGATATCCGTGAACAACATGCGCGAGCGGGTCCGCGGCGAATGTGTCGGTCAGTTGGGCGGCCGTGGCCACAAGCTCCTTGAGGGATATCCAGCCGCCGGCATTGCCGACGGCCTCTTCGAGGGAGGCCCGATCCTCATGCGCTTCCAGAAGCGCCGCGCCCAATGTCTTGAAGGATTGCAGGGTGTCCTTCAGCGCCGATTTGGCATCGTCCATTCGGGCGTCACATCGCGATTTCGCCTCGCGCCACGTCTTGCCGACGATCCGGTCATGGGTCTCGACAACGGCGTCGGCAATGGAACTGCGCCATTCCAGCGCGCAGACTGCAAGAATGGCGAGGCGGCGGTCACCCGAGATATCCCTCAGATCGCCAGCGAAGTATCGCTCGCCCTGCCGGCGCAGGCGCGCAATCCGGTGAGGAGGCACGTCAGCCAAAACCGTCTCGGCCAACCCAAGGCCCTGAAGAAACTCCAGGCGGTCCAGCAGGCGGTTCATGTCAGCCGAGTTCCGCCCGATCTCGAACTGGCGCAGCCAGACGAAGCGCGTGACCGAGCCGCCCGCATCTTCGGTCAGCAAGGCATCGAGCCGCGTTCGCATGTCATCATCCAGTCGACCGGCGATCCGGGCCTCGACCCGGCGTTCCGCCGCCACCAGCGCATCCGCGCACAACCGTTCAATGACGGTAATTCCGGGCAGGATGATCTGCGCCACTCGGCATTGCTCGACGAAGCGGCGCGCCAGATCCTCATTCGACCGGGCGGTTTCGGCGGCCCTCTCAAGCCAGGCTTTCAGGTCCCGGGCGCCCCGCCCGGTAAACATCTTGTAACCATAGATCTCGCGCAATTCGACAAGGTGCCTTCGGCGCGTGACGTCTGTCTCCGCATAGCAACATAGGTCGGCGGCCCTCTCGCCAAGTTGTGCAGCGATGAACCTAGCGACTTCGATCGGGATCACCTCGCCCGGCGATAGCAGCCGTCCTGGATGCCGAAAGGCGCAAAGCTGCAGGGCAAAGCCCAAGCGATTGTGAGACTGCCGCCGACGGCGGATCTGCTCAAGGTCTTCGTCAGCGAGCGTGTAGTGATGCAGGAGGGCCGCGTCGTCTGTCGGCAGGTCAAGCAAAGAAGAACGTTGGCGATCGGTAAGAACCTGGCGTCTGGGCATTGAGCGCGTCCCTTTTAATCTATACTTTGTTCAGTACAGAATCCGCACCAGCAAAATCAGTGACTTGCAACCGCAAATCGGGAGAGGGTTCAATTGGGACAGCGAGCCGCACTCTATGCCCGGGTCTCCACATCCGACCAATCCTGCGAACGTCAACTGAATGACCTGACAGCCTTCGCCGAGCGCGGCGGATACGAGGTGGTCGGCATCTTCAAGGAAACCGCGTCGGGCACGGTCGCAAGCCGGGCCGCGCGAAATCAGATCATCGATCTCGCTCAGACCCGCAAAATCGACGCCGTTTTGGTGACAGAGCTTTCGCGTTGGGGCCGATCCACCCAAGATCTGCTCGACACACTGCATAGGCTGGCAGGCTGGAAAGTATCCGTCATCGCCATGAGCGGGATGACCTTCGAACTCGACACTCCGCACGGTCGTATGATGGCGACGCTCCTCGCGGGCATCGCCCAATTCGAGCGCGATCTGTTGAGCGAGAGGGTAAAGTCGGGCCTTGCCGCCGCCCGTGCACGGGGAAAGAAGCTTGGACGTCAGCCAGGCCAGCGCCCCACGGCCGACAAGGTCGCCGACAAAGTCATCGCGGCCGTCGCAGAAGGTCGATCTTACCGCTGGATCGCCCGAGATCTCGCCATCAGCAAGAATACAGTGCTCGAAATCATGAAACGCTACCGGAAAAGCGCCTTATGATACGATCCTGCCCCCTCCGGCACTCGACCCC
>NZ_JBKFEY010000062.1:0-4012 GCF_046507575.1 Pontitalea aquivivens | reverse complement strand
CTTACGATCCAGGGGCAGGATCGAATCGCGCTTCATGCGCAAAAGCTCCCGGACCATTGGCCGGGCCTTACCGACCGAAACCGTAATCTCGATCGGGACCTGGGTGAACGGATTGGTGGTCAGGGCCTCGGGGCGGGTCAGATCATCCATGGGACACCTCTGGATTATTCGATTTGAAGTAAGCGGAAATAGCGGCGCGGATGGCATCGACCACCCCGTCAAGATCAATGCGCAGTTCCGAGTCACGGAACCGCAGATAAACTTGCGCCTCACCCAGGGAAGGTTCCTCTGCGAAGTCGAGGGGGAAGTCCGCCTCACGCAAAAGCAACTCCCTGATCTGTGCAAGGCTTGCAGGATTGGCGACCACCTTCACCGGCGCCGATGCCAATTTTTCGGCAACAGGGACCAGATGCTCCAGGACGATCCGGGCGGTATTGTCACGGGCGAGTGCGGGCAGCACCTTTGCCGCCATATCGCGCAGAAGCGGTTCCAGCGCCCGTAATACATGTCCGCGTGCCTCATGATAGGTAAAGGCGAGCTCCTGAAGATTGCGCCCGAGTTCAGCGCGCAGTTTCGCCGCCTCGGTGCCCTGCGCGGTGATCGCATCGTCCCATCCCGCAGCATAGCCCTGTTCGAACGCGGTCAGCTTCAACTCCTCCAGTTCTGCCGGATCCAGGGCAAAACTTGCGGGCGCAGGCTCTTCTGGTTCAAAGGTTTCAAGCTCCAGACGGCTCGCCATCAGGTTCTCTCCTCTTGCTCTTCCATCCAGCTGCGCAGGATTTCGACAGTCTCGCTCTGGCGTTCCTCAATCAGCCGTTTCAGGCGCGAAACCGGATCGGCCGGGGCGTCGACAACGCCAAAGCCACCGCCCATGGCAAGGGACATGGGCATGTCACCAATGTCGAAATCCGAAACGACGGTCATTGGTCCTGGCGGCAGGGCGCCATCCGCAATCTCGCCGCTCAGCGCGGTTGGCTCACCCGGGGAATCGGGCCCCGGCAGGCCCGGAGGCACGCCCGCAGGCCGAACTTGCGGCGGCTGCATCAGAATCGGGCGCATGACAAACAGCCCAAGAACAAGTGCGACCACCGCCAAAACCGCAAGCTGGACGATCGACATCACGTCAAGGTCGAGACCCGAAAAGACACCAGCTTTTGTCGCCTCGCTGCCAAGGTCGGCAATCGGCTCAAAGGGCATGGAGCGAAGGGTGATAACGTCACCGCGGCTCTCGTCAAAACCCACGGCTGAAGCAACCAGTTCGCGCAGCGCCTCCAGTTCCGCGTCCGGGCGCGGTTCCCAGGTGGGATTGCCGTTCGCATCTGCGGACTGGATGCCATCGACAAGCACGGCAACCGTGATCCGTTTCACGGCGCCGGGCACTTTCAGGATCTCGCGCTTGGTTTCCGAAACCTCATAGTTCGTGCGCTCGCGCGTCTGACTCGACTGGCTCTGCGATTTTCCGCCGTCTTCGCCGTCACCCTCCGGCAGGTTCGATGCGACGGTGACCGCACCAGGCTTGGTGTCGTTCGCACTATCCGAGGACTCTTCGGTGTCGGTCGAGATGACGACACGCCCTTCCGGGTCGAAGCGCCGCTCGGTAATCGCTTCCCGATCGGTTACGGTTTCCAAAGCGACTTCTACAACCGCGTTACCATATCCTACGCGCGCTTCCAGCAAGCGTTCCACATTCCGTTTCAACTCGGCCATGCGGCTGTCTGCAGCCATGACCCCCGTGTCATCGCCAGTTGCGATCAACCCACCCTGACCATCGATAACCGAGACGTCGTCTGGCGACATTCCAGCCACCGCAGAAGCGACCAGGAACTTCAATGCCTTCGCATGGGACGGTGAAAGGCCACCGGACGCAGTTGTCACGAAAACCGAAGCCGTCGGGCGATGATCCTTGCGAAAGGCTTGACCGGACGGTCTGGCGATGTGAACCCGCGCCGACTTCACCACCGGGTTGGATACGATTGTTCGCGCCAGTTCCCCCTCTTTCGCACGCCAATAGGCAGCATCGAACATTTGCGATGTCGTCCCAAAACCCGAAAGCGAATCAAGCAATTCGTATCCGGCGCTGCCTGTTGCGGGCAGGCCCTCGGACGCCAGCGTCATCCGCAACTCGTCCCTTCGTGGGGCTTCGACGTAAATCGAGTCGCCACGCACTTCATAGATTGCGCCGCGCTGTTCAAGGGCGGCCACGACCTCTCCTGCGCGCGCGCCTTCCAGCCCCGCATAGAGAAGTGCCATCGTTGGGCGCGACGCTACCGAAGATAGCGCGAGAATCGCTGCAAACATGGCCAGGGTCGCCCCCGCAACGATCAGACGTCGACGAGTGTCCAATGCATGCCACACGGCTGTGAATTGTTGCAAGACGCACCTCCTTTGAGCGGGCTTCTGCCCCGTCGTCTGCCGCAACATTCGCGGAATGCGCTTAACAATCGGTTAGTGGGTCCGGGGTTATAGCTGCGACACCAAAGAAAACGGTGTCGAAATGGCCAGTACGGAAAAACCGGGCGACGAAGCCCCCAAGAAACACTCGAAGATGCCTTTGATCATTGGCTTGGTTCTGCTGCTTCTGCTCGGTGGTGGCGGCTTCTACGCGGTTTATTCAGGCATGATTCTCGCCCCTTCGGACCAAATGCAGCAGGGGGGCCAAAAGAAACCTGATGCGTTGCCCGATATCGCGTTCATCGCCCTGGACCCGTTGGTCATCTCGATTCGCGGAGGGACGAGCCGTCACCTGCGTTTCACTGGTCAGCTGGAGGTGGAGAGCTTTTACGCGAAGGACGTTGAACTGCTCAAGCCTCGCATTGTCGACGTCCTAAACGGCTATCTGCGCGCCGTCGATGTGCGCGACCTGGAGGACCAAACTACACTTGTCCGCCTTCGCGCCCAGATGCTGCGCCGCATACAACTGGTGACCGGTGAGGGGCGCGTACGCGACCTTCTCATCATGGAATTCGTCTTGAATTAAGGGGATTATAATGAGCGCGATTGCTGATATTCTTTTGGGAGCGGGTGCAGTCGGCGCGGCAATGTATTGCATGGTTCTTGCCCGACGATTGCGTCAGTTCAACCAGCTCGAAAACGGTATGGGCGGGGCGATCGCGGTCCTCTCGGCACAAGTCGATGACATGACAAAAGCGCTGAATCGGGCCCAATCGACCGCTAGTCTATCAGCGGATCAGCTTATGGAATTAACCGTGCGCGCCGAACAAGGCGCGCAGCGCCTCGAACTTCTGTTGGCCTCTTTGCACGACCTGCCCGACGCGGACACAGAAAACCGACGTCACAGGACCCTGCGCCGGCGGGCCAGACCGGAAGACATGGAGGCCGCTGAATGAAAAAGCCACGTCAAATGTTTCCCGCAAAGCCAAACGGGCGGAGGAGGCCGGGACGAGGTGTCCTTATAGTGATCGCCGCCCTCCTCTTCACTTCGGGTTTGCTCCACCTTGGCGAAGGCGCCGGCAGCGCTTTGGCACTGGATCTACAAGAAGCAAAGTTTTCTCAGGAATGCGGTTGCGCACCAGAGGTCGATGCAATGGCCTTACTTGACGAGCTACGCTCGCGCGAACAACGCCTTCTTGAGCGCGAAGGTCAATTGGCAGACAGGGTTCAGGCCTTACGGCTGGTAGAAGACCGTGTCGAGCAGCGCCTCGCCGCTCTGGTAGAAGCCGAGAACGAGTTGGCAAGAACTGTCGCAATCGCCGATCGTGCTGCAGAAGAAGACATTTCACGACTGGTGACGCTTTATGAAAATATGAAACCAAAGGAGGCGTCTCGGCTATTCCAGGAGATGGCGCCGGAATTTGCAGCCGGCTTCCTGTCACGGATGCGGCCGGAAGCCGCAGCCGCCATCCTGGCCGGGATTGAACCCAAGATTGGATATACAATCAGCGCAATAATTGCCAGTCGTAACGCAAACGCGCCGAAAAACTAAGAAAAACTTGGTTCTTTCTCAAAATATTAAATACTTTCTGCTGCATGGAGGCATCACATGGTCGGCGCA
>NZ_JBKFEY010000061.1:0-4055 GCF_046507575.1 Pontitalea aquivivens | reverse complement strand
CCGGAAATACCGCAGGCGATGTAGAGATCGGGGGCGACCACCTTGCCGGTCTGGCCGACCTGCCAATCGTTGGGGGCGTAGCCGGCGTCGACCGCAGCGCGGGAAGCGCCGACGGCGGCGCCGAGCTTGTCTGCCAGCGGCAGGATCACTTCTTGGAAATTTTCGGCGGAACCGAGCGCGCGGCCGCCGGAAATGATGATCTTGGCCGAGGTCAGTTCCGGACGGTCGGTTTCCGACAGCTTGTTTTGGACGAAGGTCGACAGGCCGGGGTTCGCTGCCGCATGGACGGTCTCGACAGCGACAGAGCCGCCTTCCGGTGCCGCCTGGAAGGAAGCGGTGCGCACGGTGACGACCTTCTTGGCCTCGCCCGACTGCACCGTCTGGATGGCGTTGCCGGCGTAGATCGGACGCTTGAAGGTGTCGGGCGAAACCACCTCGATGATTTCGGACACCTGCGCCACGTCGAGCAGGGCGGCGACGCGCGGGGCGACGTTCTTGCCGGTCGAGGTCGCGGCGGCAAGGATGGTGTCGTAGCCGCCGGCGAGCGAGACGATCAGCGCCGCCATCGGCTCGGCAAGCTGCTGGGCCAACTCGTCGGCTTCAGCCAGAAGAACCTTGGTGACGCCCTTGAGCTTGGCAGCGGCGTCGGCCGCAGCCTTCGCACCCTTGCCGGCTACCAGCACATGCACGTCGGAGCCGATCTGGAGGGCGGCCGACAGCGCCTTGGCGGTCTGGTCGGAAAGGGTTGCGTTGTCGTGTTCGGCAATCAGAAGAATAGCCATGTTTTTATCTCCTATCCCTACTGATCAAAGCACGCCGGCTTCGTTGCGCAGCTTGTCCACCAGTTCGGCGACGGTCTTGACCTTGACGCCAGCCTTGCGGCCGCTCGGCTCTTCGGTCTTCAAAACCTTGAGGCGCGGCGTCACGTCGGCGCCGAAATCGGCCGGGGACTTCTCGTCCATCGGCTTCTTCTTGGCCTTCATGATGTTGGGCAGGGAGGCATAGCGCGGCTGGTTGAGGCGAAGATCGACGGTCACGATGGCCGGCATCTTCAGGTCCAGCGTCTGCAGGCCGCCGTCGACTTCGCGTGTTACCGTGGCCTTGTCGCCGTCAAGGGTGATCTTGGAGGCGAAGGTGCCCTGCGCCCAGCCAAGCAGCGCCGCCAGCATCTGGCCGGTCTGGTTCGAATCGTCGTCGATCGCCTGCTTGCCGAGCAGGACGAGCCCCGGCTGTTCAGCCTCGACTACGCCCTTCAGCACCTTGGCGACGCCCAGCGGCTCGGTCTGCTCGTCGGTCTTGACCAGGATGGCGCGGTCGGCACCCATGGCAAGCGCGGTCCGCAGCGTTTCCTGAGCCTGCTGAGGCCCGATCGAAACGACGACGATTTCCTCGACCTTGCCGGCTTCCTTCAGCCGGATCGCCTCTTCGACCGCGATCTCGTCGAACGGGTTCATTGCCATCTTGACGTTGGCGAGCTCGACCGCCGAACCGTCAGCTTTGACGCGGACCTTCACATTCGCATCAACAACCCGCTTGACGGGCACCAGAACTTTCATGTCTGTCTCCTACTCGAATTCTATGATGAGTTCATCGACGGCAAGGCTGAGGCCCGCTTGCGCCGCGATGCGCTTCACCGTTGCGCGGCGCTCGGCCCGCAGCACGTTTTCCATCTTCATCGCCTCGACGGTGGCCAGCGCCTGCCCCGCCTCGACCTGATCCCCGACATTGACGGCAATGCTGGTGATGACGCCCGGCATCGGGCACAGAAGCATGTTCGAAGTGTCCGGGGGCAGTTTCACCGACATGAGCAAGGCAAGCTCGGCAACGCACGGCGTACGCACATGCGCCACCACATCCATGCCGCGCCAGCGCAGCCGCATGCCGGTGCCAGTTGCCTCCATCTTGATGCCAGCGGGCTCGCCATCGATAACAAAGCTGGCATGAACACGGCCCGGTAGCCAATCGCTGACGACGCTGACCGAAGGTCCGCCCACGAAAGCTACGGTCGCCCCTTCGGCCTGCCCGCCAACGGTGAGCCGGAAGCGGAAGTCGCCCAGCGTCACCACCCAATCCGCGCCGACCTTGCGGCGATGGTTGTCCATTCCGCCGGAAATCTGCACGGCGCGCTGTTCGGATCGCAGGTTCATCAAGGCGGCGACCGCCGCCAGTTTCCGGGCATCCGCTTCGCTCGGCGTCACGCCGACAAAGCCGTCCGGAAATTCCTCGGCAATGAAGGCGGTGGTAAGCCGGCCCTCGCGAAAACGCGGATGGTCCATCACCGCCGACAGGAACGGCAGATTGTGGCCGATGCCGTCGACCTCGAAATCGTCGAGCGCCTGCGACATGGCGTCGATCGCGGCCAGCCGGTTCGGAGCCCAGGTGCACAGCTTGGCGATCATCGGGTCGTAATACATCGAGATTTCGCCGCCCTCGAAGACGCCGGTGTCGTTGCGCACGACCGTGCCGTCGTCACGCGTGCCCTCGACCGGCGGCCGGTAACGCGAAAGACGTCCGATCGACGGCAAGAAGCTGCGATACGGGTCTTCCGCATGAAGCCGGCTTTCTCGCCCATCGCCTTGCGCGTGGCGGTGTCGAGGAAAGGCGACGGCGCCTCCTCGATGACCTTCTGGTTGCGGCGCTGGATCGAGCATTCGCGCTCGCCAAGATAGACGAGATTGCCGTGCTGGTCGCCCAACACCTGGATCTCGATATGACGCGGCTGCGTCACGAATCTCTCGATGAAGATGCGGTCATCGCCGAAGCAGGCCTTTGCCTCATTCTTGGACGACTGAAAACCCTCGCGCGCCTCGGCGTCATTCCAGGCGATACGCATGCCCCTGCCGCCGCCGCCGGCCGATGCCTTGATCATCACCGGATAGCCGACAGAACCCGCAATGCGGACGGCTTCGTCCGCATCTTCAATAAGCCCCATATGACCAGGAACGATCGAAACGCCGGCGTTGGCTGCGATCCCTTTCGAGGTGATCTTATCACCCATGGCTTCGATTGCCACCGGCGGCGGTCCGATGAAGGCGACGCCGTCGGCCTTGAGGGCTTCGGCGAAGTTGGGGTTTTCCGACAGGAAACCATAGCCCGGATGCACGGCCTCCGCGCCGGTTGCGCACACCGCGTCCAGGATTTTGCCGATGACGATGCAGGACTGGTTCGTCGGCGCAGGCCCGATATGCACCGCTTCGTCGGCCATCTTCACATGCAACGCCTCACGGTCGGCATCCGAATAGACGGCGACCGTGGCGATACCTAGTTTCTTGGCCGTCTTGATGACCCGGCAAGCGATTTCGCCGCGATTGGCGACGAGGATTTTCTTGAACATTGTTTGCCTATCGCTCAACCACAAAACTCTCTGGATCTGAACCTTGCTTCCACTTGAGCTTGGCGCGATTCAGAGTCTTCGGAAGATCGATCACACAAAGGCACCAATCCAAATCGCCCTGGTGCTCAAGCCAGATCAATCTTTCCACACCGCCAACCAGCAAGGCCAGCTGTCTCGGCGTAGCGCAGACTGTGTCGCCATAGAGAACCTGATTACACATTTCTCATCCTCAAAGCGGCATCATGTCGTGTTTTTTCCACCGCGTATCGACGCTCTTCCCGCGCAGTGCGGCGAAGGCGCGCGCGATGCGCATTGCGCGACGAATGCGGCATGAACACCTCATCCATGAAGCCGCGCTCGGTCGCCACGAACGGATTGGCGAAGCGCTCTTCATACTCCTTGGTCCGGGCGGCGATCTTTTCGGGATTGCCGAGTTCGGAGCGGTAGAGAATTTCGGTAGCACCCTTGGCGTCCATCACCGCGATCTCGGCGGTCGGCCAAGCATAGTTCACGTCGGCGCCGATATGCTTCGAGGCCATGACGTCATAGGCGGCGCCATAGGCTTTTCTGGTGATCAGCGTCAACATCGGCGCCGTCGCTTGGGAAAAGGCGAACAGCAGTTTCACCCCATGCTTGATGACGCCGCCATATTCTTCGCTCGTGCCGGGCAGGAAGCCCGGGACATCAACCAGCTTTCCACCAACTACCTCAAGGCCCCGAC
>NZ_JBKFEY010000060.1:0-4132 GCF_046507575.1 Pontitalea aquivivens | reverse complement strand
AACAGACTGCAAAGGCGCCTGCGGGTCGCAGAACCAGAACTCGGTGCCGATCCCCGGTTTCAGCTTGCGCCAACCGCGGAACTCGATGCCACGGTCGAAGGTGACGGACCTGCGGGCCGGTTGGTGCAGGTGCTCCATGACCGCCATCAACCGGTTCATCAGGGCGTGGTAATCCGGTTGTTGTTCGCTTACAGGAGTTGCAACTTGTAAGTCGTTTTATGTCATAATGCGGTGCGCAACATGTCATTCCACGCCGCGCCAGATTTCCCCATCCCGCGTGACCCGTCCCTCTGACAGCAGCTTTTCCAGATGTGCCGCCACATTACGTTCGGCGGCCTTGGCGATGTGGGGATCGGACTTCCGGTAGACCGATGCGGCAATCCCCGGGATCGACTCCGCGCCTTTGGACAGATGCGCCAGGATCTCGGCCTCGCGCCGCATGCGATTGGCCAGCAGGCGCTCGACGTAAGGCGCCGGGTCGGTGATCGCCGGACCGTGCCCCGGCAGATAGAGCTTGTCGTCCCGGTCGATCAATCTGCCAAGTTGCGTGCAGTAATCGCGCATGTTGCCATCCGGCGGGCTGACGATCGAGCTGTTCCAGCTCATGACGTGGTCGCCCGAAAAAAGCACGCCATCGGGTCGCGCGAAACACAGATGGTCGCTGGCATGGCCGGGCGTGTGCAGGACGGTCAGCCCGAAGATCGCCTGCCCGTCCTCCAGAACGCCGTCCGGTTCAAACGCATCGTCGGGAAACACGCTTGAAACATGGATCGGCAGACCGGTCCGTTCGCGCAACGCAGGCGCAGACCCGAAATGATCGGAATGATGATGCGTGACGAGGATACCCGCCGGTCTGCGTCCCAGATTTCCAAGGATCGCGTCGAAATGGGCGCTGTCTTCGACCGGGCCGGGGTCGATCACGACCACGCCATCCGAGGTCTCGACGAGATAGCTGTTCGTGCCGTGGTAGGTCATCTTGCCCGGGTTGTTGGCGACGATCCGCTGGACGCCCGCCGCAACTTGTTCGGTCCGGGCGCGGACCGGTTCGGGTTCCGACAAAAACATGCTGGTGTTCGGCATTGGATAACCTGAATTATTCAAGAGAGAACATCCCCTTCTATGCGCTGTTGAGCGGCCCGACGCGCCCGTCACCACCCTGACTGCTGCGGCCAGCCCCACGCTCGGCAGGGCCAGCCCGATATCCAGCGGCGTTCACCGGGCGATCATGCGGCCGGCGCGGTGGCCACCATCGACGGCCGTTCGGAAATATGTCCAAACCATGCAGCCAGTTTCGGATGCGTGCCGCGCCAATCCTTGTCAGAAAACCGAAAATCCAGATATCCCAGCGTGCAGGCAACCGCGACCGCCCCCGCGTGGAACCCATCAGACAGCAAGGCGAACCAGCGCCCTTCCAGATCGTCGAGGCCGGAATCAATCTTTTCCATCTGCCCGCGCGCCCAATCTTCCCAACGCTTGTCTTCGGGCCGCAGGACGCATTCGTAGCGGTGCAGCAGCGCAGCATCCAGCATTGAATCGCCAAGCGCCTCAAGCGTCAGCACGGCAAAGCGGCGATCATCCTGCGGATAGAGCGAATTCCCTGAGACACCATGCGCATCCAGCCAGGCCGTGATCACGCGGCTGTCGAACAGGGGCGTGTCGTCGGCCAGCAGCGCACAGGGAACCTTGCCGGTGGAATTGTGGCGCACGATTTCGGGATCGCGCTTCACCGGCCAGGCGGCAGAAGAAAGTTTCTCAACCTGATCAGCAAGCCCACGTTCATGGGCGGCCACCATCACCTTGCGCACATAGGGCGAGGCGGGCGAGAAAAAAAGGCGGATGGTCATTCGGTCAGTCTCCGGTTGCGGGCGGGCCTGCGGCCCTTCAGGGGTTTGTCAGGGATTGGCATCCGCAGGAAATCCTGTGGATAAAGTTTCAACTGCAACTTAAGAAGCTCCAATGCATAAAGAATGTGTTCACGCATGATTGCTGCGGCCCGCTCTCCCTGTCCGTTGGACAAGGCACGCGCGATGCGGTGGTGATCATCATGTGACCGCTCGATCACCTTGAAATTGTGCCACATGATCACCCGGTCAGAAGCAGCCGGCACATTGTGCAGGCTATGCACAAAGGTATTGATCCAAGGGTTTCCCGAAAGCTTCATGACCGTCGAATGGAATTCGACGTTCATGCGACGATAGTCGCCCAGGTTCGCGGCCAGCAACACACCCGGCGCCAATAACCTGTCGCCTTCGGCGACAAGCTCCGAGAGATGGCGGTTTGCCTCTTCGGTCATGTTTCCGGCGGCCAGCTGACAGGCCATAGCTTCCAGCTCGGCGCGCACCTCAAATGCGGCGGTCACTTCCGAGAACGAGAATTCGCGAACAAAGAAGCCGCGGTTGCTTTCATAGGAAACAAGGCCGGTCTGTGCCAGTGTGGTCAGCGCGGCGCGCAGCGGCGTCCGGGAAATGCCCAAGAGTTCGGCAAGACGGTCCTGGTGAAGCTTTTCGCCGGGTGGCAACTCACCACTCAGGATCGCTTCACGCAGGCGCGCGGTCGCGAGTTCGGTGCTTGTATGTGGTTCTCCCAAGATCCCCCCAGATCTTCTGAATTTGTCCTAATGGATACAAAATAACGGATGGATGCAAATTCTTTTTGCATCTGGTCGCCGATTGTGTTCATTGCAATAACAACGAAGAGGGAGAACTTCGGAAATGACTGGAATCGTGCTTGTCACCGGCGCCGCCGGCGGCATCGGGGAAATTGTGTGCCAGCGTCTTGCTCGGGACGGCTTCCGCATCCTTGCCGCGGACCTTTCCCAAGAGGCTGCGGCGCGCGTCGTCAGTGATCTGCCTGGCGCGGGCCACCGTGCGATTCCCCTGGATGTGGTCGATGAGGGCGCGGTCATTGCAGCTTTCGGCGATGCCGAAAACCTTGGCGCGCCCATTGATCACGTCGTCGCCGCTGCAGGCATCCTGCTGTTTGCCGCGAATGGCGATCGCCCGCCCTTGGCAGAGATTTCCCTGGACGACTGGAATCTGACCCAAAGCGTGAATTCGACCGGTACCTTCCTGTTGTTGCGGGAATATCTGCGGGGTGCGTCGCGCCGCCCGATCGAAAATGGTCGTTTCGTGGGCTTTTCGTCCGTCGCCGCACAGTTGGGCGGCTATCGGTCCAGTTCGGCCTACATCGCGTCGAAAGGTGCGGTGATGGCACTGATCAAGGCAGGCGCGCGTGAAGCGGCGCCCTTGGGCATCACCGTGAACGCGGTTGCCCCGGGCCTGATCGACGCGCCGATGCTGAGGCTGTCCTTGCCGCCGGAAAATGACGCCAGCGTTGCCGCCAACATCCCGTTGAACCGGATCGGTACGTCGCAGGATGTGGCCGGCGCAGTCAGCTTCCTGCTCGGGCCCGACGCTTCTTATATCACCGGCTCCGTGATCGACGTGAATGGTGGCTATCGCATGCAATAGGACCAGGCCGCAAACCGGGAGATTTGCAGCTTGGAAAGGGGGATGGAATGCGTGGAATAAGATATCTGACGAAGGCACTCGGCGTGATTGCCGGAATTTCGGCGGCGCTGATGATGCTGCATGTGATGGCGGATGTCGCCGGCAAGTATTTTCTGAACAAACCCGTGCCCAGCACCGCCGAAGTCGTGGCCAATTACTACATGATTGCCTGCGTGTTCCTTTCGCTTGCCTACATCGAGGCGCGTGGATCGGCAATTTCGGTCGACCTGATCTATGACAAGGCCGGACTGGCCATGCAAAGGATGATGCGCAAGATCGGTCATGTCGTCACGCTTCTTTTCTACCTCGGTTTTGGCTGGTTCTCGCTTGATGTCGCCATGCGCGCCTACCGGGTGAACGAAACGGTCGATGGCCTTTGGCGCGTTACGATATGGCCCGCGAAATTCATGTTGCCGATCGGTCTTGCCATCGCCTGCATCATTCTGGTCATCAAGATCTTCGGCGGCGATCGCGCGCTGAACGGTGACGACCACGAATATTCACACGGTCTCTGAGGAGCGCATCATGGAGCGCATCGAGATTGGTTTTATCGGAATCGTCATTCTTCTGGGCCTGATCGGCATTCGCGTGCCGATTGGCGCGGCCATGGGCAGCACCGCATT
>NZ_JBKFEY010000006.1:0-161290 GCF_046507575.1 Pontitalea aquivivens | reverse complement strand
ATGACAATTTTGGCGGTTGCCGGGTCAATTCTCAGTGGCAATCAACATGTTGACCGGCTGGAGAGCTACGCCTGCCGGGTGCTTCTGGCAGCGTTCGTATGCCTGCTTTTCGTGCAGATCGTCTCTCGGCAGGTGTTCGGAACCTCGATCACCTGGATCGAGGAACTGTCGGTCATTCTCTTCGTCTGGTTTGCCTACTTCGGTGCGAGCTATGCGGCACGGATGGCGGCGCATAACCGGATTTCGTTCCAGTTCAACCGGATGAACCGCCGCCGTGCCCGGCTGATCGAAGCCGTGGGTGATGCGTTCTGGATCGCCTTCAACGCAGTCTTCATCTGGCAGTCGATCAGCTTCATCTCGATGCTCAAACCCTTCGTCAAGGCGCAGACGCTCGGCTGGCAGATGCGCTGGGTCTATCTGGTGCTGCCGATCGCCTTCACGCTGATGACGATCCGCATCCTTCAGGTGAACTACATGAAACTCGTGCAAGGGCGCGATCCGCGCGACCCCGACAAGGTCGATGTCGTGGCGATGGACGCAAGCCCGACCGGAGGGTCCAGGTGATGGACAGCGTTCTGATCGAAATCCTCTTCGGTTGCTTTGCCTTCCTGATGCTGATCGGCGCGCCGATCACGGTTGCGCTCGGGGTTTCCGCGCTGGCGGCGATGTTCTACCTGGGCGACAATCCGATCAAGATGGTGCAGATGTCGTGGTCCTCGGTCGGGTCCTTCCCGTTGATGGCGCTGCCCTCCTTCATCCTCGCCGGCGCGCTGATGGAGGCCGCGGGTCTCTCGCGCAGGCTGATCACGGTGGCCGAGACGCTGGCCGGGCCCTTTACGGGCGGTATCTCGGCGGCAACGGTTGTCGCCTGCCTGTTCTTCGGTGCGATCTCGGGCTCGGGCCCGGCAACGACGGCGGCGGTGGGGATGCTGATGATCCCGGCCATGGCACGGGCAGGCTATGCCCGGGGCTATGCCGCCTCGATCACGGCGGCCTCGGGCGGACTTGGCATTATCATTCCGCCCTCGATCCCGATGGTCATCTTCGGCATCTCGGCAATGGGCATGCAACCCCCGGCCGAAGCTGTCGAGGCCCATGGCACCTTCCAGACCGTGTCGATTTCAAAGCTCTTCATCGCGGGTTTCTTCCCCGGTTGTCTGATGGCGGGGGCGTTGCTGGTCAGCAACTACCTGCGGTGCCGCGCGGCAGGGTATTGCGGCTCGGCAGAGTCGCTTTCGCTGCACAAGATCCTGAATGCAACGCTCAAAGGCTTCTGGGCGCTGATGGCCCCGATTGTCATCCTGGGCGGCATCTACGCCGGGCTCTTCACGCCCACCGAGGCCGCGATCGTCGCGATCTTCTATACGCTCTTTGTCGGCATCGTGATTTACCGCGAACTAAGCTTCAGGGCGCTGGTCGATGCGCTTGAAACGACGACCTGGCTGTCGGGGCGCGTGCTGCTGGTGCTGTTCACCGCAACGGTCTTTGGGCGCATTCTTGTGGAAAACGGCGTGCCGGCGGTGATCGCGGACGGGATGCTGTCGCTCACCGACAACCTCTACCTGATCTGGCTACTGGTGATCGGTTTCCTGCTGGTGGTGGGGATGTTCATGGAAACCCTCGCCGCAATCATGATCCTCGTACCGGTGATGCTTCCGGTTGCCTATCAGATGGGCATCGACCCGATCCATTTCGGCATCGTCATGATCTGCACCTTGTCGATCGGGTTCCAGACCCCTCCGCTGGGCGAGAACCTGTTCATCGCCGCGGGTATCTCGAATGTCTCGATCGAGGAAATCTCGACACGCGCCCTGCCCTTTGCGCTGACCGGGGCGGCTGCGGTCTACCTGATCGCCTGCTTCCCCGATACCGCGCTCTGGCTGCCGCGTGTGGTTGGCTACTAAGGGGATGAAATGATAAAGAAAATCAAAACGATCCTCTACGCAACTGACCTGAGCAACACTTCGGTTCATGCGTTTCGCTATGGGCTGTGCATGGCCAAGGGCCTTGGTGCACGGTTGCACATGCTCCACGTCATCGAACCGATGAACGAGGAAGCCCGGATGACGTTGCAACTGTTCATCTCGGACCCCGCGCAGCGTAATGCCGCGATCCACCACCGCCGCGAAACCGCGTTGGCGTTGCTCCGGGAGCGTCAGGAAATGTTCTGGGCACAGATCCCCGGCGACGAGCAGGCACTGCGCAACAGCGTGGACGAGATCGAGGTGGCCGAGGGGTTTGCCGCCGAAGCCATCCTGAAACGCGCCGAAAGCCTGCCCGCCGACATGATCCTGATGGGCAGCCACGCGCACGGGGTATCGCACACTTTCCTTGGAACGGTTGCCAAACGGGTCCTGCGCCGCGCGCGCATCCCAACGCTGATCGTCCCCTATGCCGAAGATTGACTGAAAGGACCAAGACCATGACCAAGACCATGACCGCCGATGACCTCAAGGCCACGTTCGACGCGTTCAACCGCCATGACGTCGCTGCGGTGATGACCCATTTCGCCGATGACTGCATCTTCACGACCATCGGCGGTGCCGAAGAGTTCGGGACCCGCATCGACGGCGCCGAAGCCATCGCCAGGGCATTCGCCGGGGTCTGGGCCGCGATGCCCGATGCCGAATGGGCCGACCACCGCCACTTTGTCTGCGGCGACCGGGCAGTTTCGGAATGGACCTTCAGGGGCACCGATGCCCAGGGCCAAAGGATCGAGGCACAGGGGGTCGACCTGTTCACGTTGCGTGATGGACTGATCGTCGAAAAACGGGCGTTTCGCAAACAGCGCCCGCCTTTCGCAACAAAATAACCCCCAACCTCTCATTTCGGGATCACGTCGATGCAAGTCACGGCACCACGGCGCAACACCGCGCCCTACAACCCCAAATACGACCCGATCCGGGATCGCTCGATCGGCCACGGCTGCGCCTACGCACCGACCTACTGGATCGGCACCGCCGGCACCCTGCCCGAGGATGACGGCCCGGTGCGGCAAGACATGGATGTCGATGTCGTGGTGATCGGCTCGGGCTATACCGGGCTGTCCTGCGCGCTGCATCTGGCCAAGGAATTCGGCATCAAGGCGCATGTGCTGGAAGCCAACGGCGTTGCCTATGGCTGTTCGACCCGCAATGGCGGACAGGCACAGATTTCCTCGGGGCGGCTCAAGCGTTCGCAATGGATCAATCGCTGGGGTCTCGAAACCGCCAGAGGGATGCATGCCGAGGTCACCGAGGCCTTCAGCTTGTTCCGCACGCTGATCACCGATCACAACATCGACTGCGACCCGCAGGACGGTGGTCACTATTACATTGCCCATAAACCCTGGATGATGCCCGCGCTGGAAAAGGAAACCGCCCTGTTGCGCGAGGCCTTCGGCTATGGGGCGAAGCTGATCAGCCGCGGCGAGATGCACGAACGCATCGTACGCGACGCGGAAGCGCAGGGCGCGATGTGGGAACCGGACGGCGTTGGCATCCACGCCGCCAAGCTGGCCTTTGGCTACATGCGGGCCGCGCGCGAACTCGGCGCAAAGATCCATGTGGACAGTCCCGTCGAAGGCTGGGCAACGAAAAACGGTATCCATCACCTGCGCACGCCGGGGGGCACCGTACGCGCCCGCGCCGTGGCCGTGGCGACGGCAGGCTACGCGCCGCGCGGACTGCACCCGCGGCTGCGCGACCGGATCATGCCGATCATGTCAAACTCGATCGTCACACGGGTGCTGACCGCCTCGGAACTCGAAGCCTGTGGTTTCCAGACCTTTTCGCCCCTGACCGACACGCGCACACTGCGTCATTATTACCGCCTGCTGCCCGACAATCGGGTGCAGATCGGATCGCGCGCGGCGATCACTGGCTCGGACGCCGACAACCCCAGGCACCTCGCCGGTCTGCGCGAGGGGCTGGCGCGGAAATTCCCCGCGCTGCGGGACATCCCCCTGGATTACAGCTGGTGGGGCTGGGTCGATGTCAGCCATGACATGATGCCCCGCATCACCGCCATGCCTGGCACACCCAATGCCTATTACGCGATGGGCTATGGCGGCAACGGTGTCATGTATGCCGCCCAGGCCGGACGACGCATGGCGCAACTTGTCGCGGGGCGCGCGGCGGACCTCCCCAAACTGCCGATCTTCGGCAACGAACTTCCCCATGAGGGCTGGAAAACGCCGTTCCGGCGACTCGGCCAATGGGGCCTCTACAAATTTTATCACTATCGGGACGAACGCGGCTGAGCCCGCGCGAGCAAGGAGACACGCGATGAAAATGACCACCGAAGAAGCCTTTGTGAAGGTCCTGCAAATGCACGGAATCGATCAGGCATTCGGCATTATCGGCTCTGCGATGATGCCGGTCTCGGACCTGTTCCCCAAGGCGGGCATCAAATTCTGGGACTGCGCCCATGAAACCAATGGCGGGCTGATGTGCGATGGCTACATCCGTGCCACCGGCAAGATGGCGATGGCAATCGCCCAGAACGGCCCCGGTGTCACCGGCTTCGTCACCGCCGTCAAGACCGCCTACTGGAACCACACGCCCATGCTTCTGGTTACGCCACAGGCTGCAAACAAGACCATCGGCCAGGGCGGTTTCCAGGAGATGGAACAGATGCGGCTTTTCGCCGACAGCGTCTGCTATCAGGAAGAGGTGCGCGACGCGACCCGCATCCCCGAAGTATTGAACCGCGTCATCATGAAAGCATGGCGATCTTCGGCACCGGCACAAATCAACATCCCGCGCGACATGTGGACCCAGGTCATTGATGTCGATCTGCCGCAGATCGTGAAATTCGAACGCCCCGCCGGTGGCGAAGAGGCCGTGGCCGAGGCCGCAAAGCTGCTCTCGGAGGCGCGTTTCCCGGTGATCCTGTCGGGCGCGGGCGTGGTACTTGCGGGGGCGATCCCGGATCTGGCGCAGCTGGCGGAACGGCTGGACGCCCCGGTCTGCTCGAATTATCAGCACAATGACAGCTTCCCCGGATCGCACCGGCTGGCCATGGGCCCGCTTGGCTACAACGGTTCAAAGGCCGGGATGGAACTGATCGCCAAGGCCGATGTGGTGCTGGCGCTTGGTACGCGGCTCAATCCGTTCTCGACCCTGCCGGGTTACGGCATCGACTACTGGCCGAAAGAGGCCAGGATCATCCAGGTCGATATCAACGCCGACCGCATCGGTCTGACCAAGAAGGTCACCGTCGGCATCGAGGGCGATGCGGCCAAGGTCGCGCGGGGCATCCTCGCGCAGCTTTCGGACACTGCGGGCGACGAAGGCCGCGCCGCACGCCGCGCACTGATCGCACAGACCAAATCCCGCTGGGCGCAGGAACTTTCGAGCCTCGATCACGAGGATGACGATCCCGGAACCGTCTGGAACGAAGAGGCCCGCGCGCGCGACAATGATCTGATGAGCCCGCGTCAGGCATGGCGCGCCATTCAGGCCGGGATGCCTGAGGATGCGATCATCTCGTCGGATATCGGCAACAACTGCGCGATCGGCAACGCCTATCCGGCCTTCGAAAAGGGCCGCAAATACCTTGCGCCGGGCCTGTTTGGCCCCTGCGGCTACGGCTTTCCGGCGATCCTCGGTGCCAAGATCGGCTGCCCCGACGTTCCGGTAATCGGCTTTGCCGGCGACGGCGCCTTCGGCATCTCGATGAACGAGATGACGGCCTGCGGTCGCGACGACTGGCCCGCGATCACCATGGTGATCTTTCGCAACTACCAGTGGGGCGCGGAAAAGCGCAACACGACGCTGTGGTATGACAACAACTTCGTCGGCACCGAACTGGACCGCGACACCACCTATGCCGGAATTGCCCGCGCCTGTGGCGCACATGGCATTCAGGTGCGCTCGACCGAAGAACTGACCACGGCGCTGCGTGAAGCGATCCAACGCCAGATGTCCGCGAAGGAAACCACCTTCATCGAGGTTCTGCTCAATCAGGAACTCGGCGAACCCTTCCGCCGCGATGCGATGAAGAAGCCGGTCGTGGTGGCCGGGATCGACGCCGCCGACATGCGTCCGCAAAAAGGCGCAATCTGAACCCTGCGGCGGGCAGTAATACCCAGGCTGCCCGCCGCACCCGACCTCGCCCGTTTCCTGCACTGGCGGGGGCCTCTCCTTCGCACAATCCGCCCGGAGCCCTGCCATGATCGCAGTCACGTCCGCCCCCAACCAGCTGCGGGTGCTGTTCCCCGGCTTTCTCGTCTCGGCCCTCGTGGCCGCGACCGCACAATTCCTTTCTGAACATTACGGTGCGCCTGCGATGCTGATGGCGCTGCTGCTGGGACTGGCACTGAACTTTCTTGCCGAAGACGGCAGCCCGACCGCCCCCGGTATCGCGATCACCTCGCGCACCGTTTTACGGCTTGGTGTGGCGCTGCTCGGCGCACGGATCTCGGTCGACATGCTCGCGGGGCTTGGCGCGGACCTGATCGCGCTTGTCGTCGGCGGGGTCATCGCGACAATCGCCTTTGGCCTGCTGATCGGCCGCTTCTTCGGGCGCAAGTGGCGTTTTGCCCTGCTGACCGGCGGTTCGGTCGCGATCTGCGGGGCTTCGGCGGCCATGGCGATTGCCGCGATCCTGCCCCGCCACGACAAGGCCGAACGCGACCTTGCCTTCACGGTCATGTCGGTCACGGTGCTTTCGACGGTGGCGATGGTGATTTATCCGATGCTCTCGAAAATTCTGGGCTTCGATGCCCGCGCGGGGGGTGTCTTCCTCGGCGGCACGATCCACGATGTCGCCCAGGTCGTCGGCGCAGGTTTCTCGATCAGCACCGAAACCGGCGAAACCGCGACCCTCGTCAAACTGATCCGCGTCGCGATGCTGGCGCCGGTTGTGCTCATGGCCTCGGTGCTGATCCGCGCTTTCGTCGCACGCGATGTGGGCAGCGGTCCGCGCCCGCCACTCCTGCCCGGCTTCGTCATGGGCTTTCTGGTGCTTGCCGCGCTGAATTCCTTTGGCGTGGTGCCCGCCATCGTCGCGGAATGGGCGGGGGTGATTTCCCGCTGGGCGCTGCTGATCTCGATCGCGGCGGTGGGGATCAAGACCTCTCTGGCCAGGATGCTTCAGGTCGGCGGCAGCGCCATCGCCCTGATCGTTGCCGAAACCCTCTTTATCGGCGGCTGGGTGCTGGCCGGCCTGCATTTTCTGGAGTAAGCAATGAAAGCCCTTGATCACATCTTCGACCGTGCGCGGCAAAATGCCGGTACCGTCATCTTGCCCGAAGGCGGGGATCCGCGGGTGCAGGCGGCCGGATTGCATGCGCAGCGCGACGGTCTGGCCCGGATCGTTCTGCTGGGGGATCCGGCGCAGATCACCCCTGCCCTTGCCGCACTCGGCGCCCGCCCCGGCGAAATCCGTGTCGAGGCGCCCGGGGACTACCCCCGCATCGGTGTGTTGGCCTCGGTGTTCCATGCCCTGCGCGCGCATAAAGGGATGACCCTGGAAAAGGCCCGGGAACTTGTCTGCCAGCCGCATCTGCATGCGGCCCTGCGGGTGTTCACCGGCGACGCCATCGGCACGGTCGGCGGCGCGGTCGCGACCACCGCAGAAACCGTGCGCGTGGCCTTGCAGACCATCGGCAGGGAACCGGGCCTTTCCACCGTATCAAGCTTTTTCCTGATGCTTTCCTGCACACCGGGGTCAAAACTTCAGGGGGGGATGATCTTTTCCGATTGCGGTCTGGTGATCGAGCCGAATGCGCAGGAACTGGCCGCCATCGCCCGTGCCTCGGCCCGGTCATGCCGTCAGCTCCTGAACGAGGAGCCGCGCATCGCGCTTTTGTCCTTTTCGACAGCGGGCTCGGCCGAACATGAAAGCCTGCACAAGATCCGCGAGGCGCTGGCCATCGTGCGCGCGGCCGAACCAGAGCTTCAGATCGACGGCGAAATTCAGTTCGACGCGGCTCTTGATCATGAATTGCGCGCCCGTAAGGCCCCGGGCAGCCGTCTCGAAGGGCGTCCGAACGTCTTTGTCTTCCCCAATCTTGCGGCCGGCAATATCGGCTACAAGATCGCCGAACGGCTGGCCGGAATGCAGGCTGTCGGCCCGATACTGCAAGGGTTGCGGCGCCCGGCCAACGACCTGTCACGCGGCTGCTCGGTCGAAGATATTGTGGCCACGATCGCGGTGACAGTGGTGCAGGCCATCGACTGCCCGCAAATACCGAAAAGCTTCGCAGCGGGGCATGCCGGCTGTACATGACCCGTTCAACCGGCCTCTGACCCGCCGGGGCACCTGAAAGGCGTCAAGGCTGAAAGCTTCTCATGCCAGAGTTGAAGGTTGCTCGCCTTCTGAGCGTAGGCCTTGAACGGGAAGCGGGCGCCGGGGGCTGGTGAACGCTTATTCGTGCGTATCCTTTTCTCCGACATAGATGCCCAAGGCATGGCGTTGGCTGTGATAGCTTGCGATCGAGGACACGACGTCCTCGCCGGCTTCCGCGATGATGAATGCGACCAGAACCTCGAAAAACGCCGTCAGCGCCACGGTTGAGATGAAGAATTGCGGCGTGTCGGTCGGCACGACGAACCTGTGCTGCGCCTCGGGCATGATCGGGCTTGCGAGACTGTCGGAAATGGCGATGACCCGAACACCCTGAGCGCGCGCAACCGCGACCGCTTCGACAATTTCGCGCCGGTAGGGCCGAAAGGTCATGGCGATCAGAACGTCGTTCTTGTCGGCGCGCGCAAGGCCGTCCACAGGCTGCATTCCGCCTTGGGGCAGGGCCCGCACGCCATCGATGGCCATGCCGGCAAGATAGGCAAAGTTCTGCACGATTGCGTTGTTCACACCCACACCAAGCGCATAGCAGCGCCGTGCAGATACGATTTCGCGTGCCGCCGCCTGAATGGCGCGGTGATCCGTCGCGGCGAAAAAGCCTTCGATGCCGTCAATGGCCGCTTCGGCGCTGGCGGCGAAAAGGGCGCCCATCTCGTCACGTTGCGCAACCGACTGAAGCCAGCGCGCCCGGTCGGGATATGTCTCGCGGCCCTGGCGGATTTCATTTCGAAATACCTCTCGGAACGATTCATAGCTTTCGATTCCAAGCGCGCGGGACAAACGTACCAAAGTGTTCGGCTTCACATCCGCCCTGGCGGCGAGCTGACGGATGGAACACACCCCGATCTCATTGGAGTTTTCAAGCAAAAATCCCGCCAACTTTGCCAATTCTGGCGTAAATTCAGCACGTTGCGCCTGAATCCGGTCAAGGATTTCAAGGGATGTCATCGGCGTTGGTTCATTTGTTTTCTTCATGATTGACGAAACTACAAATGTTCGATAGCCCTGTCCACAGAAAACATTTGTTCGAAAGGAAGAGATCAATGGTTCCCTCCTCTGCCCGCGTGGTGATCATCGGAGGCGGCATCATGGGCTGCGGTCTTGCCTATCACCTTGCACACGAAGGCTGGACGGATGTCGTCCTGCTGGAAAAGGCTGAACTCACCTCTGGTTCCACATGGCATGCCGCCGGGCAGATCACACATTCCACGTCCAGTTATGGCCTTGGCAAGTGCGTGGGCTACAATATCGATCTGTACTCCAAGGTGCTTGAGGCAGAGACCGGGCAGTCGGTCACCTGGCATGGCTGTGGCTCGCTCCGGCTGGCTTATACCGACGACGAGCTTGACTGGCTCCACCAGACGATTTCGGTCGGCAAGGGCCTCGGGTTCCCGATGGAACTCATCGGGCCCGAGCGGATTCGTGAACTGCATCCCTTCTACAACCTTGATGGCGTCAAGGCGGCATTGCACACGCCCGACGACGGCCATGTCGATCCGGCAGGCGCGGCCTTCGCGCTTGCCAAGGGGGCGCGGCAATTGGGCGTGAAGGTAATCCGTCACTGTCGGGCCACGAACGTGACATCTGCGCCGAACGGCGAATGGGTTGTGGAAACCGAACAGGGTTCGATCACTTGCGAACATGTCGTCAACGCCGGCGGCACCTACGCAAGACAGGTGGCTTTGTGGTCGGGCTATGACCTTCCGGCGACCTCGATGACGCACCACTATTTCATCACCGACACGGTGCCCGAGTTTCAGGGTCTCGACAAGGAACTCCCCGTCGTTCGCGATGATCGGCTGGTCTCGGGCTATATCCGGATGGAACAGAAGAAAGGCCTGATCGGTATTTACGAGAAGGCCAATCCGAACACTGTCTGGGAGGATCACTGCCCCTGGGAAGCCGAGAACGAGCTTTTCGAACCGGATTATGACCGCATCATGCCCTGGCTGGAAAACGCGATGGACCGGATGCCGATCCTTGCTGAACTTGGAATAACCCGCGAAGTGCATGGCGCGATCAGCCATCCGCCCGATGGCAACCCGCTGATCGGTCCGGCGCCGGGGCTGCGAAACTACTGGTGCTGCTGCGGCACCCAGATCGGTATCGGCTGGGGGCCTGGCCTGACGCGGGAACTGGCGCGATGGATCATTTCGGGCACGCCCGAGATCAACATGCGTGAATTCGATCCGCGCAGGTTCGGCCCCTATGCGGATAAGACCTACCAGATCACCAAGGCGAAAGAGGATTACCTTCTGCGGCACGAAATTCCATTCCCGCACTTCAACCGTCCTGAAGGCCGGCCGGCAAAACCCTCGGCGCTTTACGAAGATTGCAAGGCCGAAGGCGCGGTGTTCGAGGAAGTCTACGGCCATGAACGTCCGCGCTGGTTCGCGCCAGAGGGGACCGAAGCGGCGGATATTTACGGCTTCCGCCGCACCAGACTGCACGACATTGTCGGGGCCGAAGTACGCGCGGTTCGCGCACGCGCCGGGATAATGGATATCTCGGCCTTTACCAAGATTGAGGTCTCGGGGCCGGACGCGCGCGCCCTCCTTGATGGACTGGTCGGCAACAGGTTGCCCGCGCCGGGGCGCATCGCCCTGACACACGTCCTGAACGAGGCGGGCCGGATCGAGCTGGAAACCACGATCATCTGCCTTTCCCAGGACCGCTTCTACCTGGTCTGCGCGGCCTTCTTCGAACAGCGTCTGCTCGACAATCTGAGCTTCGCGCAGAAGGGCGGGAAGGTGACGATAACCAACCGCTCGTCCGACTGGGGTGCGTTTGCGCTGAACGGGCCGCTGTCGCGCGACATTCTCACGGCTTGCACCGGCTCCGACCTTTCCAACGCCGGATTCAAGTGGATGACAGCACAGGAAATCGAGGTGGGCGGCCACAGGCTTTGGGCTTTCCGCATGTCCTATGCGGGCGAACTTGGCTGGGAATTCCACGGCCCCCGCGATGCGACCCTTGGGGCTTTCCGTGCCATCAAGGCGGCAGGCAAGCAATACGGGCTGAAGAACTACGGATCCTTTGCCATGAACGCGATGCGCATGGAAAAGGCCCTCAAGGGCGCCGGAGAGCTCACGAATGAAGTGACGCTGCCCGAAGCGGATGTCATGAACTTTGTCAAACTGGACAAGGACTTCCGTGGCAAGGCGGTGACGGAAGCAGCCGCGGTCAGGCCGCGGCGCTTCGTCTGCGTCTATCTGGAAGTGGCCGATGACGGCAAATCCGACGGCAACGGCGGCGAGGCGGTTCTGGCGAACGGCACTCAGATCGGAACCGTCAGTTCCATCGCCTTCGGTCATGGCGTTGGAAAGCTGCTGGCCTTTGCCTATGTGAAACCCGAATTCGCCGCGCCCGGAACGACTTTGAACGTCGTGATCATGGGTGTGCCGCGGCCAGCCAGAATTCTGGGCGAACCGGCATACGATCCTGAAGGCCTCAAGCCACGGGCTGACAGCCGCGCCGTCTGCGCGTGATCCACGGGGTCAGTCTTCAGCGGCCGGGGCCGTTGCCGCGGGCTTTCCAGAAAAAAGGCGTCCAACGGCAAGGCTTTGCACGTCGCCCGCATCATCGCGCGCAAGGAACAGGGCGTCCAGGCCGAACTTCCTGGCAAGGATTGCGCCTTCATCCGTGCCCATCACCATCAGCGCGGTGGCCCATGCATCGGCCCCGGCACAGGTGGCCGCGATCACGGTAACCGATGCGGGCGAGCCAAGAAGGGGTGCCCCGCGCCCCGGGTCCATCGTGTGCGCCAGGTGTCGGCCATTGACCGTGACCCAGTGGCGGTAATCACCCGAAGTCGCCACGGCCGCATCCTGCAACGTCAGCACCGAATACGGCGCGCGGCGGTTACGGTCGGGGGCCTCGACCGCGATGGTCCAGGGGCTGCCGTCGGGGCGCAGACCCATGGCGCGCATCTCGCCGTCGATGCCGACCAGCGCATCGCGGATGCCGTGGTTGCGCAAGCAATCGACCAGCCGGTCCACGCCGTATCCCTTGGCGATACCGTTCAGGTCCAGCGTGATGGGCGCGGTCTTGCGTACCCTGCCGCCGCCAAGCTCCAACGTCTCGAAAGCGGGGCGACGGGGGGCCTCAATCGCGGCACGGATGGCCTGCGGATCGGCTGCGGCGGGGCCAAAGCCCCAGGCCCGCACTGCATCGCCCAGCCCGATGTCGAAGGCCCCGCCCGAGGCGCGACCGATGCCCAGCCCCAGTTCCAGCACACGCGCGAAATCATGAGGCATGTCATGCCACTCACCCACCGGCGCCGCGTTCAGGCGCATCAGGTCGCTGTCGGGCCGCCACATGGACATCTGCGCATCTATCGCATCCACCGCCGCCTGCAGGGCTGTCTGCGCCCGGGCGGGGTCGAAATCCCGGGCGGCAAAGAACAGCGCGGTCCACCGGGTTCCCATGGTCGGGCCATTCAGCGCGTGGCGGACAAGGTCAGTAGACATCTTCGACATAACGCCCCCCGGCCTTTAGCATCGCGGGCGTCATACCCATTGGTGCAAGGATATCCTCAAGCGCGCGGGCCACGCCTTGCGCCATGTCACGCCCGCCACAGACCATCACCTTTGCGCCCTGGCAGATCGCCTCGGCCACCTGCGCGGCCTCGGCCCGCAGCGCATCTTGCACATAGTGCGGTCGCGCCCCACGAGAGGCGGCGGTGGACAGGCGGGCAAGCCGCCCCCCGGCCTGCCACGCGACCAGATCGTCGCCATAAAGGAAATCGCTGTCGGGGTGACGCATCCCAAAGAACAGGTGCACCGCGCGGCAGCGGGCATTGGCGCGGATGACCCCGGCCAGCGGCCCGATGCCGGTGCCCGCCCCGATCAGGATCAGCGGTGCGTGACCGCGCCCGGCGTGGAAGCCCGGATTGCGCCGCAGGAAGGCCTGCACGCGGTCGCCCGGTTCCAGCGCCAGAAGCTGGCCGGAACACAGACCGCCGGGATGCTTCTTCACCACGATCTCGACAAAGCCATCGCGGCTGCCAGATGCCAGAGAATAGAACCGCGGCACGGCCGACCCTTCGGGCAGGATGCCCAGCAGATCACCCGCCTGAAACCGCGCAAAGCCCCTGCCTGCAAGCCGCGCCCGGAACGACGCCTGCGGCAGGTCAAAGCGCAGGATCGCGGTCGGGGCCTGCACTTCGGCCCCATAGTCGCGGCGCGAGGCAAGCGCCAGACTGTCGGCGGCGGGGCGGGTGGGCTGATGGTCAAGCTCCAGCGTCAGGCCCAGGGCGCCACCCAGCGCCCGGCCCCAGCGCACGAAATCCTGCGGTGACTGACGGTCCACGGTGTCCATGGGCAAAAGAGTAGCCCAGCCCATGGCGCGGGCGCGTTCTTCGACCTCTGCCGCGAAGGCGCAGAAGGCCGGAAAGCCGCGGTCGCCAAAGCCCAGCACGGCCAGCGGGGCCTTCGGTGCCTCGGTCATGCGCGCCAGCCGGTCAAGGAACCCCCTGGCCGAAGCGGGCGCGTCGCCTTCACCATAGGTCGCGGCCAGGATCAGGAAACGTTCGGCCCGGGGGTGAATGGCCGGATCGAAGGCGGACATCGGTGCCACATGCACCGCCTGCCCCGCTTTTCGCAGGGCGCATGTCAGCGTCGCGGCAAAGCCCCAGGTGCTGCCCCCTTCGGACCCCACAAGAATGACCGTCTGCGCCCGCGCGGCCGGGGCATTGCCGCGCAGCCGGGGCCGGCCCCGCCGCCCGGCAACCCAGATCAGCACGCCGGTTGCGCCCATCACTGGCACGCTCAGCGCGATCAGGCCAAGCACCAGCCCCAGCCCCGCCGCGCCCTGGCCGGTATGCAGCATATAGACGGTCTCGGACATTTTCCGCCACGGCGTCACCTCCGCCCATGAAAGCAACGCGCCCGTGCCCTGGTCAATCAGGCCCGTGCCGTCATCGGTTGCCAGCGTGAATACATCCTGCGCATCGCCTTTGTAGGGAAAGCTGAGCTTGCGAAGGCTTTGGACAGGCACATCCTGCAGCGCGGCCATCCGCCCAGGCGGAAACCCCATCTGGCCGCTGACCGCCGCAGGATCGGCCGGGCGCATCCCGTCATCGGGCAGAACGTCGAAGGTCGAGGCCGTCATCCACAGCGCCGTCATCGCCGACAGCGCAAGGCCAGGGACGGCCACGCGGGCGATCTCCACATGCAGCCGCCCGGCCAAAGGTCCGCGCAACCGGGCGAACCAGCGCAGCCAGCCGCCGGTGCGCCGCGCAACCAGCACAGCCCCCGACAGGGTCAGAACCAGCATCGCCGCGGCACCCGCGGCCATGACCAGCCGCCCGGCATCGTCCAGAAAAAGGGAACGGTGCAGGTTGGTAAGCCAGCGTTCCACCGGGTTCGGATCGGCCAAGGCGACATCCGCCCCGGTGGCCGGGTCAATCACCGCCGAACCCGGCGTGCCGCCGTCGAACCACCAGGCAGTGATCGTGCCAGAGGGCGCGCGGCGGATCTCCTCCAGCCCCGGATGGGTGACGGCAACGCGGGCGGCCAGGTCGGCCACGCTTTGCCCCGCCACGGGCTGCGGTGCGGACAGACGTTCGGCCATGGGAAAAACCGACAGCGCCGCCCCGCTGAGCGCAAGGACGGTCACAACGACAAGGGCCAGAAGCCCCGGCCAGCGATGAAACGAACGGATCATGGGGCCATCCCCTTACTGATAGGCAAAGCTGGCGATGTAGCGGCGGCCCTGCACAGGCGTACCGGCGCCAACGGCGGTCAAGGGCACTGCGATCTCATTCGGGCTGTCGCGCATGTCCTCGACCGCGGCGTCGATGTGCAGCATGTAACCCGCATCGAACAGCGCATCGGCCAGATCCAGCGTGATTTCCAGCGTCCGGCCCGCCCCGACGCTGGCCCCGGTAATGCCGTTGATCTGGGCGGGGTCACCCCCGGTCGCGGCGTACCAGTCGTTCAGGTGTTCGTAGTATTTCGACTTTTCGCCCGCCATCCAGAGGCTGCCCACATAGGCGCCGGAAGCATCGGTGACGTAAAGGGCAAGATAAGCCCCATCGCCGCCATAGTTGTTCAGCGTCGTGGTCAGCGTCACGGGACGGGCCATCGCCAGCCCCGGCAGGGTCAGCGCGGTGGTCAGGGCAAGGGTGGCAAGAAGGGATTTCATGAGAGAACCTTTGCAGTGAAGAGCGGTCCCGTTCCTGCCGGGACCGGATGACAGGATGCGGCGATCAGAACGGAACGTCGGGATGTCATGGCTGGTCCGCTGGTCTGCCTGGATCGGGATGCCATCAGGCTGAACCCCGTACCTGAGCGGTTCCTGACGCGCGAAACCTTTCTGCTTCAGCTTGGCGTCAGGCGAGAGGGCCAGAACGGACCCAACACGGGTCAAAGTCACGCACGGATCAAAAGGACGCCACGGGACCATGCCCCGCATCATGCGGCCGGTCGATTTGCGATGCCGTAACCCCGGCAACACAGAGCCGACGTGAACCCGGTGATCCCTGCGCGGCCATCACATGATCGTGAACGACGCTGAGGGCTTGACGAAATGGGGCGGTCAGGTGTTATTCTATAGAACTGTACAAGTGCGTTTTTCTGTTAAAGGGTTGTTTTTTGGACTACGTCGTATCATCGCGCGCCTACAATGGATCTTTGCTGGCTACACAATTGTTCAGCAAGCCCACCAATCTGGTGCTCTCCAGCTTCGGTACGCTGCAAACCGGGCAAACCCTTTCGGATGCAAATGGCAAGCTGTCTGTGGGCGAAAGCCTGACACTGGGCGGTACGCCCTATACCATGCTTGGGTCTGGTACGGTCACGCCCGGCATAACGGTGCTGGGTGCCACCGTGGCGCTTGGATCAGCGGTGGATGTGGTCATCGTTCAGGACAGCGGTGGAAATCTGCGTTTCATCTACCCGGAGGGAACGCCAAACCTGGTCGGGGCGCTGCTTCTGATTGTCGATGTCGACCCCATCGGCTATAGTCTGGTGACGGGGTCACCGCTGTGTTTCACCGCAGGAACGCGGATCCTGACCCGAGAGGGTTACCGCACTGTGGAAACTCTGGCGGTTGGCGATGTGCTGATCGATGCGGCAGGACAAGAAATGCCGCTGCTTTGGATCGGCCAGCACGAACAGGGGCTTGTGGCCCCGCGGGACCAGCGCCACAAGCCGGTTGAGATCGCCGCCCATAGTTTCGGCCCCGGCCTGCCCGAACGGTCGCTGCGCCTGTCGCCGCAACATCGGGTGCCAATTTCCGACAGCCGCTTCGTTTCTGCCTTTGGGACGAAAACTGTTTTGGTTCCCGTGAAATATCTGCTGGACGACGATTGCATTACCATCGTTTCCGACTTGCACCTGGTCATGTATTTCCATCTGCTGTGTCCCCGCCACTGCCTGCTGGTAGCCGAGGGCATGCCTGCCGAATCGCTTCTCCAGGGGCCGATGGCCCAGGAAGCACTGGCCAACCAAGTCGATGCTTCGCTGGCACATATTTCCACGCAACCCTGCCTGCCGGTGCTGAAACGCAGCGATCTGCGCAGGCTTGGCTATAGCTTCAGGCCGGAACGGATGCGGGCTGACGCCAAAATCGGGGGGTAAAGCCAGGACCGCGCCCGGTTACGGCCCTGGCATCATCGCCCCGCACGGGAGGCGGGTGGATCCTGCGCGCAGCGGCGCTGCCCCGTGACCGGAATTCCGCCCGCAGGCGCCGTGCCGCCCCATTTTCCCGCTGAATCAGAAAGCTGCGACGACTGATCTGAACATGGTTGTGGGGTCCCTTGTACTTTTGGTGTTGGCTATGTCATTCGCCAAGCGTGATAATTGCGCGTCCCAGAACGCTCTGATCCCGAAGGTCAAGGAAACGCACCTCATATTGGCCCGGGTCGCCCGGAAGCCTGAATTCCGTTTGGTTTTCATCTCCCACGCGATGCGCAGAAATCCATGTGAAATCGGGCGCGTCGGCCCGGGCCAACGCCACACGCCGGTCGGCATCATCGGCTTCGACCGTCCAGGAAACGGTGATGATTTCGCCCGGCTTCGCGGTGGCGGGCACCACCAGCCCGGCGCCGTCGTCCATAGGCGCATCCGCCGCCAGCACCTCGATCGGCCGGCGCGCCATGACCCTGTCGCCGTGGTCCAGGTGATACCGGATCTCATAGGCGCCCGGCTCTGGCGGGGCGGTAAGATCGGCCATTTCGGCATCGCCGACGCGGCGGTAGCCGTTCTGCGCGCCATCCGGCGTGCCGACGGGAACGATGGCAATGTAGTCGCGCGGATGGATGGTCCCGGTCCATGACACGGCAATCCCGGTTCCGGCCCGGACCCTGTCGGGCCCATTGATCGCGACATCCCCCTCGACCACCTCGATGGCCGTGCGGGCCAGCACCCGGTCACCGGAATCCAGTTGCAGGCGAACCTCATAGAGACCGGGTTCCGCCGGGGCGCGCAGATCACCCTCGGCGCGGCCTTCCATGCGGTCATAGTCGCCATAGTCCCCATCCCTGGCCCCGGCGGGCACGATCGTGACATAGTCGCGCGGATGAAGCCCTTCGGCCCGCCAGGTAACGGGAAAGGCCGATCCGACCACGACCTGCGCCGGGGCAGTGACCGTGACATCGGCATCGACCACCTCGATGGCCGTACGGGCCAGAACCCGGTCACCGGAATCCAGTTGCAGGCGAACCTCATAGAGACCGGGTTCCGCCGGGGCGCGCAGATCACCCTCGGCGCGGCCTTCCATGCGGTCATAGTCGCCATAGTCCCCATCCCTGGCCCCGGCGGGCACGATCGTGACATAGTCGCGCGGATGAAGCCCTTCGGCACGCCAGGTAACGGGGAAGGCCGATCCGACCACGACCTGCGCCGGGGCGTGGACCTGTGCCGGCGGCTGCTGCGGCGCGATGGCCGGAAAGATCGCATGCACATTGTGTGTGCTGTCCGGCGCCAGACGGATTTCGGCCTGCGAAAGATCGTCCTGCGCCATCGAATGGACCGTGACGATATAGTCGCCGAACGGCAGGTCGGCGGTAAAGGGATTCGCGGTGCCCGTCCGCACCATGCTGAACCCGGTGTCCGAGATTTCCCAGATCACCTCGCCGGCCAGAAGGGGAAGGTCCGGCGCTGTTGACGGTTGGTCCCAGACGGGGGCGTCGCCGATCTCTGCGCCGCCGAGACTGGCGGTGAAGGTGAAGGTTCCCGAAGGTGGCGCGGCGGTGACTTCGCGCAGGGCGCCGGTCAGTTCCAGGGCATTGTCTGCGGTCAGAAAGCGGCCTCCGGTTTCTTCGGCGATACATTGCATCTGCATCAACGCCTCGGCCTCTTTGGAAACATCGAACCCGATGACATGGGCGGTGAAATCCGTGCCGGCCGCCTCAAGCGCGCGCGCGGCGGCGCAGGGATCGGGGTTGCAGGTCTCGATCCCGTCAGAAACCAGGATTACCGTCGCCGCCTGTTCGGTATGACGCAACGCCTGTGCGGCGGCGATGACGGCGTCGGTCATCGGGGTCATGCCGCGCGGGTTCAACCCGTGGACGATGCGGGTAATTTCATCGGCGGTGCCCGGCGCCGGTGCAACAACCGTCTCGATATCCGTGCATTGCCCGCGTTCGCGATGGCCATAGGTCACAAAGCCAAGGTTCTGATCCGCCGGGAAATCCGACAGGATGTCAGCCACAACCTCGCGGGCGATGGTGATCTTGTTCACCCCGTCGATCTGACCCCACATCGACCCCGATGCATCCAGCACAAGGATCGTGTTCGGGCGATCCTGGGCAAGCGTCGGTGCCGCAAGAAAGAACGCCAGGGCGGCAAGCCCGGGAATTACTGGGCATTTCATACGGCTTCTCCGTTGTGCGTGGCGCCGAAGCGGGGGCCCGCGCGCTCTTTCAGCTTGCGGAAATGCGAGGACATCTTATCCAGCCGCGCCTCCCATTCCGGGTCGGGGCGCTGACCGTCCGTCGTCCTGAAATAGACCTGCATCAGGCAGGCGACGGCGAAGGGTTCCAGGAAGGCGGCCTTGACACTCCAGGCAAGCAGCAGCGCAAAGACGAAACCCCCTGCCGACCAGGCGCCGGGCATGGCATGGACCAGCGCCGCCGCCGGGGCAAGCGTCACGAGGAAAACCAGAAAGGCCAGGCCATAGGTGATCAGCGTCAGCCAGGCGGCGTTGCGCAGCATCACCTTCCAGTTCTGGCCGTAAAGTACCAGGGCCTCATGCGCCGATCCCCAGGCATCCGTCGATCGGGTGCGGATCGCATGGGCAAGGATCACCTCGTCGATAAAGCCCACCGCCATGCGAAGAAAGGCCTGCACGACGCCCATCAACTGCCGGACATAGGGGATCGGCAGGATCGACAGGATGCCGCGCACCAGCCCCGTGATGGCGCGGATCACGCCCTTGACCAGCTGGTCCAGCGCAAAAAGCAACGACGCCTGGCCGAACCGTTCCTTCACCACGACCGTGGCATGGGCGATCTGGCCGCGCCCCTGCGGCAGCGGTTTGCCGTCGATCAGTTCGACCAGCACCGCGACGTGGCCCGCCTTGACGATGTAAAGGATATACTCGCGCAGCCAATACATCACCGCCCCGGCCAGCGTCAGGCCCGCGATGCCGCCCCAGGCCATCGACGTTGCCCGGAAGTCGTCGTCGCCAAAGGCACCGACGCCCCAGCCGATCCCGACGCCGGTGCCGGTCGCAAGGATATAGGCCAGCGTGATCCCGAAATAGACCGCCGCCCGCAAGAGCACGAAGGGCAGCGTCCGCATCATCAGGCCGATCGCTTGTCCGATATTGAAATCCCACACGGTTCCGGTTTCCTTTCGGGTGTCTGTCGGCTTCAGGGGTGACGGCTGGGGACGCTTGTTTCGTCCCCGAAATGGCGTCGCAGCCAGGCGTTGATGTCATTGGCGATCAGCGCGGGCCCATCGCCCGATACGCCCCAGCGCGACAGCGTGACCCGCGTCGCCGGGCGTGTGTGGCGAAAGACCAGAACCACCTTTGATGTCGTGCGGTCCTCGCGCGCGGTATGGCTGCGGTCCAGTTCGGCACTGTCCAGGGTCTCCAACGGATAGTCCCGCCGGCGCGTGCCGAGGCGCGATGTCCGGGTGATGCTGACCTGCCCGGATCCGGCGTCCAGCCTCAGCCGTGTACGCTCGGACAGGGCGATATACCCTGCGACAAAGGCCCCGTTCAGCCCGACCAGCAGCACCAGCGCGGTCAGGACCTCGCCGCCGGTCAGATTGGCCAGCCCGATCAGCGTGACCGGCAACACAGGCACCATGACGAACCACAGGATAAAGCGCGGTATCGCCAGTTCCAGTTCCAGCAGGTCGGGCGTATTCGTCTTGATGCTCATGACGGATCTTTCTGGTCGCGGCGGGACAGCCAACCATTGATGATGCCGGTCAGATGCGCCACCTCGTCGGGGTCCGGCCGGAATATCGGCACGACGATCTCGCGCCGCTCTGGCCCCGATCCGCATATCAGGACCAGCCGGGTCTCATCGTTTCCCGCGGCCGTTCCATAATGCGCGACGCTTTCCAGCCCGCGCAGATCCGCAAGCGCGCATGTCTTTTCCTGCCGCCCGCGCAATGTGGTCACGCGCAACCGGGCAAACCCCGCGGCCCGGTCCAGGCGCAACTGTGTCAGTTGCACCACCTCATGCAGGTAAAGCCAGCCGATCAGGCCCACCATGGCCAGCACGATGACCCCCGTGCCGACAGCGCCGTCCGTAATGGCCGCAAGGCCCGACGCAATCGCCACCAGGATCACCACTGCGGCAATCGCCGCCCGCCGGATCGGACGGTTTTCGATCTCCAGCACGTTTTCGGAAACTTGCGTGACGCGCAGCGGATCGGCCAGAAATTCGGCAAGCGTCATGGCGCGGCACCCAACGAGGTGTCGATCCGTCCCTCAAGATTTCGGCAATCGTCAGGGGCATCCCGGCGGCACAGAACCGCCGAAAAACCGGCCCGGATCCAACCTTCGCCCTCAGGATCCAGCAGGTCGATCTGCATCCGGGGCTGCTCTTCCTCGCTTTCCCAGACGGCGCCTGCCATCGCCCCGCGATCCGGGCGCATGTCGATGGTCAGACCGGCGGGCGGCGAATTGCCCGAAGGTTTGCCGTGAAAGATCAGGCCGATCGAAATGCTGCCGTCACCAAGCGCATGCAGGTCGATCATGGTCAGCGGGCCGATATCGGTGATCTGCACCATCGCCAGGCCGTCATCCTGACGCAGCACCTGCCAATTCAGGTCTTCACCGTCCAGGCTTGCCCCGATCTTGCCAATGGGCTCCAGCGCGCGGGCCGGGGCTGCGATGCCGAGGGACAGGATCAGCGGAAGAAACACCTTCATCGTCAGTCCTGTCGGCTTATCAGCTGTTCGCGGACGCCCCGCGCAGAATTGCGTTTCGCCCCTATCGCCTCGGTCGCCAGGAAAAAACCGGTGATCCCGCCCAAGCGCCGTGTGCCTGTCCCGAACTGCCATTCGAATTGCGGGGCTCCGGTCATCTCAGTCAAGCTCCTCAAGCCGGGCGTCGAAGCTGAAGGTGACGGGCCGGGTTTCAGAGCCGGGGCCGCCACTGACCTGCCCGGTGATCGTGCCCTTCAGGGCGACGATCCCGTCGCCCGCCGCGAAGTCGTCCAGCGCCAGCGTCAGGCTGTCCTGATCGCCAATCCAGTTCCGACCCATGTCGCGGGCGAAGGCGATCATCAGCTCCATCTCACCGGGCGCGGGCAGATCGCCGTTGATCGTCAGTATCAGATTGACCGGCCCCTGGGCTCCCTCCATCTGTGCGGCAAGAAAGGAGGCATCGGCGTAGTTGCCGATGATCGTCACGTCGGACAACTCGGGTGCAATGGTCAGTTCCAGTGGCTGATCGCCAAAACTGCCGGTCACCAGGCCACCCGGCCCGTCGGCCAGCGCCGGCAGCGCCAGCAGACAGGCCAGAACGGGTATGCCTGTCCTTTGCATGGCCGAAAGAATGGTCAAGAATGATCCCTCCTGCTGCTTGGTCCCAAGGGTAGCATTCACCAGGATCGGCTGCCCCGTTCGTTTGAACGGGGAACCTGCGGTCTTTTGTGCTAAAGTCACATCGGGATTGGCTTTCACGTCAGGCTGTGGTGATGAACTTGCGGCATCGCATCGCTCAAATCGTGCTGATCGCGGCGCTTTTGCTCGCGGCCATGCCGATGGCCGCCGAGAGCGTCCTGCTGACCCTGACCGGGGCGGTCAGGGATGGCAGGGTGGACCTGACGCGCGCGGATTTCGATGCGATGGACTGGCACGAATTTGCCACATCGACCAGCGTCACCGATAATCGGCCAGCATTTCGCGGCGTGCTGATGCGCGACATCCTTGCACGCGCCGGGGCCAGGGGAAGTCATGTGCGCGCCACGGCGCTGAATGATTATGTCATCGACATCCCGGTTGAGGATTTCCACCGTTTCGATGTTCTGGCCGCGCTTTACATGGACGGCGTGCCCCTGAGCCCGCGCGACAAGGGTCCGGTCTGGATCGTCTATCCCCGCGACGATCACCGCGTTCTGGCCGATATCCGGTATGACATGCGATGGGTCTGGCAGCTTGTTGCGCTGCATGTGCAATGACCGGCCCGCGGGAATGGATACGATATCTGGGGCTGGGCGGTCTTGTGCTGATCTGCCTGGGCTTTCTGGGGCTGGCTGCATGGCAGCTTGTCCGACTGGAACGCCAGATGCGGATCGACGCCACCGAAAACATGATCTGGGTCTTTGGCCAGGCGCAGATCGAGGCGTTGAACCTTGCGCTGGCGCTTTCGGACAAGGCTGCGCCGCAACAGGTTCAGACCCGCTTTGACGTGCTGCTGTCCCGGCTGACGCTGCTGGAGGCGGGCCCGCAACGCCGCTTTCTTGAAGATGCGGGGCTTTCCGAAACGCTGGCTGGCTGGCGCAGCGGGCTTCTGGCGCTGGACCCCGCGCAAGGCGCTGACCCGACCGCGTTGCGGGCACATGTCACGGCGCTGGTCGCAGCCCTGCGGGGCAAGGCCAGTCTGGTGATGTCGCACGAATGGCAGATCCAGGCGGCGCGGCTGGACCGTCTGGGGCATCTGCACCGGCTTGCGCTGGCGTCGATCCTGGGGGCTGCGGCCGCAGGGTTGGGGCTGGCGACAATCCTGATCGACCGCGAAAGACGGCTGATGCGGGGCCGGCTGGATCGGCTGCGGGCCGAAAAACTGGCCGGTGATCTGGAACGCGAACGCGAAACCTCGGAAAATCACCGTCGGTTCGCCGATCTGATTGCCCATCAACTTCGCACGCCGCTGGCCGTGATCGACAGCGCCATGCACCGCCTGACGCGGCGCGGCGGCGGCCCGGTTTCGCCGGAACTGATCTTGGAAAAGGCGACCGTCTCGCGCGAGGCGGTTGCCCGGCTTGTGAAGCTGACGGATACCGCGCTGATGATGTCACGGCTGGAACGTGACGCGGTTCTTCCCCACCTGCGCGCCCATGACCTGCGTGATCTGGTGGCCTCGGTCGTTGACGACCTGATGGTATCGGCACAGGACCGCGACCCGTCCCGTATCCGGCAGCTGACGCAGGCAGCGCCGATGGTCGCGCGCTGCGATTCGGCGCTGACCGGCGAAATCCTGTCCAACCTGCTTTGCAATGCGCTTTTGTATTCCCCGCCCGGTTGCCGCGTCGATGTCGGGGTTTCGCAATCGCAGAATCATATCCTCTGTCGGATCGAGGACCGGGGAAAGGGCATGTCGCCTGAAGAGATCGCGCGCGCCTTTGACAGGTTCCACCGTGGCAGCGGGCACGAAACCCTGCCCGGTTCCGGGCTGGGGCTGACGCTGGCGCGCCATCTTGCCCGGATGCAGGGGGGCGACGTGCGTTTGATGCCGCGCGCCGAAGGTGGCCTGACAGCCGCGCTTTACCTGCCGAGGGAGGATGCCGCATGACCGCACCGCTGATCCTGTGTGTCGAGGATGAACCATCCCTGCGCGACGACATCGCGTTCGAACTGCACGAGGCCGGCTATGCCGTGACGGCTGTCGCAGATGCGTGCGAGGCGATGGCCTTTCTGGAAAGCCGGCGGCCCGATCTGATCCTGTGCGATATCCTGATGCCCGGCATGGACGGAAAGGGGTTCATGTCCCGTTTGCGTCAGACCCGGCCTGATCTTGACGACGTGCCCTTTGTCTTCCTGACGGCCCTGTCCTCACGCCAGCAGATCATCGACGGTCGCATCGCCGGGGCCGACGACTATCTGACCAAGCCGATTGACTACGACCTGCTGCGTGCGACCGTTGAAACGCGCCTGAACCGGATACAGCGGTTGCGCGCAATGCCCGGGGACCGTTCCGGCCTGATCGCACTGGATCGTCTGGCCATCGGCGTGGTGCTGCTCGACGCCAATGGCGGCGTGGTCCATGCCAATCCCCTTGCGCGGCACCTGTCGGGCGAGGCCGGCATCTTGCTGGACGGGCGCATCACCACCAACGGTGAAAATGGCCGGAAACTATCCACCCTGATCGCCTCGTTGATTTCGGATGAAGGGATGGTGCCGGCGGGCCTGCGCCTGGAAGGCAGGTGCCATCTTATGGTTGTCGGGATGTCGCTGCCGGCACGCGCGCACCATGACGAGGCGGTCGCCATGCTGATCCTGAGCGGCGCGGATGGCCAGCCCCCTCTGGACAATGCGACCCTTGGCCGGCTGTTCGACCTGACCCCGATGGAAGCCCAGGTCGCTTGTTTGCTGGCCGAAGGACTTCGCCGCAACCAGATCGCGGATCGGTTGGCGGTCTCGGGCACGACCGTCGCGTTTCATCTGCGAAACATCTTCGCCAAGACCGGCGTGCAAAGGCAGGCGGAACTGGTGGCGCTGGTTCTGTCGGTGCCGCTGGCGCGACCCACATGATCTGAACAACGCAGGACAAAGGGTGCGTCTGACACAGAAATCGCCCCTTTTTCGGTGTCATGCGCGCGGGCCGTCATCCTGAATTTCGTCCATCATGCCATGTCCCGCCAGTAGTCATTCGCCGCGGCCACGGTGGCGAAATGCGTCGCGACAACCTGACTGACAGCGATCAGGGCATTGGAATCTTCGGCGTATTCCGGGCGCAACCGATCGCGCACCCCGGCGTCGGGCTGGGTCAGTTTCACGGCAATTCGTGCAAGTTTGACCGCAAGGTCATAGCCCTCTTCGGGCGTTGCCGTCTTGAGCGTCGGGAGCCAGTTTGCCATGGGAATTTCCTTCCGTTCGGGATAGGTGACTTGGGGGGATAACGCGCCACGCGGCGCCGTGCGGATCGTCAGATTGCCCGTTTCTGAACGCCCAGAAGAAGGCGCAAAGACCAAGCAGGCCGATTCCAGGCCCGCGCGCCATGAACCCATGCGCGGACATGACGCCGTGGCGCGCCGCCGCCGCCATGGACAGCCCCATCAGGGCCAGCAGGATCATGCCAATGCGGCGTTCGGAAACCGACAGCGTTCCGGTCATCTTGCCCCGCCTTTTTCGATTACGCCGCAGCCTGTTGTGGAAGGGCAATATCGGCAAGTGTTGACCTGTTCAGATCCTCGATGAACCTGATCTCCGCCTGCCGCAGCCGGGATTTCAGACGGCAACAGCCTTCTATCGTGCAGTCTCCTCCAGTCGGCCCGAAACACGCGACCAGCGCCTGCCCCTGTTCGAGCAGCCGCACGACGTCGCCCAGCCGGATCTGGGCAGGGCTGGATCGCAAGACGGCGCCACCGTTCATCCCGCGCCGGGTCTCGACGATGCCGCCCTGCGCAAGCCGCTGCATGATCTTTGTCAGGTGGTTGCGGGACAGCTTGAATTCCTCGGCCAGATCGGCCGTCGAGAAAGCCCGGTCCGGCGCGCTCGCCATCCGCATCAACATCCGAAGCCCGTAATCTGTGAAGGAAGTGAGGTTCATGTCGTCCCGCATCTTTAACTGGTATTTACAATACCTATTTAACAGGGATAATATAAAACTCAAGCCAAATTCCCGATGGTCCCATGTCATCCACCGATCCACAGATCATCCCGGCCCGCCCGCGAATGACCGCCGCGATCATGGCGCGGACCGGGCTGGACGACGACAGGCTGACCGAACCGGTGCATCGTTGCCATGACAAGGTGCGCGCCGACGCCGTTCCTGGCCCGATCTTCGCCGCCCGGACTTTCGATTGGGGCCCCCACCTGGAACGCATGGTGGATTTCTGGTCCTCGGCCGCGCTGATGACTGGCCGCTATCACGGGGCCCCGATGCCGGCCCACGCGACCCTGCCGGTGGAATGGGCGCATTTCGAACGCTGGCTGGCGCCGTTTCGTGAAACCGCGGCCAAGACCTGCCCGCCTGAAGGCGCCTCCTGGGTCCATGTGCTGAAGGCGGCAGAGGCGATCGGCAACACGGATGGGCGGGACAGTTGATGTCATCGGCAAGCCCACCCATCCCCGATGCCCCCGGCGCGCGTATCCGCGTCAAGCGGATCTATCGCGCGGCACGCATGTCGGATGGCAAACGGATACTGGTCGACCGCCTGTGGCCGCGCGGCATGGCAAAGGACCGCGCCCGACTGTTTCAATGGTGCAAGGAGATCGCACCAAGCGATGCGTTGCGGCACTGGTTCCACGACCACCCCGATCAATGGCAGGCGTTCTCTACGCGCTATCAGGCGGAACTTGCCGCCCATGACGATTTGGTCCGCGAACTTGCCGGATATGCACGCGATGGCGTCGTCACGCTGCTTTATGCCTCAAGGAACGAGACGCATAACAACGCCATCGTGTTGCGCGATTACCTGCGCCAATGGCTGTAACGGAAGGGGCAGACATGACAGACCGGCGAAAGGCCCCGCTGCGCACACCGCTTTGCGACCTGCCGGGATGCGGCCACCCTGTGCCGCTGGCCAATCTGGTCGCGCAGGCCCGGCATATCCCGAAGGGCACGCTTCGAAACGACCTGAAGGCGGCGTCATGAGCGATAAATTCAAGGGCTTCCGTTGCCAAAGCGGTTTTTCCTCACCGCCCTGCTATGCCGCCGAGGTCGCACCGGATTATTTCGATCCGCTGGCGGTCGATCCCGAACAGGCCCGCGACGTGGCCCGCTGGCGCAGGGCCGAACGCACCCGCCTGCGCGACGCGCGCCTGTCTCTGCCGGTGGTGGAACGCGAGAGGATCGGCAAGGCGCTGGCCGGGCATCTGCGGCAGGTGTTGAAAGACCGCTTCGGCGGGGCGCGGGGCATGGTCTTTTCCGCCTATTGGCCGATCAAGGGCGAGCCCGACCTGCGCCCCCTGATGGCCGGTCTGCACGAGGCCGGCGTGATCGTCGCCCTGCCGCTGGTCGAAACCAGGGCGGCCCCGCTGACCTTCCGCCGCTGGACACCCGAAACCCGCATGGTGCGCGGCGACTGGAACATTCCCGTCCCGCCGCCGGATGCACCCGTCGTCACGCCCGACATCGCGCTGGCCCCCGTCGTCGGCTGGACGGCGGATGGCTATCGTCTGGGCTATGGCGGGGGCTATTTCGACCGGACACTGGCGGCGATGAACCCGAAACCCCTTGTCATCGGCATCGGTTTGCAGACAGCGCAACTGACAACCATCTACCCGCAGCCGCACGACATTCCTCTCGACCTCATCGTGACCGAGAACGGCCTGCACGCCGGCCAAGGATCAAACAGCCGGGTTGAAAAACAGGCCGATCCCGCGGGTTAACGAAAGACAAGGGCGATCTCTTCTTTGCCCAGCAGCGTCCACTGGCCGGGGGCCAGGTTGTCAGGCACGCAAAGATCGCCCAAACGTTCGCGTCGCAGGGTCTCGACGAAGTTGCCGGTGGCGGCAAACATGCGGCGCACCTGATGGTATCTGCCCTCGGTCACAGTAAGCAGGGCCTCGGTTTCAGAGATTATTTCCAGCGCGGCAGGCGCCAGCGGCGTGTCATCCCCCTTAAGCTTCAGTGTGCCCGATGCGAACAAAGCGGTTTCGGTGCCATCAAGCGGACGCGCCAGCGTGGCGCGATAGGTCTTCCTGACCTGACTTTTGGGGCTGCTGATACGGTGTAAAAGGTTGCCGTCATCGGTCAGCAGCAATAACCCCGACGTCTGCTTGTCCAGGCGCCCAATGGTTGAAATCACGGGATTGCGGCGCCGCCAGCGCGCGGGCAGGATGTCATAGACCACTGCGCCCGCCTCGTTGTGCGAACAGGTCACGCCCACAGGTTTGTTCATCAACACGACCATACCCACAAGCGGATCAAGTGCCTCGCCCGCGACCGACATACGGCGCGGCAAATCCGCACCAACAGGGATGCGGACGGTGGCGTCCGTTATCTCATCCCGGTCAAGGACGATGCCGCCAGCCCGTGCCAACTGCGCGATGTCCTTGCGCGTGCCATACCCCATCGAAGACAGGAGCTTGTCGATACGCGCGGATAAAGCCCTGGACATTTCCCCTGATCCTTTTATGTGCGAAATATGTCGGGCGCGCGGCACGACACCCCCTTCCCCACAGACACCAGACTGATGGGGTCTGCGACGTTCTTTCCTGACCGCAGTTCGTATTGCGACCAGATTTGCCGGCGTCTTTGCCACGGGCGGCCATTCGCGCAGCCCCAGTTGTCCTATCGTTGTGGTATTTTAAGAAGCCCCGGGGGTTCGGCAGGCGCAAACGCGCCTAGACCACCCGGGGAAACGGGCGGTTCAGCAGAAGGAAACGATAATGATCTGCATGCTCGAACATGCCGCCAGAGTTAGGTAGTCAAGCCGGTTGTGTCAATCGCATCGATTTCAACGCGGCGCCATTGGCGATTTTGTGACAGGTGGCTTCCCCGCGTTCGTCACGATCGCAGGCAAGCGGCGGTCCACTGATCGCGCGGAATACGCGTGACAAACATATCTTTTTTTGATATTTATTTGCCAGTTGGATATGAAATGGCAATAACTTGCTTACGCTGAAACACTATGAACTGCTGATCGCCCTGGCCGAAGAACTTCACTTCGGGCGTGCCGCCGCGCGGCTGTCGATTTCACAGCCCCAGTTGACACTGCAATTGCAGCAGATGGAAGAGATTGTTGGCACCCTTCTGTTCGAACGCACAAGACGCAGGGTCGCGCTGACACCCGCCGGCGCGATGATCCTGCCCGAGGCGCGGGCGGTTCTGCGCCATGCCCGCCGGGCCGAGGATGTGGCGCTGCGCGCGGGCAAGGGGCAACTGGGCGAACTGGCCATCGGCTATATCGGGGCGGCCGCCTACAATGGCGTGCTGACGCGGATGCTGCGGAATTTCAGGGAAAAGGCCGCGCAGGTCGATCTGAAACTGGTGCTGATGGACCTTGACCGCCAGATCCCGGAAATTGCCGCCGGCAACCTGGATGTGGGCATCGTCCGCCTGCCCTTCCCCGACATGCCCGAAAACGTGATCGCCGTGCCGCTGTGCCGCGAAGAGCTGTGGGCCGCGCTGCCCGCATCCCATCCGCTGGCCGGGCGCGGCACCATCACGCTGAAGGAACTGGCAGGCAGCGACTTCATCGCCACCCATCTTCCGACGCATGTGGGCTTTTCCGCGGCCATGCATGCGGCCTGCCTTGAAGCGGGCATTTCGCCGGACATCCGCTTCCGTTCGCCGCAATTCGCATCAATCGTCAGCCTGGTGGCGGCGGGTCTGGGCGTGGCGATCGTGCCAAAGGCCATCAGCTGCGTGCATCTGGCTGGCGTGACCTACAAGCCGCTGGCGGGCACCACGGCGCGGGCGGACATCTCGTTGGTCTATCATGCCGAACGGATGACCCCGCCGCTGCAGACGTTCCTGTCCTGCATCGACACATCTGAAACCTGACGGAACCCCAAGATGACACAAGAACAGTTCACCGCATTTCGCGGCATCCATCACGGCTATCGCCCGGCGGCCGCGGGAAACCCCGTCGTGGTCTTTGCCAATTCGCTGGGCACCGACCTGCGGGTCTGGGACCGGGTGGTCGCCCGCCTGCCGGCGGGTTGGGGCATCCTGCGCCACGACAAGCGCGGCCACGGGCTAAGCACCGCCCTGCCCGGCCAAAGCATTGAAACAATGGCCGCCGATCTGGAAACGCTGCTGGACCATCACGCCATTTCCCGCTTTGCCGGGGTCGGGCTGTCGGTGGGCGGGCTGATCATGCAGGCGCTGGTGCAGCGCAGGCCCGGCGCGATGACGCATCTTGTGCTGGCCGATACCGCCGCCAGGATCGGCACGCCGGACATCTGGAACCCGCGGATCGACGCGGTGCTGAAAGATGGAATCGCCAATATCGCAGACATGATCCTGCAGCGTTGGTTCGCGCCGGGGTATCAGGACACCGAAGATTTCACGATGTGGCGGACAATGCTGGAACGCACCCCCGCGCAGGGCTATGCCGATGTCTGCGCCGCGATCCGCGATGCCGATTACACCGCCGCCCTGCCCCGCATCACCCGGCCCACGCTGGTCATCGCCGGGGCCGAGGATTGTTCCACCCCGCCCGCGCTGGTGCAGGCGATGGCCGCGCAGATCCCCGGCGCGCGCTATGTCGAAATCGCCAATGCAGGCCACCTGCCCTGCGTCGAACAGCCCGATGCATTCGCCGGGCTGCTGATCGAACATCTGGGATAAGGGAAAGGGGGCGTTGCGTCAGCCGACGGTGACGCCCCCGCAAACGAACAGCGTTTGCCCGGTGACAAAGCCCGCCCCGGGCGCGCAGAAAAAGGATACCGCATTGGCAACATCCTCGCCGGTGCCCAGGCGCCTGACCGGAACCCTGGCGATGATGTCGCGCGTCAGGGGCGCATCGGGGGGATTGTTCTTCCAGAACGCCTCGGTGGCGATCGGGCCGGGTGCCACGCAGTTCACGGTAATGCCGTGCGGCCCCAGTTCCAGCGCCCAGGTCCGCGCCATCGCCTGCGCCGCGCCCTTGGTCGCGCTGTAAAGGCTGCGCAATTCCTTGCCCAGCGTCACACGACTGGTGTTCATCACGATCCGCCCGCCGCCTGCCGCCTTCATCGCGGGCAGGAACGCCTGCGCGCAGATCAGCGAGGGGCGCAGGTTCACATGCATCAGCCGGTCCAGATCCTCGGCGTTCACCTGTTCCAGCGGGGCGGGCGCGACGACGCCGACATTGTTCACCAGGCAGGTGACCGCGTGATCCGCCGCGATCTGCGCCGCGGCGTCGCGGGCCGCATCCAGATCGGACAGATCGACCCGATGGAAATGGTCGCAGGGCCCTTCCGGATCAACAATGTCCAGAACGACCGTGCGGAACCCGTCCGCCGCCAGCCGCCGGGTGATCGCCGCCCCAATGCCCCGGCTACCGCCGGTCACGACGGCAACGCCCCTTGCAAAGCCCGTCATGCGTCACCTTCATGGATAGACGACGGATGCCGGCACAGCGGTTTCACCGAGATTTCCATGTAGGGATAAAGCGGCAGTCCGGTCAGCACCTCATGCAGGTGGGTGTTGTCGCGGCAGTCAAGGATCGACAGGTTCGCATAGGCCCCCGCCACCCGCCAGATGTGGCGCCAGATGCCCGCGCGTTGCAGGTCCTGCGAATAGGCCTTTTCGCGCGCCTTCAGGTCGGCGGCGATGCCGGGGTCCATGTCCTGCGGGATGCGGACGATCATTTCCACCTGATACAGCATCTTATCCCTCCGTCAGGGTGTTTAGTCCGGCCAGATAGGCCTTGCGCCAGCGCGTGATGACCACCCGCTGAAACAGGTCGCCTTGCGCGAAGGGATCGGCGGCGATGAAGGCCGCGGCCTCGGCGCGGGTGTCGACATCCAGCAGGTACAGCCCGCCGCTGGCCACATCACCCGCATCCGACAACTTTGCCCCGCAGGCCAGCAACAGGGCCTTGTGCGCCTCAAGATAATCCAGATGCGCGGGGCGAAGCTGGCTGCGCAGATCTGCGCAGCCGGGTTTGTCATAGGTTTCCACCATCCAGGGCATCTGCCATCAAACCCCGATAAAGCCCCAGATCGTGACCGCCGTCCCGTAAATGACGCCCAGGTAGAACAGCACCAGCACCATATAACCCATGATGTCGCGCAGCTTCAGCCCCGAGATCGCCAGCGCCGGCAAAAGCCAGAACGGCTGCACCATGTTGGTCCACTGGTCGCCGATCTGCACCGCGATCGCCGTGGCCGGAACCGAGGCGCCCAGCTGGGCCGCGGCCTCCATCATCACCGGACCCTGGATGACCCACTGGCCACCGCCCGAAGGCACGAAGATGTTGATCAGGCCCGACGAAATGAACGACCAGATCGGCAGCGTTTCGGCCGAAGAGATCGCCACAAACCAGCTGGCGAAGGTCACGATCAGGCCCGATCCCGACAGGATGCCAAGGATACCGGCGTAGAACGGATACTGGATGATGATGTTGCCCACGATCCGCGCGCCATCGCTCAGCGTCGCCAGAAAGCGGTTTGGCGTGACAAACAGCAAAATGCCCAGGAACACGAACAGCGTGTTGACCAGGTTCAGCGTGATCCCGCCGCCGTCGCTCAGATACAGCGCGCAATACAGCAGGCCGAACAGGCCCACGCCCACGCCGATCACCGGGCTGTTGTTCAGCCGGTCGGCAAAGGTGGGCGCATGGGTTTCAACCTCGGGCGCGGCGACGGGGGCTTCGGGTTTGGCCTCGATGACCGGCTGGCCGGCCCTGGGGTGCAGCATCGCATTGAAGAAGGGCATCGTCACCACGATCAGCAGGCTGGTGATCAGCATGATCGGCGAAAAGATGGTGTCCGACAGCGGCACCAGACCGATCTTTTCCTCAAGGAAATGGCCGGGGGTGTTCAGCAGCAGCGGAACCGAACCCGACAGCCCGATCCCGTAAAGCGCAAAACCCGAATACCCCGCCGCGATCACCAGCGGATAATGCAGGCCCTTGACCTTCTGGCCCAGCTTCTGCGCGATCAGCGTACCGATGACCAGACCAAAGCCCCAGTTCAGCCAGCTGCCCACGCCGCCGAACAGCGTGGCCGCGATGATCGCCGCCCGGGGCGTGTGAATGCCCGCCACGACCCAGTTCATCAGCCTGTCGACCACCGGCGTTTTGGCCAGGATATAGCCCGCCAGCAAGATCACCGTCATCTGCATCGAAAACGCCAGCAGTTCCCAGAACCCCTTGCCCCAATAACGGGTCGCATCAAGGAAGCTGGTGCCCTGCCAGACCATGGCGAACACCACGGTCAGCGCGGTCAGCAGGACCGCCACGACCAGCGGGTCGGGCATGTAGCGGTTCACGATCCGCGTAAAGAAATTTGCAAGTCCGTTCACGTTTTCCTCCTGCCGGCAATGTCCGTGGGCTGCGCCGGCATCCTCGTTTCACTTATATTGAAGTCCTATAAAAAGTTATTTATTATTTTGTCAATGTATATGAAAACGCCGGAGCAGAACATGACGATGCGGGTTGCGATCATTGGTGCGGGGGTCATGGGACAGCGCATTGCCGGGCATTTCCTGGCCGCGGGCTTTGCCGTCGGCCTGATCGATCCGAACAGTCAGGCACTTGAAAAAGCGTCGGATTTTCTGTCCATGGCGGGGCAGGACAGATCGCGCCTGACCCTGGCCCCGGCGCTGTCCGATCTGGCGCAGGACTGGCGCGACACGCCCCTGGTGATCGAGGCGGTCCCGGAACATCTGGAACTGAAGCAGCGCATCTTGTGCGAGGTCGAGACGGTCGTATCGGATCAGACGATCATCGCATCCAACACCTCGGGCCTGATGAGTCGCGACCTTTGCGCGGGGATGCGCCACCCGGAACGCTTTGCCATCGCGCATTTCTTCAACCCCGCCGATGTCATCCCCGTGGTCGAGCTGATCGGCGGCCCGCACACGCCCGCGGCCACCACCGCCCGGCTGGCCGACATCCTGCGCCAAAGCGGCAAGGTGCCTGCGGTCCTGAAGATCGAAATGCCCGGGTTCGTCGCCAATCGCATCCAGCATGCGATGATGCGCGAATGCTTCCATCTGGTCGAAACCGGGGTGGCCGACCCCGCGACGATCGATGCGATCGTGCAGCACAGCCTGGGTGTCCGGCTGGCGCTGATCGGGCCTTTCCTGCAACGCGACCTGAACGGGCTGGATACCCATCTGAACATCGCGTCCTATCTTTACCCCCGGCTTGCCACCGATGCCACGCCACCCGCGGCGCTTCGGTCGCGGGTGGACAATGGGGCACTGGGGCGTAAAAGCGGCAAAGGGTTCTATGACTGGGACAGCGCCCTGAACCAGCGGGCCGAGGCGCTGGAACAGGCCCTGCGCCAGGTGATCGCGATTGGCGCCGCCGCGCCGCCCAACGACAAGGAGGCATGAATGCCGGACTGGATCAACCGCCCCGAAAAATCGAACTGGGGTGATTTCGGGCGCGACGATCAGCTGGGCACGCTGAACCATATCGGGCCGGCCGAACGTCTGGCGGGCGCCGCCGAAATCCGCGAAGGCCGGGCCTTCTGCCTGTCCTTGCCGCTGGATATTCCGGGGGCGGTCACGCTGAACCCCCGCCGCAAACCGCCGCGCCTGGCCCCCACCTTTCTGGGCGATACGGCCTATGTGAACTATCCGCTGGCCAGTGTCGATCCGCTGCTGCGCGACGTGCTCAGCGACGATCAGGTGGTGCTCAGCACACAATATTCGACGCAATGGGATTCACTGGCCCATGTCGGCGCGTTGTTCGATGCCGATGGCGATGGTGTGGCCGAACGGGTCTATTACAACGGATTTCGCGCCGATCACGATGTCCTGGGCCAGGAACCGGGCAGCCCGCACGGGTCCTTTGCCCGCAAGCTGGCCGTCAGCGAGATGGCGGCAACCGGGGTGCAGGGCCGCGCGGTGCTGATCGACCTGGCACGCCACTTCGGCACCGGGCGCACGATCGTCGGCCGCGCCGCACTGGAACAGGCGATTGCCGCGCAGGGCGTCGAGATCCGCAAGGGCGACATCGTGCTGTTGCGCACGGGCTATGCCGAAGCATTGCTGGACATGCAGCAGGCCCCCGACCCCGACCGGCTGGACCGCACCGGCGCGGTTCTGGACGGTCAGGATGAAACGCTGCATGACTGGATCACCGAAACCCGTATCGCCGCCATCGCCGCCGACAATTACGCCGTGGAAAACCCGCATGGCGACCCGCATGCCTGCTGCCTGCGCCTGCCGCTGCACCATCATTGCCTGTTCAGGCTGGGGATGCCCCTGGCCGAGCTTTGGTATCTGAAGGATCTGGCCCAGGCGCTGGCCACGCGCGACCGGTCCGCCTGTTTCCTGACCGCGCCGCCGCTGCGTCTTCCCGGCGCGATCGGATCGCCCGTCACGCCGGTCGCCACGATCTGATCATCGTCGGCGGCGATGGCCCCCAAGGTGCGGTTGTCCGCGGCGGATGTGGTGGCGGCACGGCGGCCACCGCATGCGGGGCGCCGGATCGGGAAGGCAGGGCACCGATGGCCGCGCAGCCTGGTTCGACAAAAGCCCGTCGAACGGTCAGCGATACATCTGACGCGCCTTTCGCCAATAAAGATGATCACGGTATTCAGAAACGAAAGCGTCGAATGCCTGTTCCCCCAAATGCTTGCGCAGCGCGTCAAGCAATGGACGGCCAAGCAGGGGATATTTCCAGATTCGTCCAAAGACATGATAATGCACGATGGCGCACCCCCCATCAGAGGGGCCACCCCATCCCATTATATTATAGTTCAGTTTCTGGGACATGGTCCGCGTCGGATCACCGAACCGCGCGCCAAGGCCTGACAGGGTGATCTGATCAATGTTCAGATGCCAGTCGCCCAATTCCATTTCCCGATCCATTTCCAGGCTCATGCGCAGCCACTCTTCCCCAACACGCAAATCGTGACCCTCGATCCGCTCGCGGAAAATCACCATGCCCGCGTTGAAATACGGCGGATAATCAAGGTTCGGGCGACGCAGGGTGCCGGGCCGTTCTTTCGGCATGTCGACGCCCATGAAGTCATAGACCTTACCCCATGCACCACTGTCAGGCAGCGCACCACAACGATAGTCGGAAAGAACCGCCCCGACCGTCCCGTTTTTCAGCTCTTCCCGAAAATCTACCGATGCGCAAAAGAACGTGTCCGTATCAAGGAACACGGACATGTCACCCCCGCGATCATCGGCCGCGGCCAGAAGCTTGTTACCTATCGGGTATGGTTTATGCCACGGGTCCGGGTCCCCACCGGGGATCTCTTTCACACTGATTTCCGCTTTTTCAAACAATTCTTCCAGGCTGGCAGGAAGCCTGGTCCCGGGCCTTACATAAGCAAGGTAACGACACTTTCCTGCCATATGCTCAAGGATCGAGGTGGCCAGGAAATATGCCTGCGCCTGAAGTTTCTTTCCATCCACGATAAAAAACAGGTTAATCAATATCTTTCTCGTTCTCGTGACGCAAAAACCATTTGACCAGTGTTCCCGGGCGCGATGTTCCCGCAAACCCCCCGGGGCCGGGTCCCGACGCTGGCAACCACCTTGCGCAGGATCGTTGCGCGAAGATCGGCGCACGTTTCTGGTCGGCAGCCCGCCAGCAAGGGAAGTATCGGCGCCCCCCAACGCTGTCAACAAACCTGTCATGCCACAAGGCCCCGGCCCGGTCGTATCGCGGAATGGGCGATGACGGGCGTCACCTCGCCCTTCACCGCGATCAGCGGTCCTGCGGGGTGGGGCAAGGGGGCTCGCGGCGGGGGGCATTCTGCGTCATCATGGCGCGACACCCCACCCCAACCCAACCGGATCGCCATGATCGACAAGCTGCAGATGTTCATCGAAGTCGCGAAAGAGGGGCATTTCGGCCGGGCCGCGGCGCGCCTGGGCATCACCCAGCCGACCCTGTCCAGCGGGATCAAGCAACTGGAAGATCAGCTGGGCGTGCAGCTGATCTTTCGCGGGTCGCGCTTCATCGGGCTGACGCCCGAAGGGCAAAGCGCGCTGGTCTGGGCGCGGCGGATCGTGGGCGACGCGCGCCAGCTGCGTGACGAAATGCGCGCCCGGCGTCACGGCCTGTCGGGCCAGCTGCGCATCGCGGTCATTCCCACGGCGCTGACCTGGGCGGCCAGAATGTCGGCACGGTTCAGCGAACGTCACCCCAATGTGCGCTTCACCATCCTGTCGCGCACCTCGATCGAGATCCTGTCGATGCTGGACAACCTCGATATCGACGCGGGCATTTCCTACCTGGACAACGAACCCACGGGCCGGGTCAGCACCGTGCCGCTGTATGAAGAAGACTATATGCTGATCTGCGCCGCGGACAGCCCCCTTGCCGCGCGCGACAGCATCGGCTGGCATGACCTGGCGGATGCCAAGCTGTGCCTGCTGACGCCAGACATGCAGAACCGGCGCATCATCAACAAGCATTTCGCCGATGCGGGCGTCAGCCCCCGGGTGCTGATCGAATCGAACTCGACCGTGGTGCTGGTGGCCAATGTGCTGTCGGGCGGCTGGCTGACCATTCTGCCCGCCGATATTGCGCGCTTTCTTGTCACCGGCAAACCGCTGCGCGCCATCCCGATGGCGGGCACGGGGCGGGGCCATTCCGTCGGCCTGCTGGCGCCCTGGCGCGAACCCCACACCCCGGTGCTGCAGGCGCTTCTGGCCGAGGCGGGGCAGATTTCCGAATTGGACTGATAGACAATTCCTATCAGACAACGGAAATGCGATATTGAAACCGATATGAAAAGCCGCATGCTGGGGCCCGTTACCCGTGAAAGGCCCCGCATGCAGACCCAAGCGCCCAGCCCTACCCCCCCGACTGACGGGGAAATTCGCGCCATCATCGACCGGCATCTGGCGCAGGAAGGGCCGTTGCTGCCCATCCTGCACGGGCTGCAGGCAGCCTTTGGCCATATCCCCGCCGCCGCCGCCGTGCTGATCGCGCAGGCGCTGAACCTGACCCGGGCCGAGGTTCATGGCGTGATCAGCTTTTACCACGATTTCCGCCACCGCCCCGCCGGGCGCCATGTCATCCGCATCTGCCGGGCCGAGGCCTGCCAATCCGTCGGCGCCACCGCGCTGGCCGAACATGTGCTGACGCGGCTGGGGCTGGACTGGCACGGCACCAGCCCGAATGGCGCGGTAACGGTGGAACCGGTCTATTGCCTGGGGCTGTGCGCCTGCGGGCCGGCGGTGATGGTCGATGACCGCCTGCTGGGCCGGATCGACGCCGCGCGGATGGATACGATCCTGACGGAGGCCGGGGCATGAGGATTTATCTTCCGCTGGACAGTGCCGCGGTTGCCCTTGGCGCCGATGATGTCGCCGCCGCGATCCGCGATCAGGCCGCCGCGCACGGGGTGGACATCCGGCTGATCCGCACCGGATCGCGCGGCATGGTCTGGCTGGAACCGCTGGTCGAGGTAGACATTGACGGCATCCGCCACGGCTTTGGCCCGATGGCCCCGGCGGATGTGCCCGCGCTGTTCGGCGATCTGGCGGACCATCCCCGCGCGCTTGGCCCGGTCGAGGCGCTGGACTGGATGCGCCGCCAGACCCGGCTGACCTTTGCCCGCTGCGGCGTGATCGACCCGCTGGACCTGGCCGATTATCAGGCCCACGGCGGGCTGGCCGGGCTGCGCCGCGCCATCGCCATGACACCGGCGGATATCGTGGCCGAAATCACCGCATCCGGCCTGCGCGGGCGCGGCGGTGCGGGCTTTCCCACCGGGGTGAAATGGGCCACCGTCGCGCAGGCGCAGGGCAACCGGAAATACATCGTCTGCAACGCCGATGAGGGCGACAGCGGCACCTTTGCCGACCGCATGATCATCGAGGGCGATCCCTTCAGCCTGATCGAAGGGATGGCCATCGCCGGGCTGGCGGTGGGGGCCGGCAAGGGGTTCATCTATCTGCGGTCGGAATACCCGGTTGCGGCGGCAATCCTGCAAGATGCCCTGCGGATCGCCCGTGAAAACGGGATCCTGGGGGCGAATGTCCTGCAATCGGGGCGATCTTTCGACCTGGAACTGCGGATGGGCGCGGGCGCCTATGTCTGCGGCGAGGAAACCGCCCTGCTGAATTCGCTGGAAGGCAAACGCGGCGTGGTCCGCGCCAAGCCGCCCCTGCCCGCGCTGCAGGGCTTCATGGGCCAGCCCACGGTGGTGAACAACGTGATCAGCCTGGCGACCGTGCCGGTGATCCTGGACCGCGGCGCGCAGGCCTATGCCGATTTCGGCCTTGGCCGGTCGCGCGGCACGGTGACCTTGCAGATCGCGGGCAATGTGAAACGCGGCGGGCTGTTCGAAACCGGCTTTGGCGTGACCCTGGGCAAGGTGGTCGATGACATCGCGGGCGGCACCGCCACCGGCCGCCCGGTCAAGGCGGTGCAGGTGGGCGGCCCGCTGGGCGCCTATCTGCCGCGCGCAAAATTCGCCACGCCCCTGGGGTATGAGGAACTGGATGCGCAAGGCGGGCTGATCGGGCACGCCGGAATCGTCGTCTTTGACGACAGCGCCGACATGCTGCGCCTGGCGCGCTTTGCGATGGAATTCTGCGCGGTGGAAAGCTGTGGCAAATGCACGCCCTGCCGGATCGGCGCGGTGCGCGGGGTGGAAACGCTGGACCGGATTGCCGAGGGCGATGGCGCGGCGATCGGGCTGCTGAGCGATCTGTGCGAGACGATGAAGGACGGGTCGCTGTGCGCGCTGGGGGGGTTCACCCCCTTCCCGGTCATGTCGGCGCTGACGCAATTCCCCGAGGATTTCGCCCGCCCGCGCGAGGCCGCCGAATGACGCGCGGGCCCAACCCCACGGCGGGGGGCTTTGCCCCCCGTGCCCCCCAGAGTATTTTTGCCAAGAAGAAGCAAAGGCCCGCGCCATGAAGGATCTGATCATCCCCTGGGACGACCGCGACATGGGCACGCCCGCGAAAACCGGCGCGCCGGTCACGCTGCACATCGACGGGTTCGAGGTGACCGTGCCCGAGGGCACATCGGTCATGCGCGCGGCCGCCGGGGCGGGGATTGCGGTGCCAAAGCTGTGCGCATCGGACAATCTGGAGGCTTTCGGGTCCTGCCGGTTGTGCGTGGTCGAGATTGAGGGCCGGCGCGGCACGCCCGCATCCTGCACCACGCCGGTGGCGCCGGGGATGGTGGTGCATACCCAATCCGACAAGCTGCGCAAGCTGCGCCGGGGGGTGATGGAGCTGTATATCTCGGACCATCCGCTGGATTGCCTGACCTGCGCGGCCAATGGCGATTGCGAATTGCAGGACATGGCCGGGGCGGTGGGGCTGCGCGATGTGCGCTACAGGGCGCCCGCGGGGGGCCAGGTGGCCAACCATTTCACCGCGCGCGACACATCCGGCGCGGCCAATCCGCAGTGGCGGGCCAAGGATGAAAGCAACCCCTATTTCACCTATGATCCGGCCAAATGCATTGTTTGCAGCCGCTGTGTGCGCGCCTGCGAAGAGGTGCAGGGCACCTTTGCCCTGACGATCGAGGGGCGTGGTTTTGACAGCCGGGTCAGCGCGGGCGCGGGGGGGGATGATTTCCTGTCCTCGGATTGTGTCAGTTGCGGCGCCTGCGTGCAGGCCTGCCCGACCGCGACCCTGCAGGAAAAATCGGTGATCGAGCTGGGCACGCCGACCCGGTCGGTGGTGACCACCTGCGCCTATTGCGGGGTGGGCTGTTCCTTCAGGGCCGAGATGAACGGCGATCAGCTGGTGCGCATGGTGCCCTGGAAACATGGCAAGGCCAATCGCGGCCATTCCTGCGTCAAGGGCCGGTTCGCCTATGGCTATGCCACGCATCGCGACCGCATCCTGAAACCCATGATCCGCGACCGGATCACCGACCCCTGGCGTGAGGTCGGCTGGGACGAGGCGGTCGGCTTTGCCGCCGCCCGCCTGCGCGCGATACAGGCCCGCCACGGGCAGAAAAGCATCGGGGTCATCACATCCAGCCGCTGCACGAATGAGGAAACCTTTCTGGTGCAGAAACTGGCCCGGGCGGTCTTTGGCAACAACAACACCGATACCTGCGCGCGGGTCTGCCATTCGCCCACCGGCTATGGGCTGAGCCAGACCTTCGGCACCAGCGCCGGCACCCAGGATTTCGACAGTGTCGAGGCCGCCGATGTGGTCATGGTGATCGGCGCCAACCCGACCGACGGGCACCCGGTCTTTGCCAGCCGGCTGAAGCGGCGGCTGCGCGCGGGGGCCCAGCTGATCGTGGTGGATCCGCGCCGGATCGATCTGGTGAAATCGGCGCATGTCGCGGCGGCCCATCATCTGGCGCTGCGCCCGGGCACCAATGTCGCCGTCGTCACCGCGATGGCCCATGTCATCGTGACCGAGGGGCTGATGGATGAAACCTTCATCCGCGCCCGCTGTGACTGGGACGAATTCCTGACCTATGCCGAATTCATCGCCGACCCGCGCCATTCCCCCGAGGCGACCGAGGCCCTGACCGGCGTGCCCGCCGCCGATCTGCGCGCCGCGGCCCGGGTCTTTGCCACCGGCGGCAATGGCGCGATCTATTACGGGCTGGGCGTGACCGAACATTCGCAGGGATCCACCACCGTGATGGCGATTGCCAACCTGGCCATGCTGACCGGCAATATCGGCCGGCCCGGCGTGGGGGTGAACCCGCTGCGCGGGCAGAACAATGTGCAGGGGTCCTGCGACATGGGCAGCTTTCCGCACGAACTGCCCGGGTATCGCCATGTGAAACTGCCGCAGGTGCGTGAAATCTTTGAACGCGCCTGGGGCGTGACGATCGACCCCGAACCCGGCCTGCGCATCCCAAACATGCTGGATGCCGCGGTCGATGGTACCTTCAGGGGGCTGTATTGCCAGGGTGAGGATATCCTGCAATCCGATCCCGATACCAAACATGTGGCCGCGGGGCTGGCCGCGATGGATTGCGTCATCGTGCATGACCTGTTCCTGAACGAGACATCGAATTACGCCCATGTCTTTCTGCCCGGGTCCACCTTTCTGGAAAAGGACGGCACCTTCACCAATGCCGAACGCCGCATCAACCCTGTGCGCCGCGTGATGGCCCCGCGTCAGGGCTTTGCCGATTGGGAAATCACCCAGATGCTGGCCAATGCGATGGGGGCGGGCTGGGCCTATGACCACCCCGCGCAGATCATGGCGGAAATAGCCGCGACCACGCCCACCTTCGCGGGCGTCAGCTATGATCTGCTGGACCGGCTGGGGTCGGTCCAGTGGCCCTGCAACGACGCCGCGCCCGAAGGCACGCCGATGATGCATGTCGATGGCTTCGTGCGCGGCAAGGGGCGGTTCATCGTCACCGAATATGTGGCCACCGATGAAAAGACCGGGCCACGATTTCCGCTGTTGCTGACCACGGGGCGCATCCTGTCGCAATACAATGTCGGCGCCCAGACCCGGCGCACCGAAAATGTGGTCTGGCATGATCAGGATCTGCTGGAAATCCATCCCCATGACGCCGAGGTCCGCGGCGTGAAGGATGGCGACCAGGTTCGCCTGGCCAGCCGGTCGGGCGAAACCACCCTGCGCGCGCGGATCACCGACCGGGTCAGCCCCGGCGTGGTCTATACCACCTTCCACCACCCCGACACCCAGGCCAATGTCATCACCACCGATTATTCCGACTGGGCCACGAACTGCCCCGAATACAAGGTGACGGCGGTGCAGGTCAGCCCCTCAAACGGGCCCAGCGACTGGCAGGTCGATTACACGGCCCAGGCGGAACGGGCGCGCCGTGTGCTGCCCGCGGCGGAATAGCGCCATGCCCCTGCCCCCCGCCCGCAGCGTTTCCGGCACCGCGCACCGATCCGGGGCGGCAATGCCCCTGCGCCGCGCCCTGCCCGAAGAGGTACCCGTGGCCATGGTCTATGACGGGTCGACCCAGGCGGTGATGATGGCCACCCCCGGCGACATCGCCGATTTCGCGGTGGGATTTTCCCTGTCCGAAGGCATCGTCACCGATCTGGCGCAGATCCGCGATTTCGAACAGGTCACCCATGACGCGGGCATCGAGGCGCGGCTGTGGCTGGCCGCCGATCGCGGCGCGCAACTTGCGGCGCGGCGGCGGTTCATGGCGGGGCCGGTGGGCTGCGGGCTGTGCGGAATCGACAGTCTGGATCAGGCCCTGCGCCCCCTGCCCCGCATCGACCGCCCCGGCCCGCGTTTTGCCCGCGCCACGGTCGCGCGCGCGGGCGATACCTTGCGCGCGGGCCAGATGCTTTATGACCAGACCCGCGCCACCCATGCCGCGGGCTTCCTGCGCCCGGATGGCGAAATGCTGTTGCTGCGCGAAGATGTGGGCCGCCACAACGCGCTGGACAAGCTGATCGGCGCGATGGCGCGACAGGGGCTTGACCCCGGCACCGGCGCCTTCGTGCTGTCCAGCCGGTTGTCGGTGGAACTGGTGCAGAAATCCGCGCTGGCCGGCTGCCCGATGCTGATCGCCGTATCCGCCCCGACCGCCCATGCCCAGCGTCTGGCCGAGGGTGCGGGCATCACCCTTGTCGCCTTTGCGCGGGGCGAGGGCTTTGACATTTATTCCCACGCCCACCGCATCACATCCGAGATCCCCGATGTCGCCTGAAAAAATGGTCCATATGGCGAACCAGATCGCCATCTTCTTCAAATCGCAGCCCGGGACGGATGCCAGCGACCGCGTGGCCGCCCATCTGCGCGACTTCTGGGAACCGCGGATGCGCCAGCAACTGCGCGACCATGTCGCCAAAGGGGGCACGGGGCTGGATGATCTGGTGGTCCAGGCCGCCAGTTCGATCTGATCGCGCCGATTCAGACCAGCCGCAGGTCGCGCGCGATCATCGCGGCATGGGTGCGGTTGCGCGCGCCCAGCTTGCGGCATACCGATTTCACATGCAGCTTGATCGTCACCTCTTGCAGGCCCAGATCGGCGGCGATCACCTTGTTGGCCTTGCCTTCGCAAATCCCCTGCAGCACGCGCATTTCGCGCGGGGTGAATTGCGAATCCGCCGGCGCATCGGGCTGGCGCATGAAATCGAAGGGCACATATTTTTCGCCCGCGATCATGAAGCGCAGCGCCTGCAACAGCGATTTAGACGCCAGCGTCTTGGGCACAAAACCCGCCGCCCCCGCCGTCAGCGCCTGTTCGACCGTCGCGCGCGAGATGTTGCCCGACAACAGCGCCACCGGCCGCCCGCCGCTGTGCGCCAACACACGTTCCAGTCCCGCAAGCCCGTCCATGCCCGGCATCTTGTAATCCAGCAACACCAGGTCGAAGGGGCCGGCATCATCAATCCGGTCAAGCGCCTCTTGCAGATTGCTGGCCTGCACGACGCTGGCACCTTCCTGCGTCTCAATGAAGGCACAGATCGTTTCGCGCACCAGTCCGTGATCGTCGGCAACAAGTATCTTCATCAGTTTCCCAGCCGTATCGTACAACTGCCCGTTTCCCGTGTTGGCAGATCGGTCCCCCTGTTCAACTTGTGGTATAGCACAGCCAGCGCCACCGCAGAATACATCGGGATGATCTTTTTCATCGTTACAGTACACGAAAGTATCAGCAATTCAGGGTTTCGTAACGGTTCGCCCACGCTCAGGTTAGGCAGAATTCGTATACATATGGTTTTCAGTAGATCATCTACTATCCTTAAGAGACTATGGATTTTCGAAAGACAGCCGCAGATATTCACATGCACCATGCCCGGCACGATCCCGCGCCCGGCCCCGTTCCAGATGAGTTGCTGCATGATGTTCGCATTTCCCAAGACAGACCCGTTCACAAGGCGCTGTGCCCCTGTCCTGCTGGCTTTATTTGCTTTTTTCGCGGCGCCGGCAATCGCGGCGGATCTGTCCCAACCGACGGGCCGCGTGGTCCTGACGGTGGATGGTGCCATTGGCGTGACGAATGCCCCCGGCGCGGCACAATTCGATCTGGCGATGCTGGAATCGCTTGGCACGGTCGTGGTGGAAACCTCGACGCTCTGGACCCGGGGGGTGATCCGTTTCGAAGGCGTGCCCCTGCGCGCGCTGCTGGACCGGCTTGACATCCGCACCGGCCAGATCCAGGCCATCGCCGCCAATGATTACGGTGTCGCCATCCCGGTCAGCGATGCGGTCGACGGCGGCCCGATCATCGCCTTCCGCCGCGATGGCAGGGAAATGACGGTGCGTGGGAACGGCCCGCTCTGGATCATCTATCCCTATGATTCCAATCCAGATTACCAGACCGAAGCGATCTATGCCCGCAGCATCTGGCAACTGGTCCGCATGACGGCAAAGCCATAGGGCATGTTTGGCGGGCAGATCAGCGCCGGGCAGCGACGCGTTCTGGGACGACTGGCGCGCAGCCTGAACCGCAGCGGCCTTTACTTTGCGCTGGTCACGGCGGCGGTGGGGCTTTGCATCGCCGTGTCGATCTTTCTGGCTTCACGCGTGGCCCAGCAGATCGACGTCAAGACTTCGGCGGAATCGGACAAGGTGCCGTGGAACCTGGCCCAGACCGAGGTCGAGCTGATTTCGCTGCAGCTGGCCCTGCATGAAGCGCGCGAAAACCCGGCGATGGATCTGGGCAAGGTCCGGCTGCGCTTTGACATCTTCTACAGCCGGATCATGATCCTGTCGCAAAGCCCGCTGCACGCGCCGCTGCGCGAAGGCCGCGATGTGGCCCACGCCCTGGATGAGGTGACGGGCTTCCTGCACGACGCGGCCCCCATGGTGGATGCGCCCGACCACGAATTCCGCCTGCAACTGCACGAACTGGAACTGGCCACCACCGCGATCCGCCCCGCGGTGCGCACCATCGCGCTGACCGGGATTCAGCTGTCCTCGGCGCTGGCGGATCAACGCCGCGCCGACTTTGTCACGACGCTGCGCGATCTGGCGGTGCTGACGGTGGCGCTGGTCATCTTCCTGCTGCTGGCGGTGGCCATTCTGGCGCGGCTGTCGGCGATCAACACCGCCCGCGCCCGGGCCGAGCGGATGATGCATGAACGCATCGGCACCATCCTGGCCAATACGCTGGATGCGGTGGTCGAGGTCGACGCCGATGGCCGCATCGCCGAATTCAACGCCGCCGCCGAACGCATCTATGGCTATACCCGGGCCGAGGCGCTGGGAATGCCCGCCGATCTGCTTGAGGTCGAACAGACCAGAGCGATACCCATCGTCGACAGCCTGCGCAACCTGAGCGGCACCGGACTAAGCCTGATGATGGCCCGGCACAAAAGCGGGCGGCAATTCCCGATCGAATTCGCGATCAATGCCCTGCCCGACCGCAAGGGCGAAAGCTATGTCGCCTTCGCCCGCGACATCACCGGACGGCTGGACCGGGAAAATGAACTGCGGCAGGCCCGCGACCGGGCGATCGCCGGGGAAAAGGCCAAGCAGGCGATGCTTCAGGTCATGAGCCATGAAATCCGCACGCCGCTGAATGGCCTTCTGGGCACGCTGCAGCTTCTGGAAGATACCGACCTGACCCCCGAACAGGCCCGCCTGGCCGAGGTGATGCGCGCGTCCGGCGAATTCCTGATGCAACATGTCAACGACGTTCTGGACATCTCTCAGATCGATTCGGGGACGATGGCCCCCAATCCGATGCCGCTCAGCCTGCAGACGCTGGTGCGTGAGGTGGCGGCAAACCAGAACGGGCTGGCGCAGGCGCGCCACAACCGGATTGAGGTGGTCGACAACCTGGGCCAGGACCGGCGCGTGCAAAGCGATCCGAAATGGCTGCGCCAGATCCTGTTCAACCTGATCAGCAATGCCAACAAGTTCACCAGCAACGGCCGCATCACCATCACGCTGGACCGCCCCGACCCGACCGGCCCCTATCGCATCGCCGTGGCCGATACCGGCATCGGCATCAGCCAGGCCAATATCACCCGCATTTTCAGCGATTTCGTCACCATCGACCAATCCTATGAACGCACCGCCGGGGGTACCGGGCTGGGCCTTGGCATCGCACGGCGGCTGGCGCGCAAGCTGGGCGGCAACCTGACGGTGGAAAGCCAGCTGGGCATCGGCAGCACCTTCACCCTGACTGTGCCGCTGACCGATCTGGCGGCCGAACCCGACGAACCCGCACCGGCCAGCCCGGCCTCTGCACAGTCGATCCGCCAGCTGTCCGTCCTGATGGCCGAGGATAATCCCGTCAACCGCCTGGTCCTGCGCGAATTGCTGCAGCGCGAAGGCCATACCGTGACCGAGGCGCATGATGGCCGGGAAGCCGTCGATCTGGCCCAGACGCAGCACTTTGACCTGATCCTGATGGATATCAGCATGCCGCGCATGAACGGCATCGCCGCCACCCGCGCGATCCGTAACGGGCAGGGGCCGAACCGGGCCACGCCGGTGGCGGCGCTGACCGCCCATGCCTCGGACAGCACACAGTTCCAGCAGGCAGGGATGGCCGAGGTCGTCGTCAAGCCCATCTCACGCACCAGGCTGCGTGACGCGATCGCGCGGATTTGTGGCGATTGCGGGACCGATGACCCCGCCGCGCCCGACACGCCCCTGCTGGATGCCGCACATCTGCAGGAAATGCACGATACCCTGCCCTCTGACCGCTTTGCGCGGCTTCTGGACAACTATCTGGCCGAGGCTGACCGCGGCTTTGCCAAACTGGCCACCACCGACAGCACGTTGCTGGACCTGGACCGCGTGGCCCAGCGGGCGCATAAAGAGGCGGGGTCTGCCGCCACCTTCGGGCTGACCCACCTGCGCGCCGAACTGATCCGGGCCGAACAGCTGGCCCAATCCGGCGATGCCGATGCCCTGGCGCCGGTTCTGGCGCAACTGCCCGAAATCTGGCAACAGACACGCCGCGCCGTGGCCGACTGGCGCCGCGATTGCGCCACAGGCTGATCCTGACCAAAGGGATCGGTACATATCCTTTCGCATATTTTATCGCTCTATTTCATTCGCCTTTGGCGTGTCGGCCTCTCGGACGCGCCCGCGCATTCGCCCCCCGGAACCATTAAAATAACGTAAAGTCATCTGATCCCCGAGTGCGCCATGATCGCCATCAGCAAACACGGACGCCCCCTTCTGCCCGATCTGCGCGCGCTGTTTTCGCGCGCGATCCGGCCCGCCGTCCGCCCCCTGCCCCCACAGGCACCGCCACAGGCCGATACGCTGGTGCCGCGCGACCTGTTGCTGGGGCGGATGCTGATCTGCCTGGACCTGACCCCCGCCATGGTGGCGCAGATCCGTCCCTGGGCCGGCGCCCTGGGCGGCACCGTCCTGTCCGTGGCCACCCCGGATCAGGCACTGACCGCCGCGCGGTCCGGCCCCGCCATCCTTCTGTGCCACAGCGCCACCGGCCCGCAGGACCCCACCCTGCGCGCCCTGCGCGATGCCGTCCCCCATGTGCCGCTGATCTGCCTGTCCGGGTCCACCGATCCGGCCAGCTTTGAGGCACCCGACCCGACCTCGGTCGATGCCGCGCTGCGCGCGCCGCTGACCCGCACCGCGCTGTGCCTGGGCCTGCAGGCGGCGCTGGCCAATCGCGCCTTTCACAGCCACTGACCCCCGCTTCCAAAGCAAGACGCCCGGATGGCGACATCCGGGCGTCTTTGCATCCGTGCGGGCAGGCAGCGGCCCGTCAGGCCCCCTGCGCCAGAAGCAGCGTATCTTCGGGCACCACCGCCTCACCTTCCACTATGTTCATCTGCCGCATCTGCCAGGCAAAATTGTTCACCCGCGCCTTTTGCAGCGCCACGTTCACATCCGCCGCATCCGCGGGCAGCGCCAGCGACACATCGCAGATCGACAGCCGTTCGACCGACAGATCATGCGCCCGCATCCGCGTGGACGCCATCACCACCGGCAAATCCGGCCGTTCCAGCCGCAGGATCCGCAGCTTGTCCAGCACCGCCGAAATGCCGCCAAACCCCTCGATCTCGATGAACAGCAGCGACCACACCCGGCTGGGCGAGCCGACCAGATTGTTGAACCGGCGCAGATCGGTGCACAGCGCGACATCACGGCCCAGATGGCGGATCGTTTCGATTTCATAGGTCACGGGCGCGGTTGCGGCGGCAAAGACCAGCACCGGATCAAGCCGCAGCGGCAAACCCGGCCCCGGCGTGCGATGCGCCTTGAGCATCAGGGGCCCGTCCGAAGGCATGCGGTTCAAAAGCAGCTCAATGTTCATGTTCGGCCCCTTCCGGACTTCCCGTTCCTGTCCCTCGACGACCTGTGGCATCAGAACAACGCCAGCCAGATCGCGATTCCCCAACACAGCACACCCACGATGCCTGCTGGCAAAAGCCACCAGCCGGAACTCGCAAGATCGTCAAACCATCTGGGCGGCGTTTCCGGGGGGCTGGCCAATGGCGCATTTGCGCTGTCCCTGCGCCCGGTCTGGTCCCGGTCTTTGCCCGGCCCCACGCCCCTTGCGAGATACTCGTATCCATCCACCATCTCAGCGCCCAAAACTTTTGGTCTGAACTTCATCCTATGTCGCACGGCAGAGTTGCTCAAAGGCGCTTAAGGTTAACCGATTGTGTAGACGTAGCCTCAAATATACCTAAGGATGCATTGCACCATCATAGGATATACTCTCCCTGTGGTTGTTTGACAAATATCAAAGTCACCCGGGGCCATAACTGCCAGAACAGGCGCCACCGATGACCGATTGCGCCCCGATGTCCCCACCTGTCTGCCCCCCGCCCCCCCGCCAGCCCCCCCTTGCGCGGCATCCGGCGGGGGTGTTCTTCACACTTGCGGCGCTGATCGCGCTGGGGCTGCCCTGGCTGTGGCTGCTGGCGCTGGATGACCCGCGCATGGTGCATCTGCGACTGGGGATCTTCGGTTTTGGCGGCGGCGCGGTGACCGGCTATGTGCTGACCGCACAACGCGCCTGGACGGGGCGCCAACCCGCCCTGCCCGCCCTTGCCCTGGGCGTGCTGTGGCTGACCGCGCGGGGGCTGGCGCTTGGCCTGCCCGATCAGCCGCTGGCCTTCCTGCCCCCGGCGCTGGCGGTGGCGCTGGCGGTGCTGTGGCCGGTCCTGGTGGCACGGCGATGGGGGCGCCTGCCCGTGGCCGCCGCCCCCCTGGCCCTGACGCTGGCCGAGGCCGCCCTGCCCGCCGCCGACATCCCGCCCCAGACGCTGGCCTTGGCCATGGCCGCGCTGATCCTGTTCGTGGGCGGGCGCGCGATCCCCGCCTTTCTGGCCACCGACCGGCAGCGCCGGGGCCTGCCACCGCGCCCCACGGGGCCGCTTTGGCCCGGCCTGGCGGCCTTGGCGGCGGGTCTGGGGCTGAACGGCCCCGGCGGCCTTGCCGGGCTGGTTCTGGCGGCGCTGTGGGTGCTGTGGCGCGCCTGGCCCGGCATCCGCCCCGGCGCGCCGACCGATGCCGCAAACCGGATGCTGGGCCTGGCCTATACCGGGCTGGCGGCGGGGCTGTGCGGCATCGCGGCGGGTCGTGTTGATGCCCTGCCGCCGCTGGCGGCGCTGCACCTGCTGACGCTGGGTGCGATGGGGCCGATGATCCTGGCCTTTGCCGCCCGGACCACCATGCACCGCCCCCCCGGCGCGGGGCTGCGGCCCCGGCGGCGCCACTGGCTTGCGCTGGCGCTGATCGGGGCGGCAACGCTGGCCCGCGTGGCGGCGGAACTGGACCCCGCCAACCCGTGGCTGACCCTGTCAGGACTGGCCTGGTCGGGCGCCTGGGCGCTGTTCCTGTCGGTCCATGCCGCCGCCCTGCCCCACCCCACCCCGCATCCGGTGCTAAGTGCGGCGCGATCTTTTCCTATGCCGCCCCCCCCAGGCGCGCTACACTGACCAGGCAACGCGACGACGGCCCGCAGTGATCCAGCCCCGGGGGAAGCGCCATGACCGCAGTGCAGGACCCAAAGATCCTTGGGCAGTTTCCGCCCTCTTTCCCGTTGCGCCGTTTCTGGTTCGCCGAACAGCTGGCCCCGGGCGACCCCGGCAACAACATCGCCGTGCGCTGGCACATCGCCGGGCGGTTCAATGCAAGCCTTTTGGAAAATGCCCTGCGCGCGATCGTGGCGCGCCATGAAATCCTGCGCACCCGGCTGATCGACCAGGGGGGCGACCTGTGCCAGCAGGTTCTGGCCCAGACCACCTTCAAGCTGGATGTGGTCGACATCCGCCAGCTGCCGGCGGCCGAACATGAACCCCGCATCCGGGCCATCGCGCAGGAACTGGGCGCCCGCCCCTTTGACCTGACCCAGCCGCCACTGCTGCGCGTGGCGCTGGTGCAGACCCATCACGACCAGGCCGAAATCCTGATCACCGCGCATCACACCGTCTTTGACGGCTTTTCCATCCGCGTTCTGGGCCGCGAACTGGGCACCATCGCCGCCGCGATGGACGCAGGCCACAGCCCCGACCTGCCCGACCTGCCCCTGCAATACGGCGATTTCGCGCTGTGGCAGGGCGAATTGCTGGAAACCGGCGCCCTGCAACCCGCACAGGATTACTGGACCGATCAGCTGCGCGGGATGGCCTATTTCGAACTGCCCCCCGATCACCCCCGCCACGCCGATCCGCAGCGCCGCGCGGGCGCCGTGCGCCGTGATCTGCCCCAGGGGCTTGATGCCGCCCTGCAACGGCTTGGCAGCGCGCAGGATGCCTCGGCCTTCATGATCGCCGCCACCGTCACCGCCACGGCGCTGGCACGGGCCACCGGGCGCACCGACATATCCTTTGCCACCCCCACCGCCTGCCGTGATGAACCCGATCTGGAACAGCTGATCGGGGTGTTCATCAACACGCTGGTCCTGCGGCTGGATCTGGCGCCGGGCGACAGTTTCACGCAGAACCTGCGTCACACCCGCGCGGTGGTACAAGGCGCGCTGGAACATGCCGATTTCCCCTTTGACCTGCTGGTCCGCGCGCTGAACCCCGCCCGCGACCCGCTGCGCCGGCCGCTGACCGCGATCACCTTCAACATGCAAAAGATCTTTATGGAAGAGACCGATTACGGCCCTTTCACCCTGACCTCGGCCCCGTCACATGCGCCGGGGATTCAGGGCGATCTGGGCATCAACCTGATCGGTCGGCGGGGCCACTGGACCCTGGTGGTCGATTACGACCGCGCGCTTTACGATCCGGCCCGGATTGAATCGCTGGCTGACAGTGTTCTTGAGTGTTTCGCACAGGCTTTGGCGCATCCCGATCAGCCGCTGTTGCCCGCCACGCCCGCGCCAGCCCCCCCTGCCCCCGATGCCGACCGCACGCGACTGGCGCGGATCTGGGGCGATCTGCTGAACCTGCCGCCGGACCGGATCAGTGGCGATTTCTATCAGGCAGGCGGGCATTCGGTTCTGGCGCTGCGGATGCTGGCGCGGGTGGAACAGGCCTTCGGCCACCGCCCCGCCATCGCCGCCTTCCTGCGCGACCCGACACTGGATGGCCTGCTGGCCGAACTGACCCGCGCGCGCGTGCCCGCGCCCGCCCAGACGCTGTGGGATCTGTTCGAACTGCGCCCCGGCGCGCCCCATGCGCCGGTGATCGTCGCGGTCAATCAGCCGCTTCTGTATCAGTCTCTGATCCGTGGGATAGAGCCTGATTGCACCATCGCCTGCCTGACCGTGCCCGACCGCGCCACGATGCACGCACAGGCCGATCAGGGCCTGACTGCGGTGATTGAGGCGGCACAGAGCCTGATTTCCGCCCGCTACCCGGGCCGCCCGCTGGTGTTGATCGGGCTTTGCGTCGATGGCGTGGTGGCGCTGGCCACGGCACAGGCGCTGGCCGCCGATGGCGCCGATGTCCACGATCTGGTGCTGATCGACAGCTGGGCCCCCGATGCAGGCGCCGCCATCCCCGCGCGGGTCCGCTGGCTGCGGCGGCAAAGACGGCGGCTGCGGCGGATCGGGCATAACCTGCGGCAAAAGCTGCGCGGCCAGATCGGCTGGCGCGATCTGGCGCTGACCAGCCGGCTGCCCGCCGCCCTGTTGCGCCGCCTGAATCTGGCCCCGCCGGTGACGGATGCCGAACGCCTGATCGACGACCTGGTGTCCCATTTCCTGACGCTGACCCGCGACCACAGCTTTCCGCCCTATCGTGGCAGCACCATCGTGATCCGCACCGATGAAAACCTGCCCGATGTGCTGCGCGATCTTTACGGATGGGGCGACCGCCTGCCTGCCGATACGGCGGTGTTCCACATTCCCGGCTGGCATGGCGATGCGGTTCTGCGCCAGGGATTTCAGCGTCTGTCCCGTATTCTGGGCGACCGGATCAGGCGCATCCCGCGCGCCTGATCCTGGAAATTGCCAATTGGCAATTTTTTACTTCTTGCCGAATTTCGCCGCGAAGAACTGGTCGAAAGCGGCACGCAAAGCGGCCTCGGACAGGTTGTCGGAAAATTCCAGCGTGATCTTGTGTCCGCGCTTTTTCATCATCACGCCCGATTCTTCGGGCGCGCGACGGAACACCGTCGCGGGGCGGCTGGGGCGGGGCCCTTCGCCCGCCGTCTTCAGCCGCGCCAGAACCTTGGGGCCGGGCACCGCCGCCCCCTGCCCCGCCCGCGCCGCGGCCTGTTCGGCGGCGATCGCCGCAGCCTCGTGCAACACGCGTTCGGCGGCATCATCATCGGCCAGCAAGGGTTTCAGCGCGCGGGCGTGCAGTTCCTTCACCTCACGGATCGAGGACCAGGCCGCAACCACCGCCTCGGGCAGGCGCGCCAGCTGCAGATAGCGCGACAACCAGGCCTCGGACACCTCAAGCCGTTCGGCCATCGTCTTTTGCCGGCCGCCGTAATACAGATCCAGCGCATGGGCGTAATCGCGCGCGCGTTCGTAATCGGACAGATCCTCGCGGTCGCGGTTTTCAATATCCGCCAGGCGGAAGGCCTCTTCATCCGTCAGGTCGCGCACCTCGATCAGATAGCGGAACTGCGGATAGTTATGCGCGCGCAGCCAGGACACCGCGAAATGCCGCCGCGCGCCACAGATCACCTCATATTCCGCGCCGGGGCCTTCGCGGCGGCGCACGATGGCGGGAAATTCCTGCTGGCCCTGCGCCTTGATGCTGTCGATCAGGTCGCGGCAGTTGTCCTCGGTCAGCAGGTCATAGGCGCGGTTGTGACGGTCCCACATCACGCATTGCGCGGGGTCCACCCAACGCAGCACCTTTTCTTCGCGGGTCCCCGCCTCGGCCAGCGCGTTGGACCGTTTCAGGAACCGCGTTCCGGCCCGGTCATCCGCCGGGGCCGGATCGGCGGCAATATCCTTCAGAACATCGTCGAAAATGGCATCGTGGCGCTTGCTCACAGCACACCCTCCTTGCGCAGCGCGCGGTGATGGCTGGGCCATGTCTTGCGCGCCAGAAGTTCGATTTCACGCCCCACCGCATCCAGATAGGCGCGGCAACGGCGATGGGTTTCGGTCCGCGTCGCGGCCCCGGTCAGTTCGTAAACCGTCGAAAGGTTCGCGGTCGCATTGTCAATCTCGGCGCTGTCTTTCAGAACGGCATTCAGCATATCCTGCGGAAACACCGCATCCATCATCCGCTTGATCGCCACATGCGCCGATTTCTGGTCGTTCATCTTTGTCGCCAAAATCTTGACGAAGCTGTAAGACCGCGCGCCCCCGTGCAGCGCCAGTTCGCCCAGCGTGGCCTCCATCATCTTCAGGAAATGCGCGGTTGAGGCAAAGTCGATGTTGTTCGGCGGCGTCGGGATCACCAGCGCATTGGCCGCGCGCAGCACCGACAGCGACAGCATCCCAAGCGCCGGCGGCGGGTCCAGCAGGATGATGTCGAACTGATCCGCGATGGTTTCGACCCCCTCGCGCAGGCGATCCAGGATGAAGGTCGGTTCGCGTGCCATGCGGGCGGCAAATTCATATTCGGCGTCATACAGGCCAAGGTTGGCCGGGATCAGCGCGATATTGGGCCAATAGGTTGCCCGCAGCGCGTAATGCAGCGTCTTGGGCCCGCCATGCCGGAAAAAGGGATACAGGGTATCTTCCTCTTCGTCGACATCCACATCCGGGTTCATGCCGAAGACGGCCGTGGTCGATGCCTGGCTGTCGCAATCGATGACACAGACGCGATAGCCCTTCAGCGCGAAGAACTGCGCCAGATGCGTCACCAGCGTCGATTTTCCAACCCCGCCCTTGAAATTCTGCACCGCCATGATCAGCGGCGGATCATCGGGCGCGCGATGGGGCAGGGTGCCGAACACTTCGCGCATGCGGTTCACCTCAGCCAGGGAATAGCCCAGGCGGCGGCCGGTTTCGGCGTCTTTTTCCGGGTCGGGCAGGCGGCCATCGGCCTCGGCGTCACGAATGGCTTTTTCGGTGCGGCCCACCATTTCGGCGGCGGTGCGCACGTTGAAACGCAGTTCCAGCCGTTTTTGCGTGCCGGGGGCAAAGACGCGTTCGCGCAGCCGCTCGATCACGGTTGAGGCGCGGCGGGTCAGCAGGGACAGCTCTTCAAGGCTGACGGGGGGGATTACGGTGGTATCCATGGATGTTCCGTTCTGATGCTGGCGGAATCATGCGACATTCGGCCTGTCAGGTAAAGTTCGGATTTGGCGGGTCTATCCGCGAAAAAACCGGAAGTTGGGGCAGGGGGCCTGTATTCCGTAACATCCGTGGCAATACCCCCTATCGCCGGACTTCAGGCGGTGAAAACTGTCCCAACCCATCCCAATTCGTAAGGGTTTGATTCGGTGTCGACCAGGGCCGTGTAAACCAATCCGAAATCCTGTGGATAAAAAAACAAACCTGAAGTTCAGATTCTTATAGATTCAGTGTTCATCCTGACCAATGTCTTGAAACACATACAAATTCCGCAACTGCGCTTACGTTCCGGGTGGGGTAGGCTTACCTTTCGGGCGGCTATCCCTTACGAATCGGGCGATCTGGCCTTACGATTCGGGTGGGTCTGAAACCTTACGTCTTGGGTGGGCGCCGATCCGGTCCAACAGCACGGCGAAAAAGCCTTTGAAACCAAACCCCTGCGAATCACCTGCGAACGCTGCTTTCGGCAAACTCTTACCTTTTGGGTGGATACCCCGATGAAGGGTTGAAATCTTACACAGCCAAAACTACAAAAGTAAGCAGAACGGGGTAGGCTGAGCATGGCTGAAAAATCATACCGCACCATAGACGCCAAGCCAAACGCCGAAAGCCTGATCAAGCCCGGCGAGCTGGTCGACCTGATCGAGGTCACCCCCCTGACCCTGGCCGACCGGCGGATCTATAACCAGCTTCTGGAAAATGCGTGGGAGGCGATCGACAAGCCGGTCACCCATGTCATCGCCAAATCCGCGCTGCGCGGCAGCCACAATTCCAACGACCGCATCGGCGAAAGCCTGGAACGGCTGATGTCGGCGATCGTCAAGGTCGCGGTGACCTGGGACGGTGAACCGGCGGTGGAACGGGTGCAGCTGCTGGGCGGCAACCTGGAAGGGTTGCGATCCGATGGCATGCTGGAATATGAAATCCCCGCCCGGCTGCGCAAGATCATCCGAAATTCGCAGGTCTTTGCCCGCCTGCAGCGCGAGGTGATGTTTGCCCTGTCCTCAAAATACGCGCTGACGCTGTATGAAATGGTGCAAAAGCGCGGCAACCTGCGCTGGAAGGCGTCGGAACGGTTCACGCTGGATTCCTTGCGCGGTGTATTGGGCGTGCCCAAGGGCAAGCTGACCAGCTGGTCCAACCTCAAGCTGCGGGCGATCGACCCCGCCGTGGCCGAGGTGAACGCGCTGTCGGATTTTCTGGTGGAAATCGACCCGGTCAAGACGGGGCGCGCGGTGACGCATGTGGAATTGCGCTGGTGGCGCAAGGATGGCGATGCCTCGGGCGCGGCGGATCGGGCGTTGCAGTTTTCCAAGGTGGGCCGCCGCGTCCGCGCCGAAGGGCGCGAGGAAAAGCTGGCGGGGCAGGGGGCGCGGCCCGATGTGGCGCCCCGGCCCGCCTGGCTGGATGCGCGCGGCGCGGCGCTGCGCACCGAAACCTATGAAACCGCGCGTCTGCGCCACCCGGGCTATGACATCTATTTTGTCGAAGGCGAATGGCGCGCCTGGTCGGCCGGAAAACCGCCTGCGGATGACCCGGACCGGGCCTTCCTGGCGTTCTTTCGCAAGTTTGCCGAGGCGAATCCGATCTGAAATTGCCAATTGGCAATTTTCGCGGCGCCCCGGCTAACCTGTGGATTTACCCGCGTAAATCCGCCAGCAATTCGGGCCAGGATTGTGCAAGACACGCCTCATCCAGCGCCAGAACCTGCGGAATCACCCGTTTTGCGCCGGGCAGCAGTGGCACCAGAAGGCCAAGCGCCTTTTGCGCGATCTGGTCGGGGGTATAGGGCAGATCGGCCCCGCCCGGCGCGCTAAGACATTCGCCGATCAGTTCGCGCCCATCGGTCAGGCGCAGCGTGGCGCGGGCCGGGCGGTCGTGGGGCCAGGGCTGTTCGGGTTCATGCGCGCTGATGCCGACCAACCCGCGCAGCCGCATCAAGGCGGGGTCGCGCAGGGTATCGGCATGAAACGCCGCGGCCCCGGCATGGCCAAAGGCCAGCGTGGCGGCGGCGATATGCTGGATCGAAAACTTGGCGGCCAGCGTCGTGGCGGGCTGGGGGTTGTCCAGCTTGCGGCCCTTCCAATGGGTGGCGATGTCGATCGCGGCGACCTGATCGGGCGCTACGGGGCCGGCATCGCGCAGCGCGGCCAGAACCGCCTCAACCGTGGAATGGGCATATTGGCAGCAGGCGTGCATCTTGTGATAGGCGTCCCGCATCGCCCAGGATTGCCCCGGATCGCCGCCAAGCGCCGCGGGCGTCGCGGTGGCGCCCATGATCCGGGAAAACACGTCAAACAGGCTGTCGGGCCCGCCCGTCACGCCAATCGCGGCCCAATCGGCGGCGCGAATGCCGTTTTGCGCGCAAAGCCCCGGCCAGACGTTGCGGATCAGCGCGCCTTCCACCGCATGGCCAAACGGCCCGGGCAGAACCAGCGTCGCCCCGGTGCAGATGGCGGCGGCGCTGGTTTCGGCATCCAGCCCGCGCATCCGCGCGATCGCCGCCGCGGCGCCCACCGTGGCCAGCCCGCCATGCGGATGCATCACAAGGCCGGGGAAGGCAAAGCACCGCGCCACCCGCGCCACGGTTTCATAGCCCACGATCAGCGACAGCAGCAGATGTTGCAGGCTGTGGCGTTCGGCCTCGGCCTCGGCCAGCAGCGCGGGCAGGCAATACAGCCCGGCGTGACAGATCGCCAGCCGATAGCCGCCATCCAGTTCGCACCAGTCGGCGGCCGCGCCATTCGACAGGGCCGCGCTGTAGCGATCCTGCCGGGGCAGGGCGGCATCGAAGACCGTCGCCTCGGGGGTGCCTGCGGCGCGCGCAAGGCCCGCGCGCAGGGCGATCAGTTCGGGTTCATCCCGCGCCGCGATCAGCGCGCCGAAATCATCGGCCAGGATCAGCGCGGCGCGTTGGCGGATATCATCGGGGATGTCCGCCCAGGTCAGGGCGCTGGTCCAGCGGGTCAGCACCTGCAATTCGCGCGTCACGGCGGCGCGGGCTTCGGCTTCGGTCATGGCACTCTCCGGGTGGTCAGCGCGTCAGGTTCGGCAGGAAGGTCACGATCGCCGGGAACATGATCAGCAGCGCCAGCGTGATCACCTCCATCAGGATGAAGGGGGCGACGCCCGCGAACACCTGTTCCAGCCGCAGCGGAACGGGGGACGAACTGCGCACCACATAGACGTTCAGCCCCACAGGTGGCGTGATCAGCGAAATCTCGGCCATCTTGATGACGATGACGCCCAGCCAGATCGGGTCATAGCCCACCGAGGTCATCACCGGAAACATCACCGGCAGCGTCATCACCATGATCGCGATCGGCTCGATGAACATGCCCAGCACCAGGAACAGCAGCGCAAAGCCCAGCAGATAGGTCAGCGGCGACAGTTCCAGCGCGATCATCGCGCCCGACACCGACGACACCAGCCCCGTATAGGTCAGGAAGCGGGCAAACAGCATGCCGCCGATCACCACGGCAAAGATCGTGGCGCTGGTATAGACCGCATCCAGAAAGGTTTCGCGCAGCACGCTGGCCTGGGCGCGGCGTTTCAGGAACACGATCAGAAAGGCGCCAAAGGCCCCGACGGCGCCGGCATAGGTCGGCACGAAAAACCCGCCATAGATGCCGCCGATCACCAGCGTGAACAGCACCACGATGCCCCAGACGTTTTTCAGCGACTTGATCTTGGTCTCGCGCGAAATGATCTCGGTCGGCATCGGCGCGATTTCGGGGCGGCGTTTGACCATGACATAGATGCCGGTCAGGAAGATGAAGGCAGTCAGGACGCCCGGGATCAACCCCGCCACCAGCATCAGGCCCACGGATTGTTCGGTGATGATCGCATAGATCACCATCAGAACGCTGGGCGGGATCATCGCGGCCAGCGTGCCCGATGCGGCGATGCAGCCCGCGCTCAGCTTTTTGTCATAGCCAAGCTTGGTCATTTCCGGCATCGCCATCTTGGTGAAGACAGCGGCGTTCACGATCGTTGACCCCGAGGCCGCGCCAAAGGCGGCCGAGGCGATGGTGGTGGTCATCGCCAGGCCCCCGGGCAGGCGCGACATCCAGTTATAGGCGGCCTGATACAGGTCTGTGGTCAATCGGGCCTGTGTCGCCAGCGCCCCCATCAGGATGAACAGCGGGATCACCGCCAGCGTGAAGGAATTTGTGGTGCTGAACGGCACGGTTGCAAGCTGCGCCATCGCGGCATGCGGGCCGATGGTCAGATACATTCCCAACAGCCCGCCAAGGCCCATGCCGACGCTGATATGGGCGCCGGAAACCAGCAGGATTGTTACCAGGGCGATGGCGAAAAGGGCGGCGGTGGCCGGGTCAAGCACTTGGAAAACCTCGGATAAGTTCAGAACACGGCATCAGCCGATTTCAAAGTGGCGGGGGTTGCCGAAACCGCGGATGTCTTCCCACAGGTCCACGGCAAGTTGCAGCAACATCAGGATCGATCCGAAGGCCAGAAGCGTGCGCGCCGGATACAGCGGGAACCGGGTCAGCCCGAACGAGGCTTCCTTGATCTGCCAGCTGTACATCGCCTCATTCACCGCCTGCCAGGACAGCAGGCCGAAAAAGACGATGCCGCTCAGCGCGGCGATGATGTCCATGGTGGACCGCACCCTGGGGCCTGCGCGCAGGTAGAACAGTTCCACCCGGATATGGCCGCGCCGGATCTGGGCAAAGGTCAATCCGCCGAACACGATCAGCACCATCGTGCTTTCGGTCAGTTCCAGCGCGCCGGGGATGGGCTTGTTGAACAGCGTTCCGACTACATCGCCCACGCCCACGAACATCGCCAGCAACAGGCCGATACTGCCCAGGGCGACGGTCAGGATCGCGGTTTTCTCGATCAGCTTTTTCATTGCATGTCTTTCGGCAAGGTCGGGCGCGTCAAAGGAACCGGCCGGGCGAGGGGATCGCCCGGCCGCAACATGCCAGATCAGTTGGCCGCCATTTCGCGCCATTTCGCGACGACTTCGGCGGCGGCATCACCCTGGCCGCGCGCGGCCATGCCATCGGCCCATTCCTGCAGAAGGTCCGGGGTTTTCGCCTGCCAGTCGGCAACCGTTTCGGGGCTGAGCTCAATGATCGTATGGCCCGCGGCGGCCATGCGTTCGCCGGCGGCGGCCTCGGCGGTGTTGATCAGCTCAACGTATTTCTGCTGGGCGATGTCGGCTTCTTCCAGGATGATCGCCTGGATGTCCCCGGGCAGGCGCTGCCAGGTGCGTTCGCTCATCACGACCAGGTGGCCGGCCATCGACAGCGCCGGGCCGCAGCTGAACTTGCCGACTTCATGCAGGCGGAACGCCTCGATGTTGCCAAGGTTCAGGAACGAATAGTCCAGCGTGCCACGGTCCAGCGCCTCGAACAGGTCGCCCGTGCCGACCGTCACCGGAACCGCGCCTACGGCGGACATCATTTTGGGAATATCGGCGCCAAAGGTGCGGATCTTCTTGTTGGCCAGACCGTCGATCGCCTTGCAGTCATCGGTCTTGCCGGTCATGTAATACGAGCCCAGCGGCTGGTGGAAGAACCGGCGCACGCCCTGGGCCTGCAGTTCTTCGGCAAAGGCCGGCATTTCCTTATAGGAATATTGGGCAATCTCAATCGCTTCGCTGGGCGAATCAAAGACGAAGGGCACCTGCACCGCGCGGGCGAAGGGCAGTTGATCGGCGTAATAGCCCGGCACGATCGCGGCCATGTCGATCGCCCCGCGGCCGGCCAGCGACAGCAGTTCCTCGCCTTTGCCCAGACCGCCGGAATAAACGATGTTGATGGCCACGCGGCCCTCGGAACGGGTCTCGATCGCCTTGGCGAATTCGCGTTCGACATCAAGATAGGGGCTATCGTTCAGATAATGCCCGAAATTCAGCCGGAATTCCTGGGCTTGCGCAGACCCGAAGACCGAAGCGGCGATTGCGATCCCGCCAAGAAGTGCCCTGTTGAAAGCCATGGTCGTGTTCCCCAATTGGTCACAGTGTTGTTCATTGTCGTCGGCACCGGTTCCGGCACCCTGCATTCGCAGGGTCGAACCCTCCGAAAACTGTGAACAGTCTGCACGAGCGGCTTCCCCTGTCAACAGTTTCCATAGTAGTTATTCCGGTAACACAGAGGGAAAAGATACATGATTATGAAAATAGAACAAAGTCCTGAAAATCATCCCCGGACGAATGTTTTTCAGGCAGCGCAGATACTGGATCGCATTGCCGATCGCCGGTCTTGCCGGGTGTTCGATGGATCGCCCATCGATGCCGACATCCTGCGCGAGATCGTCGCCGATGGCACGCAGGCGCCGTCGTCCTGCAATCAGCAGATGTGGCATTTCGTGGTCCTGACCGACCGCGGGGATCTGCGCCGGGCCAATGACATCGCGGGCGGCAACCCGCATTTCTCGGATTGTTCGGCGCTGATCTATCTGTGTTTTCAAAAGGGCTGGGCGCATGACAACCATTCCGTCGTGCAATCTGTGGCGGCAGCGACCTATCACATGATGATCAGCGCGCATCTGCGCGGGCTGTTCACGATCTGGAATGCGGGGATCGGTGATCATCAACCCCTGCGTGAAATGATGGGGATTCCGCCGGTGTTCGAACTGATTGGCGCGCTGGCCATTGGCCGCCCGGTCGCGGGTGCGCCGCTGATGAAGGCGCCGCGCCGTGACCCCGACAGCATCCTGTCCTTCGGGCGATTCGCGCGTCCTGCGCAGACGATCTATCCCGCCCGGCCCGATGACAGCTATCCCTATGCGGCGATCAGCAAGGCGCGCAATCCCTATGCGGAATGGAATCCCGATGCCTGGCGCTGGGATCAGCTGACCGATTTCCGCGGCTATTCGGTCTGGGCCAAGTCGCCCACCGCCGGGGTCTATCAATCCCGCCGTCAGGGCGAGGCCGCGGCGCAGGAACTGCGCCTGCTGCCCGATCTGCCCGCCGATGCGCGTGTGCTGGAAATCGCGCCATGGGGCGGCACAACGACCGCCGCGTTGCGCGCGCATCTGCCCGCATCCGTGCATCTGGACGTGGCCGAACTGGCCGAGCCCAGCATCCGGTTCATCCGCGAACGGCTGAACCAGGAAGGGCAGGGGGCCCTGCCCACCGATTTCGTGCTGATGCACGACGGGCGCCTGCCCCATGCCGATGCCAGTCTGGATGCCGTGGTTTTCCTGCAATCGCTGGAACATCTGCGTGACCGCGCCGCGGTCCTGGCCGAGGTGCGCCGCGTGCTGAAACCCGGCGGCGCGCTGGTGATCAGCGCGCGCAACATGACCTCGCGTTATGGGCGGATGTGGCGGCGGGTGGAATCGCTGGGCCAGGTGCCGTTGCAGGGCCCGTTCACGCCGATCGCGGCGCGGGATCTGCGCGATCTGGTCGCGCAGGCCGGCTTTGCGATTGAGACCGAGGTGGGCATCGGCCTTGACGCGGGCGGCGATGCCGCCGTGGCCACCGGCCCGCTGCGTGCCCGCCGCCGCCTGATCGCGCTGCGCGCCCGGCCCCACGACGGCGCACAAGTTCCGCAGCAGCCCGCGTAGGGACAATCTCCAGCGTGATGAACCCCTGTTGCACAGCCCCGCGGGCGGTGAACACTGCGCGCGAGGGCGGCCGCCGGGCAGGTCCCGGCACCCGCGCGGTGCCGGGACCCCATTTCAGGCAGCGGGGCGGAGCCCCAGCACGGCCGCGTTGCGGCTGCAGCTGTAGATGTGATGCATGGCGTCGACCCGCCCGGGCACCAGAGGAATATCCTCGCGCAGCCACGCCCAGGGATGGGCAGAAAGCCGGCGTTCAAATGCGGGCGAGGCGGTGGCCGACCAGAAGACCGCCAATCCGCCATCGGTCAGGGCATTCGCAACCATCGCCAGGCCGGTGTCCTGGTAAAGCCCGGTGTTTTCGGTTCGGATCAGAAAATCCGGGCCATTGTCGGTATCCAGGAGGATCAGGTCATAGGCAGCCTCGCTTTGCGCCAGATGCGCCTGCACATCTTCGATCCGCAGGTTGGTGCGCGGATCGTCCAGCGGGTGATCCGCCAGATGCGCCAACGGACCACGGTTCCACGCGGCCACCTCGGGGATCAGCTCGCAGACGGTGACGCAGGCATCCACGGCCGCAAGATTGAGCACCGCGCGCAGGGTGAAGCCAAGGCCCAGCCCCCCAATCAGGATCTTGCGGGCACGAAAGTCTATCCGGCGCAGGCTGCGCAAGGCCAGTTGGTCCTCGGACTGGTGATTGAGATTCGACATCAGCTCGATCCCGTTATAGCGAATTTCGAAAATCGGGCCGCGCTGGCGCAAAAGAATGTCATCTCCCGACGCCGTACCGGCGCGGGCAAGGGTGGTCCACGAAGTCATGTCAGGTCCTGCGAAAAGCCAAGCCCCACGCGACGGCGGGGGCATCAGGGGTTCATGTCAGATCAGGGTTGCCATGCGCCTCATGCGATCCGGCAACCCTCAGACATTGTTCGCTCTGGACCCGACCAGCAGGGGAAAGAGGGCCGTAAAATTGGAAAAGGCGGTCATGGTCCAGTTCAGCCCCAAGGGATCGGCTTGTCGCCTGTGCCGCGAGATATTACGGCCCCCTGCGCAAAAGACAACCACCCCCCGCCCGGCCCAATGTCCCTTGCGCAAACCACCTGCCCCGGTCGGCAAAACGGCCAGGTGCCCTTGGCCTGACCGCGCGCGATGATTAGCTTCACAGGCACGGAGGCCGCGATGCAGCATTTTTCACTTCTTGATCTGTCCCCCATTCCCGAGGGACATACGGCAGCCGATGCCCTGGCGGCAACGGTGGATCTTGCCCGCGCGGCCGAGCGGTTCGGTTATCACCGCTACTGGCTGGCCGAACATCACAACATGCCAGGCATCGCCAGCGCGGCCACCGCAGTGTTGATCGGCCATGTGGCAGGCCAGACCCGAACGATGCGGATTGGCGCGGGCGGCATCATGCTGCCCAACCATGCGCCGCTGGTGATTGCCGAACAATTCGGCACCCTGGCCACGCTTTACCCCGGGCGGATCGATCTGGGGCTGGGCCGCGCGCCCGGCACCGACATGGCCACCGCCCGCGCGCTACGCCGCCACATGGCGCCCGAAGACAGTTTCCCCCGCGATGTGCAGGAACTGATCGGCTATCTGGGCAATGACGCCGAAAGCGCGCCCGTGCGCGCCATTCCGGGAAGTGGCACCCATGTCCCCGTCTGGATCCTCGGGTCCAGTCTTTATGGCGCGCAACTGGCGGCCTTTCTGGGTCTGCCCTATGCCTTCGCCTCGCATTTCGCGCCCGCGATGCTGGGCCAGGCACTTGAGGTCTATCGCCGCAGCTTCCGGCCCTCGGAGCGGCTGGACAAGCCCCATGTAATGATGGCAGCGGGGGTCTGCGCGGCTGACAGCGATGAACAGGCAGCCTTCCTGCGAACGTCGCAACTGCTGGCCTTTGCGCGGCTGCGCACGGGGCAGCCCGGCAAGCTGCCACACCCGACCCGCGATCTGGATCGGGACACCCCCGCGCCGGTCATGGCCCAGGTCCGCCAGGCCCTGTCCTGTTCCGCCACCGGCGCGGCCGCGACGGTGCGCGACCAGCTTGGCGCGCTGATCGACACATTCCGCCCCGATGAACTGATGATCACGGGAATGATCCACGACCACACCGCGCGGGTCCGCTCATTCGAGATTGCGGCCGATGTCCTGACAGAACTCTGCAACACAACTCATGTTGCCTGATATTGCCGTCAGCTTCCCCCTCTGCACGCCTGCTTGGTGAAATGCGGTCCGTCAGCCGTAGATGTGCAGCTTCGGGCGCAGGGCTTCGGCAAGCGGTGCACAGGATACCACGTCCGCCGCCGTGCAAAGGCCAAGATGCGGGTTCGGTACCCGCTTTCCCGGACGATCTGTCGGTGCTCCTGATCGGTCAGCCGACAGCCGTAATCGAGTAGTGCGGCGTCCCATCCCAAACAAGATCCCAGGATGCGCCCGGCCGGACGTTCTGGATGGCGTGTGGCTGGAAGCAGACCAGGCAATTCCCACCGGGGGCCGGGGCCCGGACCGAAGGATAGATCAGACCCCGCGACCCGGCCCGGCGCAGATGCCGGGCAAGGTTCTGTCCCTCGGGATATCCGACAGCCGGATCTGAATGCAGCGCGGGATGGCCCGGCGCATCGGTCAGATCGTCAAAGACCCCGATGAAATCCGCCAGCAGTTCCACATAGCGGGCACTGTCATGGAAGCTGCCCGTAAAGCCAAGTTCCCGTGTCCGGTGCCAGGCCACTTCGCTGACGGATACCATCACGTCCCATGCGCAATACCAGGCGCCGCGCTTCTCGGTGTTGAAGCGGTTTCCGCCCGCGCGCGTATAGGTGAAGGCCGCATTGACATGGCTGTCGCCATAGATGCGCAGATCACGGCTGCGGCGCTGCCAGGCAAGCTCGCGCGGGTCCAGATGCGGGTTGCGGCCACGTTCCGCCAGAAGACGGCCGCTGGTCAGGCCCTCGATCTCGGCCAGGATCTCCATCTCGTCATCGGTATCGACAAGGCCGCGCAGGGATGGCGGCTTGTGGTAGGTGGCGGGCAGAAGACGAACGAGACCTCGATCGGAAATCCCGGTCTGCTTCATGCCCCACCGCGCAGGGCATCTAGATAGGTCCGCACCGCAAGGATCTGCGGCAGTCCGCCGTCTATGGCGGTATCGACCGGACGGTTGCCCGCAAACAGCGGACCGGTGTTCGGCCGGGTGAACCAGCCTCGCGCGAGTGGCCCGGAGAAATAGAGTTCGAGCGACTTGTAGATGCCGATCACCGCGCTGAGGCGCAGCAGTTGGTCCTTGGTCAGCTCCCCCGCAAAATCCGGCTTCTTGGCGCGCTTCCATGTGCTCTCGGACATGTCGGCCAGGCCAGCGGCTTCCTTGAGGCTGAGACCCCAGGCATCGGCGACACGGGCATAGGCTTTCAACGCGACGGCGTTGATCTGTGCCGGTTCCCGGATTTTCTTTGTGACGTACATGGCGTCCTCCACTGGCTTCAATTTAGTCCATATGGACCTTTTGTAAAGATCAAATGAACTATTCGGCCTGACCTGCCCCCCGCGGGATCCCTCAACGTAGTGTAGAGTCTGCGCCAATTCTGAAGGAGCAGACGAATGCGAAAAAGCCGTTTCACCGAGGCGCAGATTATCGGGATGCTCAAGGAGCAGGAGGCAGGCATGCCGACAGCTGATGTGTGCCGTAGGCATGGCCTCAGCCCGGCGACCTTTTACAAGTTCAAGGCCAAGTATGGTGGCATGGAGGTCTCTGAGGCGGCCAGGCTGAAGGCGCTCGAAGACGAAAACGCCAAGCTCAAACGTCTGTTGGCCGACACCATGCTCGACAACGTGGTTCTGAAGGATCTGCTGGGAAAGAACTAACGACATTGACCAGGCAGCGAGAGGCGGCGCTCGGGGCGATGCGGGATCATGACATCTCGCAGCGTCGGGCTTGCCAGCCTGTCGGTGTCGACCCCAAGACGGTCCGGCGCACACGCCCGCCGGACTGCCCGGAGATCCGCGAGGAGATGAAGGAGATCGCCGGGAAGCGGCGCCGGTTTGGCTATCGCCGGATCGTCATCCTGCTGGAGCGCAAGGGTAAGGTTCGTGTGAAGGCGGATGGTAGCGGTGTCGATCTTGCCAATGTGAAAATGTCGATGAACCCGTTCGACGAGATTGCGGTGGAAGAGGCCCCGGGCCTTGTCATCGCGGGCAAGCAGGCGATCGACAACGACATGAACGCGGCCGGCCAGATGCTGGCGGCGCTGCTCGGCTGGGGTCAGGCGATCTTCGCCTCGGAGGTCGAGATTGTCGGCGACAGCGCGAAAGTGACGCGTGAGGTCGATGGTGGTCTGCAGACGATCTCGGTCAAGCTGCCGGCGATCGTGACCGCGGACCTGAGGCTGAATGAGCCGCGCTATGCCTCGCTTCCCAACATCATGAAGGCGAAGAAAAAGCCGCTCGATGAGAAGACCGCCGCCGATTACGGCGTCGACGTGACCCCGCGCCTGAGCGTCGTGAAGACGGCAGAGCCGGCGGGCCGTTCGGCCGGGATCAAGGTGGGCTCGGTCGACGAGCTGGTGGCGAAACTGAAAGACGCGGGGGTTCTGTGATGTCGGTTCTTCTGATCGCGAGGTGAACAGCCTCGACGCGACCTCGAAGGCGCTGAGCACGGCGAAGAAGATGGGCCCGGTGACGGTGCGGGCGTGGATGCGGCGCTGGATGGTGTGGCCAAGGTGCTGACGGCCGATGACGCGGCCTATGCGCATGGGCTGGCCGAGCCGCTGGCGGATCTGCCACCTCGAAGACCAACCGGCTGTCCGCCGAATGGCTGCGCATGATGGTGCGAGGATGAACCCAGTCCTGCGCCGTCTCATTGAGCCGCTCCAAATAACCGTCCTGCCGCGCCAAGCGCACCTTGCGCCGCGTGCTGCCCGCAGATGCGTGACCGCCGGGCTGTGCAGCGGGCCTGAAACAGGCGCCCGATCAACCGACCGGGCGCCCGGAGTTGCGCGCCGAGGTCAGCGCCCGGCGTAGGCCTTCGCCACGATCGCCTCGACCTTGCCACCCGAGATCATCGGCGTCACATCCAGATCGGCGGGCACGGTTTCGGTCGAGGCCAGGATCTCCACCACCGTTTCCCAAGACGACAGACGCAGTTCGCCCGGGCGCTGGCCTTCGGGCGGGGTCACGAGCTTGAGCGCCTCATCGAAAAGCGCGCGCGAGACATCGCCGTTCTCGCAGGCCGCAGGCACCGCCGCACAGACCATCCCGAAGGCTTCATCTGGGTTGGCGATCATGTCATATTGCCCCGCCACCCAGCCGAAGGTGAGCGCCTCGGCCACTTTCATGCCCGCGTCGGTGGCCAGAACCTCCTCGGTGGTGACCATGCAGGCGCCGGGTACATTGGCATAGCGCGCGGGCGTGATGTCGGTCCATTCGATGCCCGAGGCGGCCAGCACCGCCACATCCGGGAAGCTGGAGCTATAGGCCTGAACCGTGTCGCGCTGCAGCGCCAGCAGCGATTGCGGGCCGGCAGGCCCGATTGGCAGCAGCGTGATCGAGCGGTTCACCTCGAGCCCGGCCGAGGCAATCGCCGCTGAGACCAGCTGGCTTTCGCCGCCGCCCGGCTCGGTATATCCTAGTGCCTTGCCCCGCAGCCCCTCGACCGAGGTAATCCCGGTGTCGGCCCGCGCGACGATGCGATAGACGTTGTTGACCTGATTGCAGAAAATCACCCGCACGTCATTGCGCCGGTTGAAGGCCACCACTGCATCCGCCGCACCCATCAGAGCGAAATCGCGATTTCCGGCGACGACCTGCTGTGCCAGATAGCCCGAGCCATCGGCCACCGAGGTCGTAATCTCCAGCCCCTGATCGGCGAAATAGCCGCGCTCGCGTGCCACGATCAGCGAGGCGAAGGGAATGCCCTCGGGCAATGGCAGCAGCACATCGACTTTGGTCAGATCCGCGGCCAGAGCGGCGCTGCCCGCCCCCAGCTGCGCGGCGAATGCAGCGGCCAGAACGACCCCGGTCTTGCTGATCTTGCGTTTCATGGTTCTCTCTCCCTTGGTTGGTCTTTGGTGTCCGTCCGATGCCCGCCCACGCCTCCCGCGTGGGCGGATCTGTCAATCGCGTGACCAGGTGATCAGCATCTTCTCCAGCAGCTCGATCAGCCCGTAGAGAACGAGGCCAATGACGGCGAGGAAGATCACCACCGCAAAGCCCTTGGCGACTTCGAGCTGGAAGTTCATCTCCTTGATGAGCACGCCAAGCCCTTCGGAGGCGCCAACGAATTCGCCCACGATCGCCCCCAGCAGCGCCAGCGTCAGCGCGGTCTTCACCCCGGCGAAGGCCACGGCCGAGGCCCCTGGCAGGGTCAGCCGGAAGAAGGTTTGTGCGCGGCCTGCCCCCAGTGTGCGGAACAGCATCTTGGCGTTGTCGCCGACGCTGGCCATGCCCGCCACGGTGTTGATGACCACCGGGAAGAAGCAGATTACCGCCGCCATCACCACCTTTGAGGTCATGCCAAAGCCGAACCACGTCAGGAAGATCGGCGCCAGCGCCACGCGGGGCGTATTCTGGAAGGCAATAACAAAGGGATAAATCGCGGCGCGGAACACCCGGAACGTGCCGGTCAGCGCCCCGATCACCAGTCCCAGCGTCACGCCGATGGCAAAGCCGAAGATGGTTTCCTGCAGGGTGATCCAGGTGGCGTGCCAGAAATAGCCACGCGTCACCAGCTCACCAAAGGCCGCGCCGATGGCGGCGGGTGAGGGCACCATGATCGGGTTCAGCAGTTTGGCGCTACTGGCCAGCTGCCAGCCCGCGACGAAGACCAGACCGACCAGCGTCGGCAAGCCAATGCGATAGATCAGCGATCTGTTCATGCCTGTTCTCCTGCCGGGCCCATCGAAAGTGCTGCGCGTACCTCGTTGACAAGGTGCTGATAGCGGTCCGACCCGACCATCTCGGGCCGCCGGGGGCGAGCCAGATCGACCCTGATGTCACCCACCACGCGCCCCGGATTGGCCCCGAGCGCGATGATCCGGTCCGACATCAGCACCGCCTCACCGATGCTGTGGGTCACCAGAAGCGTGGTCTTCCCCAGTGCGTCGGCCATCTGCGCCACCTCGATGTTGAGATATTCGCGCTTGAACTCATCCAGGGCCGAGAACGGCTCGTCCATCAGCATCACCCCGGGATCAAGGGCCAGCGCGCGGGCCAGCGCGACGCGCTGCTGCATGCCCCCCGACAGCTCCCATGGGTTCAGTGCGCCCACCTCGGACAGGCCCACCAGCTCCAGCAGGGCATCGACCCGCGCAGCGGTCCTGTTGTCCTTGCGGCGCGCGATCACGAAAGGCAGTTCGACATTGCGGCGCACGTCGAGCCAGGGCATCAGCACCGATTGCTGCAGCATGAAGCCGATGTCCTGCCGCCCCTCGCGCGGGTGCTGCCCGCCGACGCTGACCTCGCCGCTGTCATGGCGCACCAGCCCCGCGATGATCTTGAGTAGCGTGGATTTCCCGCAGCCCGATGGCCCGACGAAAGAGACGAATTCGCCCGCTCCGATCTCTAGGTTGATCCCGTCCAGAACCGGCAACGGACCCTTGGCCGTCTGATAGGTCTTGTTGACCCCACGCAGCGAGATTGTCTCACCCCGTGCCCCCGTCGCGTTAAGCGATGTCATTTCCTCTCCTCCAGGCATGGTCGTCACTTCAGGAAGTCGCCGACCAGGATATTGAATCTGTGTGTCTTCTCGATTTGCGTCCAATGTCCGCAGCCGCCGAACATGTGCAATTCGGACTGCGGCAGCAGATCGAACAGCCGCTGCGAGACCTCGGGTGGGATCACCCTGTCCTCGCGCCCGTGCAGTACCAGCGTGGGTGTATTGAGCCGGGCAATCGCCGCCTCATCCGAGGCCAGCGCCCGCAGGGCCTGCTGGCGCGGCGCGGGGAACATGGCGGAAAAGGCCTCCATCACGCCGGGACGCAGGCAGGCACGGTGCCGCAGCTCTGCCAGATCATCGCTCAGAAGGCTGTGGTCATGGGCAAACAGGCGCAGCGCAGCGCACATGTTCTCCAGGCTCGCCTGATGCCCCCAGATCCGGTCCAGCGCCTCGGTGATCAGGAAATCGACCCCCACCGCCCCCATCAGCACCAGCTTGTTCAGTCGCTCGGGAAAACGGATCGCATAGGCCAGCGCGATGGCACCGCCAAAGGAATTGCCGATCAGATGCACCGGCGTGTCAGTCTGGCTGTCGATGAAGGCGGCCAGCTGATCGACCCAAAGATCGCGCGAGAACACCAGATCGGCGGGCGCCGCGCTGTAGCCAAACCCTGCCATGTCGGGGGCCAGGCAGCGGAACCCCTGCGCCGCCACCGGACCCAGGTTCAACCGCCAGTTCGCCCAGGCCGAGACCCCGGGCCCCGAGCCATGCACGAAGACGACAGCCGCCCCGCTGCCGATGTCGTGGTAATTCGTCGACAGGCCGCCAAGGGTGATCTGCCGACCGATTTCGGGATTGTCAGCCATCGCTCTGCCCTGTGGACACGAAGCGACCGACCGGCTGGTGTCGGTGTGTGAATGCAGGCATGTTGTCCTCCCCAACGCGTGCCAAATCAGTATGCGACCGCCTAGGGGGCGGTCGCGCGCCCGTTCGGCGCGGCCTGTCAGCCGCTGCCTGCCTCGTGTGCGCGTTTCTCGGCGATGCTTTCTCCGCCGATCGCCCAATGTTCGGGGGGCAGTTCGCGCAGCGCCACCCGGATCGCGGCGCGCGGGGCGCCCAGCGAGATTTCCACCGCATCGGTCACGCCCGCGATCAGTGCGCGTTTCTGCGCAGGGGTGCGGCCTTCGATCAGGGTGATTTCAACCAATGGCATCCTCTGCCCTCCTCAGATCACGCGAAATCCGACACGGCCCAGGCCCTGAACCTCGGCCATCACCGCCATGCCCGGCGCCAACGGCACCGCCGCCGTGGCGGCGCCCGCAAGCACGATATCACCCGCCTTGAGCGTGAGCCCCGCCCGCGCGGTCATGCGGGCCGCCGCCACCAGCGCCCGATAAGGATGGCCGAGAATTGCCGCCGAAGATCCGATCTCGCGCGGCTGCCCGTCCACCGACAGCACGATGCCCAGATTAGCGATATCGGTTTCGGGATGCGCCCAAGGACCGATGAAGAAGGCCGCCGACGAGGAATTGTCGGCCACCACATCGCCCAGCGAGAACCGGAAATTCTCATAGCGCGAGTCGATGATCTCGATTGCGGGGGCCAGGGCCTCGACTGCGGCGGCGGCCTCGGCCAGCGACATCTCGCCCGACAGAGGGCGCTTCAGGATGAAGGCGATCTCGGGTTCTGCGCGCGGGTGGATGAACTCGGCGCGGGTCAGCGCGCCGCCCTCCTCGCGGCGCATGGCATCGGTCAGGCGTCCCCAGGTCACCTCGTTCACGCCGACTTGCTCCATCTTGGCGCGGCTGGTCAGCCCCATCTTCACGCCGATCACCCGCTCACCGCGTGCTGCGCGCCGCGCGATCCCCATCGCCTGGATCGCATAGCCGGTTTCGGCATCGAAAGCCGCAGCCTCGGGTTGTTGATGGGTGGCCGTGGCCGTGGTGATCGCCCGGTCAAGACGCTCTGCGATTGCGGAAATTTGGCTCATGCTGCTCCCTTTCGTGCGGCCACCAGATCCAGCGCCACATCCACGATCATGTCTTCCTGCCCGCCGATCATCTTGCGCCGTCCCAGCTCGACCAGAATGTCGGAGGTCGGAATGCCATAGGTTTGCGCCGCGGTTTCGGCATGGCGCAGGAAGGACGAATAGACCCCGGCATAGCCCAGCATCAGGCTTTCGCGGTCGACCCGCACGGGGCGGTCCATCAGCGGGCGCACCAAATCATCCGCCGCTGCCGACAGCCTGGCGAAATCGCAGCCCGTCGGCAGGCTTAGCCGGTCGAAGACCGCGATCAGCGCCTCGATCGGCGCATTGCCCGCCCCCGCGCCTAGCCCGGCCAGCGAGCCATCGACCCGCACCGCCCCGGCGCGCACCCCGGCCACCGCATTGGCCACGCCATGGTGCAGGTTTTCATGGGTGTGGATGCCGACCTCGGTTTCCGGTTTCAGTGCCCGGCGCAGCGCTGTGACGCGCACGGTAATGTCATCGGGCAGCATCGCGCCCGAACTGTCCACCACATAGACGCATTCCGCCCCATAGCTTTCCATCAGCAGCGCCTGTTCGGCCAGCGCGTCGGGCGGGGTCATATGCGCCATCATCAGAAAGCAGGCGGTGTCATAGCCCAGATCGCGCGCCACTCGAATATGCTGGCGCGACACATCAGCCTCGGTGCAATGGGTGGCGATGCGCACAGACCGCGCCCCCACCGCATGGGCGGCCTTCAGATCATCGGCCAGCCCGATGCCCGGCACCAGCAGCACGGTAACGCGCGCCGTCTTCACCGCATCTGCGGCGGCGGCGATCCAGTCCAGATCGGAATGGCTGCCGAAACCATAGTTGAACGACGACCCCGACAGCCCGTCGCCATGGGTTACTTCCAGCGCGTCGACCCCGGCCTGATCCAGCGCCGCGGCGATGCGCGCCACGTCCTCAAGGCGCATCTTGTGGCGCAGGGCATGCATGCCGTCGCGCAGGCTGACATCCTGGATATAGAGGCGGGATTTATCTGTGATCGCCATGTCAGACGGCCTCCTTGCAATGCGCCCGCGCCCAGCTTTCCGCCGTAGCCTTGGCCGCCGAGGTCATGATGTCGAGATTGCCGGCATAGGCCGGAAAGTAATCAGCCGCGCCCTCGACCTCAATGAAGACCGAGGTCTTGAGCCCCCAGACCGCGCCGATGCCCGGCAGGTTCAGCGGCGCGTCGGCGGGGATTTGTTCGAATTGCACCGCCTGTTTCAGCCGGTAGCCTGGCACATAGGCCTGCACCGCTTGCACCATCTCGGCGATGCTGTCGCGGATCGCCTGTTCGCTGCCGCCCTGGCTGAGGGTGAAGATCGAATCCCGCATCAGCATCGGCGGTTCCGCCGGGTTCAGGATGATGATCGCCTTACCCCGTTCGGCGCCGCCCACCTGCTCGATGGCGCGTGCGGTGGTCTGGGTGAATTCGTCGATATTGGCGCGCGTGCCTGGCCCGGCCGAACGTGACGAAACCGAGGCGACGATTTCGGCATAGATCAGCCGGTCGGTGGCGCGCGCCACCGCATGCACCATCGGGATCGTCGCCTGGCCGCCACAGGTGACCATGTTGAGCGCGGGCGCATCGCGATGCGTCTGCAGGTTCACCGGCGGTACCACGAAGGGGCCGATGGCGGCGGGGGTCAGGTCAATCACTTGCTTGCCATCGGCGATCAGCACCGGATGATGCGCCAGATGAGCGCCCGCCGAGGTGGCATCCATCACGATGGAAATATCGCGATAGCCCGGCAGGGCACGCAGCCCCTCAAGCCCCTCATGCGTGGTGGCGACGCCCAGATCGGCCGCGCGTTTCAGCCCGTCGCTGGTCGGGTCGATCCCTACCATCGCCGCCATTTCCAGCGCGTCTGATCCCTTCAGGATCTTGACCATCAGATCGGTGCCTATATTTCCAGAGCCGATGATCGCAACCTTGTGTTTCATGCCTCTGTCCCCCTGGAAAATCTGGTCGTAACTGCGCCCAGCCCCTCGATGCGGACGCAAAAGTCATCCCCCGGGGCGGCGGCCACCATTGGCCCCAGCGCGCCCGAAAGGATCACGTCGCCGGCCCGCATCGGGCGGCCGACCTCGGCCATCTTGCGCACCAGCCACAGGGCGGCGGTCATCGGATGGCCCATGCAGGCGGTCCCTGCGCCAAAGCTGACCGGCTGGCCCGCGCGCTCCATCACCATCCCGCACAGCCGCATGTCGAAATCTGCGAGCCTGACGGGCCGTGCGCCCAGCACATAAAGCCCCGACGAGGCATTGTCGGCCACGGTGTCGAGGATGCCGATCTTCCAGTCGCGGATGCGGCTGTCGACGATCTCGATGGCGGGCAGCGCATAGGCTACGGCGCGCATCAGCTCGCTGGGGGTGGTATCGGCGCCGGGCAGATCGCGCTCTAGCACCAGCGCGATCTCGGCCTCGACCTTGGGCTGGATCAGCCGCGCGCAGGGGATTTCCTCGGCGTCGCCATATTCCATATCGGCGAAAAGAACGCCGTAATCGGGCTGTTTCACGCCCATCTGTGCCTGCACCGCCGCCGAGGTGAGCCCGATCTTGCGCCCCACAAGGCGCCGCCCCGCGGCCAGCCCCGCCTTAGTAATCCGGTCCTGCACGGCATAGGCCTGTTCCAGCCCCGCGCCCACCCCAAGCTGTGGCGCGATCGGCATGATCGGTGTACCGTCCCGGCTGGCCGTCAGCAGCGCTTGGGCAATCTGGTTGATGGTCTCGGTCACCGGCTGTCCTCCTTCACAGTTTGACGCAGACATTGGCGCGCTCGGTGTAGAACTCGAGCGAATGCTCGCCGCCCTCGCGCCCGATGCCCGATTGCTTGGCCCCGCCGAAGGCGGTGCGCAAATCGCGCAGGAACCAGGAATTCACCCAGGCCAGCCCGACCTCGATCTGGGGCGCCACGCGATGCGCGCGGCTGATGTTTTCGGTCCAGATCGCGCAGGCCAGCCCATAATCGCTGTCATTGGCCAGCCCGATCACCTCATCCTCGCTGTCGAAGGGGGTGATGTGGCAGCAGGGGCCAAAGATTTCCTCGCGCATGATCGCGCTGTCCTGCCCCAGCCCGGTCCAGATCGTCGGCTCGACGAAGAACCCCTGATCGCGCGCATCGCCGAAATCGGGCACGCCGCCGCCGGTCACAACCTTGGCGCCAAGTGCCTGCGCCTTCTGGTAATAGGACAGTACCTTGTCGCGATGTTCGGCACTGATCAGCGGCCCCATCGATACCCCGGGGTGATCCGATCCGCCCAGAACCAGCCCCTCGGCCGCGGTCTTGAGCCGGTTCACGAAGGTGTCGAACACCGGGCGTTCGACATAGACCCGCTCGGTGCCCAGACAGACCTGACCGCAATTGGCAAAGACCGATTGCATCGTGCCCGCGACCGCCTTGTCGAGATCGGCATCGGCGAACACGATCGCCGCATTTTTGCCGCCCATCTCGAAGGACACGTCGCGCAGGCCCACTGCGGCCTGTTTCATGATCGCCTCGCCGGTTTTCGTCTCGCCGGTGAAGGTGATGCCGTCGACGCCGGGATGCTGAGTAAGGTATTCGCCCGCCGATCCGGGCCCGAAACCGTGCACGACGTTGTACACGCCCTTCGGGATCCCGACCGTATTCATCACCTCGCCCAGCAGCGTGGCCGAATGCGGCGTGATTTCCGAGGGTTTCACGACCACCGTATTGCCGCAGGCCAGCGCCGGACCGACCTTCCAGGTCATCAGCAGCAGCGGCAGGTTCCAGGGCGAGATCACCGCGATCACCCCCTTGGGCCGATGCACGCCATAGTTCAGCGCGCGGCCACCATCGGGCGTGTCGGTTTCATAGAACTCGGACCCGAGGTTCTTGATCATATCGGCGAAGGTGGCAAAATTGGCCGCCCCGCGCGGGATGTCGACCATCCGGGCCAGGCTGCGCGGCTTGCCGGTATCGGCAACTTCAGCTTCCAGAAAATCATCGAAACGCGCGTTGATCGCCTGCGACAGAGTGATAAGCAGATCGGCGCGCTCGCGCAGCTTGAGCTGACCCCAGGGTCCCCGCAGGGCCACCCGCGCGGCCTGCACGGCGCGGTCCACATCGGCGCGCCCCGCCTCGTGCACATGGGCGATCACCTGCCCGGTGACCGGCGAGATTTTTTCAAAGGTCCGCCCCGAGCTGGCCGCCACATGGGCGCCGTCGATGAACAGCCGATGTTCCAAAGTCTGGTTGTGTTGTTGCGACACGCAATTCCCTCCTTCCAAGCCTGAGCCCGGTCTGAGGGCAAAGATGTTTAACAAAAAACGTTGTGTCAACATTAAAAACGTTTTTTAAATAGAATAAACGTTTTTAATAATAAGAAGCCGTTGATATGCGAGGGGTTGCGCGCTAGATTGGGATGAAGCAGAGAAGGAAAAGGCATGAGCCAGGCAGACCCGGCGAGCACCTCAAACCCCAAGCGCACCGCCATCGAGACGGTTCAGGAAGAGATCAAGCGGCGGATCTTCAACTTTGCCCTGAAGCCCGACGAACGCCTGCATGTGGACAATCTGCGCCGCCAGTTCGACGTGTCCACCGCCACGGTACGCGAGGCGCTGTCACGGCTGATGACCGATCAGCTTGTGGTCTCGGAAAGCCAGCGGGGGTTTTATGTGCGCGGCCTCAGCTTGGCGGATTTTCAGGCGATCAGTTCGGCGCGCGCGATCATCGAGGTGGCAGCGCTGCGGGAATCGCTGCAGCATCGCGACGACAATTGGGAGGGCGAACTGTTCGCCGCCTTCCACAAGCTCAAGCTGGTCGAAGACCGGATGCTGGGCAAGAACGATCTGACCGTCGCTTCGGAATGGCATCGCCGGAACTTGACCTTCCACGATTCTCTGGTCGCCAATTGCCACAACGAATGGCTGATCCGCTATCGTAGCCAGCTCCACGAACACAGCCGCCGCTATCTGAGGCTGGCGCTTGGCAACAACCGGGCGCACCGCGATGTGCGCGAAGAGCATCGGAACATCTTCGACAGTGCGATCCGTGGCGATGTGGATGCCTGCGCCGCCTATCTGGAGCAGCACATCTCTAAATCGGTGGCCGATGTGTCACGCAATCTTGTGCAGGTGGCGCAGGGTGGTGATTTTCTGGCATCCGCCTATACCACCGCCGCCGACACGGCGCCCGAAGCCGCGGACTGACCCGCGGCTTGGCTCCGGCCAAGCCGAGAGCGCGAGAAACCAGTCGACTTGAGCCGGTTGTGTCGCAAAGCCCGAAGCCGGTCGGGGGGACTGGTCGGGTACGCCTTTGGTGGTGATCGCTTGCCTTAAGAAGCGCCGGGTAGCCGCCATACCTCGTCGATCGGAGAGCATGAAATCAAGGGTTTGATCATCGCGTTCCACGGCCCGGTAGAGGTAGGTCCAACGGCTTTTCGCCTTGATGTACGTTTCGCCCATCCGCCAGGAGTTCGCAGTCGGCCGTTTCCAGGCTTGCGTCTGTGCCGCGATTAGCGGTGCGAATTTCAGCACCCAGCAGTTCAGCCTGGCGTGGTCGACGCTGAAGCCACGTTCAGCCAGAATCTCCTGCAGATCGCGGACAAGACTGAGCTAATCCCCATCTCTTGGACAAGATCTGGGGTAAATTAAACTACTCGTTGCACCTGCTTGTCGGGTTGGTTGATATTATTTCTCTGTCAATAGACCGGCGCCGTCGGCTTGCCGCCAAAGGCTGAATGAGGGCTCTGGTGGCTGTAGATATCCGCGCGCCAGACATGGGTATCGGGCGATCCACCCGCAGACCTCTCAGTATCTGACGTCAGCACCCACCGGACAGATTCAGGGGTTTGATCAACGGAGGATTTCTGGTTCGTCGCAGCCATTATGGAGCGAAGATGAACAAGAAATCCGGAACATCGAAGGATGCCGCTGACAAGCTGGTCCGGGGTATCAAGCGCAAGACGCGCAAACACTACTCGGCCGAGGAGAAGATCAGGATCGTCCTGGCGGGTCTGCGCGGTGAGCAGAACATCGCTGCGCTTTGTCACCACGAGACAGGCGACGGCGCCAGAAGTCAAGGAGCTGCGCTCGGAATCCGCAGCCCTGAAGGAGGTGGTTGCCGAGCTGACGCTTGAGAACCGGTTGCTCAAAAAAAGCATGATCGGTGATGGGGAGGACGACGCATGAGATAGGCGTCCCAGTCCACCTTCACCTTGCGCCAGGCGCGGCTGGCCACGTCCTTGCTGACGGCTCCCCCGAACAGGCCGAACTGCGCCCGCTTCACGCGCCGGGTGTTGGTGACGGCGAGATAGACCGCGGCGATCAGGGCCTCGGCCTTCTTTGTCAGCCGCTGATAACGGGGCAGCGCCTTCGAGCGCCATTCCGTTACCTTGCCTGCGTCGTCCTCGATCCGGGCGCGCGGCACCCGCACCGTTTCCGTCCCGAAGGTGCCGGTGAGTTGCCGTTCGCGGTGCCCGTGGCGATATCCTTTTGCGGGGCCCTCGCCTCGGTCGTAGCGAAGGCGGCCGAGAAAGCCGGCCAACCCCTCTTCGAAAACGGCTTCGATCGTCGCGCGGACGTTGGCACGTAGCCGTTCCTCGATCGGGTCGAACCCGGCCTCCCCGGCCAGTAGCGCAAAGCTCGCAGTGTCGGTAATCTGGTTCCTGGCGTGATCTCCCTGGCGGTTGCAGCCGCCGGTTGGGTGGGTGGATGTTCACCCGGAGCTTACGCAGCCTTAAAATTTCCACCAACTTCGCGACACGACCTTGCCGGATCACGGCATTGAGGCCTTCGAGAGCTTCGCTCATTCTGCTTTCCGAGTGGCGACAGCCCTGCTCAGGCGTGCTCACGGAAGATGGCGTTTAGCCGATCTCATCAACGATCAGCAGCGAAGACCGGGTATAGAAGCGGATCTTCTCGGGCAATCGCCCCTCGCGTTTGCGGTTGGATATACCGTCGAGGTTGCCGTAAACTACTATGGAGACATTCCGGCATTGCGGCCGATCCACGAAGCCACCATCGCCGAGGCGCTGATGGACGCTGTCGAAGATGCGTTGCGGCTCACCGTGCTGACCCCGGAGGCCGAGGCCAATGTCTTGGCAGCTCCGTCTTCGGCACAGCCCGCTTTTCCAGAGGGCATGGCGACCGATGTTCCCGCATTGCTGGCAGGCGAACAGGATGTGTGGCTGGCAAGCTGTTCCGGCTTCTACAAAAGCCCGTTCGCCTCCTCGGGCGAGGCCTGCCCGGTGCCGTTCTGGGGCAGCCTCGAATGCCGCAACGGCGTCATCACCACCCGCAAGCTTCCCGCGCTGATGGCGTTTCTGGATTTCGTGGTGGACCAGCGTAAGGTGCTGACCGAGGCCGACTGGCGGGCCAAGTTCGGGCGGGTCCACCACAGGCTCTCTGCGCAGATATTGCCGCAATTCTCTGAGCCCGATCTCGCCGCCGCAGCCGCCGCCGCATCGACGCCCGACCCCGCGACCAGAACCGTCACCGGACCCAGCGCCTTCGCCGCCGACAGCGCCTTGGCCGTCGCGTCCAGCGCCAGATCGCCGCCATTCACCTCTGCAATCAGAAGAACCGACATCAGATCACCCCCGCGTCTTTCAGTTTGCCCACCAGCTCATCGACCGAGGCCACCCTGATCCCCGCCGACCGGCCCGCCGGTTCCGCCGTTTTCACGACGGTCAGCCGCGGCGAAACGTCCACGCCGTAATCGGCCGCGGTCTTTTCTTCGAGCGGTTTCTTCTTTGCCTTCATGATGTTGGGCAGGCTGGCATAGCGCGGCTCATTCAGCCGCAGGTCCGCCGTCACGATCGCCGGCAGCTTGACCGAAATGGTCTGCAACCCGCCGTCAACCTCACGCGTGACGCGGGCCACATCGCCCCCATCGCAAGCGCCGTGCGCAGCGTTTCCGCCGCCTGCTTCACGCCCACCGAAACCACCACGATTTCAGATGCCGCGCCCTTCTCCTTCAGACGGATCGCCTCTTCCACCGCAATCTCGTCGAACGGGTTCATCGACATTTTCACATTGGCAAGATCAACCCCGCTACCGTCCGCCTTCACACGAACCTTAACGTTGTAGTCAATCACGCGCTTGACCGGTACGAGGATCTTCATCGGATTTCCCTTTCTCATACACGTTCAAGCAGGATCGCGGCGCCTTGGCCAACGCCCACACACATGGTGGCCAAGCCATAGCGACCGCCGGTCTGCTGCAGTTCCAGAGCAGTGGTGCCGGTAATCCGCGCGCCGGACATGCCCAACGGATGGCCAAGTGCGATCGCGCCGCCGTTGCGGTTGACGCGCGGATCGTCATCCGCGATGCCCAGACCCCGCATGACGGCAAGAGCTTGGGCGGCGAAGGCTTCGTTCAGTTCGATCACGTCAAGCTGATCGACACCGATCCCGGCCTGCGCGCAGAGCTTTTGCACCGCCGGCACCGGGCCATAGCCCATGATCCGCGGTGCAATTCCGGCACTTGCCGCGCCAAGGATGCGCGCGATCGGGGTCAGGCCATGGCGCCGTGCGGCGTCGGCCGAGGCCACGATCAAGGCCGCAGTGCCATCGTTGACACCCGAGGCATTGCCAGCCGTCACGGACCCGTCGGGGCGGGTGATCGAGCGCAGTTTCTGAAGGTCTGCCAATGCCGTACCGGGACGGGGATGTTCGTCCTGTGCCACCTCAAGGATCTTGCCGCGACCCAGTTGTACCGTCACCGGCACGATTTCCCGCGCGAACCGCCCCGAGGCCATCGCCACCCCGGCGCGCTGCTGTGACCGCAGCGCAAAGGCATCCTGATCCGCGCGCGAGATGGCGTAATCATCGGCCACGTTTTCCGCCGTTTCGGGCATCGATTCGATACCGTATTGCGCCTTCATCGTCGGGTTCACGAACCGCCAGCCGATGGTCGTGTCGTAGATCGCGGTCTGCCGATCAAAGGCCGAACCTGCCTTCGGCATAACGAAGGGCGCGCGCGACATGCTTTCGACGCCGCCAGCGATGGCCAGTTCAATCTCACCGGCCTTGATCGCGCGGCCCGCGGCAGCCACTGCCTCCAGCCCCGAGGCGCACAGTCGGTTTACTGTCACGCCCGGTACCGTCTCGGGTAGGCCAGCCAGAAGGCCCGCCATGCGCGCGACGTTGCGGTTGTCTTCGCCGGCCTGATTGGCGCATCCCATCCAGATCTCTTCGATCGCGGCGGGATCAAGCGCGGGGTTGCGCGCGATCAGCGCGCGCAGCGGCAGCGCGGCCAGATCATCGGCGCGCACCGAAGAAAGCGCGCCGCCATAACGCCCGATCGGCGTGCGGACATAGTCACAGATATAGGCATCGGTCATATCGGTTTCCGATCAGTTTAGGCTGTCAAAACCGCGCCCGTTCCGGACAAGGCGGCGCAGCAGGTCAGGAACCTTCCAGGACAGCGGATCAAGACGGGCGAAGCTCTCGATCCGGGTCAGAAGTTCGGCGGGGCCGATCGTATCGGCATAGTGCATCAAACCCCCGCGCCAGCGCGGAAAGCCATAGCCATGCAGCATGACCAGATCGATATCGGCGGGCCGGGCGGCCATACCCTCGGCCAGAATGTGGCAGGCCTCTTCGATCATCGCGGTCAGAGCGCGGGTCTGGATCTCTTCGCTGGTCCAGTTGCGGGGGGCAATGCCCTGGGCCTGTGCCGTGTCGCGCACCAGATCCGCCACCACCGGCGAGGCGCTGGCGGGCTGGCCCTGGGCGTAATCATACCAGCCCGCAGATGTCTTGCGGCCAAGGCGCTGTGCCTCTTCCACCATCCGGTCCGCAATCGGGATATAGCGAAAGCCGGGCCGGGTCTTCAGCCCAAGACGCTTGCGGTTGGCATATGCGATGTCCAGACCCGACAGGTCCTGCACCTCATAGGGGCCCATGGCAAAACCGAATTGGCGCATTGCGGCGTCGATATCCCAGGGCATCGTGCCCTCGATCATCACGATGTCGGTGGTCTGGCGATAGCGTGTCAGGATCCGGTTCCCGATGAAACCATCGCAGATCCCGGCCAGAACGGGAAACTTGCCAAGACGCTGTGCCAGCTTCAGCGCCGTGGCTAGCGCCGCATCCGAGGTATGGGCGGCGCGGATCACCTCCAGCAGTTTCATCACATGGGCCGGGCTGAAGAAATGCAGGCCCAGAACGCGGCTGCGGTCACTGACGGGTTCTGCGATGCGATTGATGTCCAGATACGAGGTATTCGTTGCCAGAACCGCCTGCGGCGGCAAGGCCGCCTGCAGCGCGGCAAAGATCTGTTGCTTGACCGCCAGATCCTCAAAGGCCGCCTCGATCGCGATCTGCGCCGGGGGCAGGGCGTCATAGCCCACGACAAAGCGGTGACGCGCCTTCCGTGTGGCCTGTACGGCATCGGCGCTTGTGCGGCCGCGTTTCGCGGCATCGGCATAGAGGCGCGCTATGTTGTCCTCGGCCCGGCGTGCGGCGTCGTCACTGGTTTCGACCGTGGTGACACTCACCCCGGCCGAGGCCAGCGCATAGGCTATACCCGCGCCCATATTGCCGCCGCCCACAACGACGGCTTGATCCACCTGCACGGGTGTTGCGGCCAGATCGCGCGCCTGGGCCACAGCACGACGTTCGGCAAAGAAGACGTGGCGCAGCGCGCGCGCCTGTGGCCCGTCGCGCAGCGCAAGAAAGGCGGCGCGTTCCCGCGCCAGGCCCTCGGCCAGTGGCAGATCGGTCGACAGGGCCACAATGTCGATCGCGCGCTGCGGTGCGACCTGGCCGGGCATCTTGCGCGCGGCCTGTTTGTGCGCAGCCTCAATCCCGGCGGAATCTGCGGCGGGTGCCATGCGTGCTGACGTCGGCTGTGCTGCGGCCAGTTTGGACGCGGGCAGGGCAAGTGCCGCGGGCAGGGTGTCTTCGGTCAAATGGTCGACAAGGCCCAGGCGATGCGCCTCGGCGCCGGAAATCAACCGGCCCTGCGAAATCAGATCCAGCGCGGAGGCAAGGCCGATCAGGCGCGGCAGCCGCTGGGTTCCGCCCGCACCGGGAATAACGCCCAGTGTCACTTCGGGCAGGCCAAGCCGGGCCGTGGGGGCGGCGATCCGCACCCGACAGGCCAGCGCAATTTCCAGCCCACCGCCAAGCGCCGTGCCATTCAATGCCGCGATGCAGGGCACGGAAAAGTTTTCGATCCGGTCCAGCACATCGGGCAGATGCGGCGGAGCCGGCAGCGCCCCGAATTCCTTTGCATCAGCCCCGGCTGCGAAATTCTTGCCCGTTCCGGTCAGAATTACGCGGTCGACGGCCTCGGAAAGCGCGGCATCCAATCCTGCCATCAGCCCCTGCCGCACTGCCGCGCCGATGACGTTGACCGGCGGATTGTCCAGCCGGAGCACTAGGGCAGTGCCGATGCGTTCAATGGTTACGGCCATGACGCAAATCCTTTCACAGATGCGGGTGAAACCCGCCCGAAACAGCGATGATTTCCCCGGTTACAAAGCGAGACTCTTCCCGGAGCAGGAAGGAAACCGCCGCCGCGATTTCTTCGGGTTCGGCCATGCGCGGGTTGAAGGCGGCCCCGGTCAGGCGCGCGACATCGACGGCGGGAATGTTCTGCGTGATTGATGTGCGCGTCAGCCCCGGGGCCACGCAGTTCACGGTGACATGCGGGGTAAATTCCGCAGCAAGGCTTCGCGTGACCGAGGCAACGGCTGCCTTGGCCGCAGCGTAATCGGCCTGCCCGCTTTCCCCGCCAAAGACGATTGAGGCGGTATTGACCACACGTCCGAACCCGCGCGCGATCATTCCCGGAACCAGCATCTGCATCAGATGGAAACCGCCCATCAGATTGAGATCGAAGGTCTGGCGCCATTGCGTTTCTTCCATCTCAAGGAATGGTGTGTAAAGACGCGGGGAACGGATGCCTCCGACCAGATTGATCAGAAGATCAACCCGGCCGAAGGCCACCAGCCCAGCCTCTGCCACCGCCCGCGCTTCGGGGGCGAGGGTGACATCGGCGCGCTGGGTCACGATGCGATCAGGGCCGATCTTGTCTGCCAGGTCGGCGGCGGTTTGGGCAAGGCGCGTGCCTGAAATATCGGTCAGCACCAGGCCCGCGATACCGTCCGCCACTAGCCTTTCCGCCACCGCGCGCCCCATGGGGCCGCCCGCGCCGGTGACCAGGGCAACAGGCCCGACCGACAAGCTCATTTCGTCAGTTCCTCGCGCAGCATGTTGCGCAACGCGAATTTCTGGATCTTCCCCGAGGCGGTCGCGGGCAGCGCCTCGCGGATTTCAAGCCGTTCAGGCCAATACTGGATGGCAAAGTGATGCTCGGCCAGATGGGACTTCATCTGCCCGAAAGTGAAGGTCTGGCCGGGCTTGGGCACCACGAAGGCGCAGGCCCGCTCGCCTAGGCGTTCATCGGGATAACCCACGATCGCCACGGTCTGAACCGCCGGATGCTTGAACAGGGCAGCTTCGACCTCGACCACGGGGATGTTTTCGGCACCACGGATGATGATATCCTTCGACCGTCCGCAGATGCGGATATACCCTTCCCCGTCGATACGGGCGATGTCACCGGTGTCGAACCAGCCATCGGCATCGACATTGTTCCACTGGGGACGCTTAAGATAACCGCCAAAGTTCGATGCGCCACGCACGTAAAGCTCGCCCTCGATCCCCGGACCCACCGGCTTCCCAGCGGCATCGCGGATCTGCAGTTCCATGCCGGGCAGCGCGCAGCCATCCGACATCGCCGAGCGGTCGGCCGGGTCTTCGGGGCGTACGGTCGTTACCGCACCGTTTTCGGTCATGCCCCAGGCTGAAAGCACGCGCGCTCCAAGGACGCGTTGCGCGCGTTCGACAACCGGGCCCGGAATGGCCGTGCCTGCGCACAGGTAAATCTTCAGGCTTGAGGAGTCTATGCCCTTCTCTTCGACCGTTGAGGAAAGATCGATCAGGAACGGGGTCGAGGCCATCGTCCAGGTGATGCGGTCTTCCTGCACGGTCTGTGCGGCGCGCTCTTTGTCCCAGGTGTCCATCACAACGAACCGGGCCCCAAGCATCAGCGGCAGCAATAGTCCATACATGAATCCGGTCATGTGTGCCATCGGCGAAAACATCAGGATCACATCATCCTGACTCATGCCCAGACGCGCGGCGAAGGGGGCAAGGTTGGCATACATCGTGTTTGCCGTGTGCATCACGCCCTTGGGTTCGCCCGTCGTGCCCGAGGTATAGATCAACTGGCAAACGTCGTTCGGACCAAGGCGGCTGTCACGTGCGATGCTGGCGCGTTCGGTATCGAAGGCCGGATTGCACAGCAGCGCGTCAAAGGTGTTCTCACCCGCGCCGCCATTGATGACGATCTGCTTAAGATCGGGCAGGCCCGGTTTCATACCCTCGGCCATCGCTTCATGATCGAAACCGCGGAAGATTTTCGGCACGATGAACACCTTGGACTCTCCATGGCGCAGCATGAAGTTGAGTTCGTGTTCGCGAAAGATTGGCATGACCGGATTGAAGACCGCGCCCAGGCGGGAACAAGCCAGATAGGTCGCCACATATTGCCAGCTGTTGGGCAATTGGCAGGTTACGACATCATTGCGCCGCACGCCCAGCTTGCGCAGACCGATTGCGGCGCGATCGGCCATCAGGTCAAGCTCGGCCCAGGTCAGGTCGCGGCGCGTCCCGTCGGTGATGCTGATGGACGACAGGGCCAGCGCGTCAGGCATGGCCGCCAGACAGGCATCGAAGTAATCGTCGGCTGTCTTGTCCTGCCAGTAACCGGCATCGGTCATCGAGGCGCGGCGCGGTTCGATCAATACGGCGTCGAAGTGCATGGTAAATCCTCCCGAAGCAAAGATGCGGGTTACCACCCCGCGTGTCTGCGCGCCCTCCTCGACGCGCAGACGGGGCGGGCGTCAGCCCGCAGTAGCCTCACGCCCGGCGCGTTCGCGGGCAATGATGTTCTTCATGATGTGGGCGGTGCCGTCGCCAATATGCAGGCCCAGCACATCACGCAGGCGCTGCTGGAAGGGCAGCGTGTCGCTATAGCCGGCGTGGCCGTGGATCAGCAGGCAGGCGTGGATCGCCTCATAGGCGAGAAGCGGCGGCCACCATTTCGTCATTGCGGCCTCTGCGGTATGGGGCAGGCCCCGGTCTTTCAGCCAGAGCGCGTTGTAAGACATCAGCCGCGCCGCCTCGACCTTGGTGTCGAAATCGGCCAGCTGGTGCGTCACACCCTGGAAGGCGCCCAGTGGTTTGTCGAAGGCGCGCCGTTCACCGATATAGGCCCAGGTTTCATCCAGGCTGGCGCGCGCCGCACCCAGGGCCTGCAGGCCGATCAGGCTGCGTGAAAAGTCGAAGCCCTGCATGACCTGGGCAAAACCCTTGCCCTCGTCGCCCAGCAGGTGATCGGCCGGCACGCGCACGTTGTCGAACCAGATCGAGCCATGTCCGACCGAGTTCTGGCCCATATTCGAGAATTTCGAGGTGGTGATCCCCGGCAGGTCCAGCGGCACCAGAATGGCCGAGACGCCGCGCGCCTTGTCCTCGGGGCGGCCGGTACGGGCGAAGGTAATCACACCCTTGGCAAGCTGATTTGCCGAGATTGAGGTCTTTTCGCCGTTGAGGATGTAGTGATCCCCGTCCCGTTCCATCTTCAGCCCCAGGTTGGCCGCATCCGACCCGCCTTTCGGCTCGGTCAGGGCGATGGCCAGCATCAGCTCGCCCGCGGTCAGCTTGGGCAGCCATTCCCGGGCAATGTGCTTTTGCGCGAATGTCGCAAGGATATGTCCGTTCAGAGAGGCAAGCAGCGGCACATAGCCAAAGGTGAAATCGGCCTTGCCGATTTCTTCGATGATGGCGCCAGAATAAAGGTATTCAGCCCCCATGCCGCCGAATTCCTCGGGCAGTTCCGGTGCAATCAGGCCAAGGCTGCCCATCTCGCGGACAAGATCCATGTCGAATGTGCCGCTTTTTTCACGGGCCATATAGCCCGGCGCAACGCGATCCTGCGCGAATTTGCACGCCAGTTCGCGGATCTGGTCCAGTTCTTCGGTGTCGAAAATCGTCTTCATCGCAACCCCCCTGAAAAAGCGGGCGCGCAAGGAATTGCCCTTGCACGCCCCAAACACTCAGCGCGTGAATTTCCGGAAATCCGGCTTGCGCTTTTCCTTGAAGGCAATGCCGCCTTCTTTGCTTTCGTCGGTGTCATAATACATCGACAGCGCGAACATCCCCATGCCGGCGATGCCGCGCTGGTGTTCGGTGTCCATGTTGAAGCTGCGCTTGGCCAGCGCGATCGCGGTGGGCGATTTCTCCATGATCTCGGCACACCAGCGGTCAACCTCGGCGTCCAGCTCCTCATCGGGGACGACCGTGTTGACCAAGCCCATGGCAAGGGCTTCGTGCGCCTTGTAGCGGCGGCACATATACCAGATTTCGCGGGCTTTCTTTTCGCCGACGACCCGCGCCAGGAAGGCGGTTCCATAACCCGGATCGACCGAACCCACCTTGGGGCCGACCTGACCGAACTGCGCGCTTTCGCCGGCGATGGTGAAATCGCAGATCGTGCACAGAACGTTGCCGGTGCGCGCTACCTTGAAGTGCGACTCCTATTAGAAACCAATGGGTTATCTAATCAGGAGATTGTGCCATGGGCGATGTCTACAAGCAACTGAACCTCCAAGAACGTCGAAAAGTCGAGCTATGGGTGAATGCCAAAATCCCTGTGTGGGAGATGGCGCGCGAGTTGAAACACTCGAAATCGACACTCTACCGTGAATTAAAGCGCAACTATTTCGAGGACGAGAGTTTACCCAAATACGCGGGCTACTATGGCGCGGCGGCGCAGTTGAAGGCTGATAGCCGGCGCGCGCGTCAGAGAAAACTGATCAGGCATCCCGAACTTGCCGTGCGTGTCGTCGAACGGCTCAAGAACGGCTGGAAACCCGAACAAATCGGCAAACAAATGTCACGTCTCTCGTCGAACGCGTCAGCCGGCTCACTGTTTTGCTGAAGAACCCGAACAAACGCACGAAACCGGTCATGGGCAAGATCATGAAAGCCATCGGCGACCTGCCCCACCTGGCGCGCAAGTCGATCACCTTTGATCGCGGCACGGAGTTCGTCAGCTGGCCGCATCTCCAGGCCGAACTCGGCACGCAGACGTGGTTCTGCGACCCGTCATCGCCCTGGCAAAAAGGCACCGTCGAGAACACCAATCGGCGTGTCCGGAAATGGCTGCCCCGTGGGCGAGACATCACACAGATGCCGGATCATGAGCTGAAACAGCTCTGCGACCGGCTCAACAATACGCCCAGGAAATGCCTCGGATGGAAGACCCCTGCAGAGGTCTTCCGCGAAAAGATCATGGCGGAGATGGGGCGATCCCCCTACCCTCGCAGGTAATAGGAGTCGCAGTTCAGGCATCGCTCACACCCGATGTGGCCGTCACCTTGTTTGGAACCCATGTCGGGCTGATCCTGTCATTGTCGGCGTTGCGCAGCGAAGCGGGGCCAGATCCCATCCATTCAGACGGGGACGCGGGGGTGCCAAGTGACTAAGGTTCCGCACAGGAAAGCAAGAGTGATCGGCGCAAAAGGAGACAAACATGGCGGGCCCCGTGAAAAAATGGGCCATGATCCCGGCCTTGGCCTGTTTGCCGCTGATCGCCCATGCAGAGATCGACGGGCATGGCCCGGATGCCTGGCGGGTCAGTGGTGTGACGCCCGGTGATACCCTGAATGCCCGGATGGGGCCGGGAATCGGTTACAAGGTTGTCGGCAGCTTCGCCCATGACGAAAGGGGGCTGATCGAGGTGACCTGCGTGCCCTTGCTGACCATGGATATCGCAGCAAAGCTGACCGAGGCCGAGGTCGCGGCCTTGCCATCGCGCTGGTGTCTGATGCGCGCGGCCGATCTGTCGCGCGCGGGCTGGGTCGCGGCACGCTTTCTGATCCCGGATAACGCAAGCCCCGTGCAGGACGCCGATCCTGTCGCCGTCGCGCGTGATCTGGTGCGCGCGCTTTACGCCGCGGCGGATCAGGCCGGGCGCGGCGGGCCGCATCCGCTCGATCCGGATCAGGCGGCGGACTATTTCTTCTCGGACATCGCCACGGGGTTGGCAACAAACCCGCCCGGTGCCGATCCGCTGACGGGGGCGCAGGATTTCGACGGGCAGATCGCCGATCCCGTGCCCGACCCCGAGCAGCCGATGATGCGCGGTATGATCACGATCCATGTCGGCATCACCAACTTTGGCCGCAGCCATACCGCTGTTTTCCGCCTGCGCCCGGACCCAAGCCAACCCGGCGCACCCATCCGCATTTTCCGTATTGAACAGGACGGATGGCAATTCCCGAATTGACAGAAAGGACTTTTCCCATGGCCCGACACCATGCCCTTGCCACTGCCACCCTCATCGCGCTGGTGCTGGCCTTTGGACAGAAAGCATCGGGCCAGGAAACTGTGCCCATGGGCAAGATGACCGCGACGATCGACGGGGCCGCATATGAGGGGCAAACGCTTGACGTGCCGGCCGATGGCACCGCCACCGCAGAGGTCCGGTCCATCGGTCCGATGATGTCGGTGTCAATCCAGGCCCATGATCCTGAGGCCGCCAGCGTCATGCAAGGGATCCTGGTCGTCGACTTTACACTGATGGGGACAGGTGGATCGCCTGCGCCGATGACCCCCTCGATCAGTTGGTGGCCCGAAGGCATGAACGCCGCGTTCTTTCAAAGCGACGAGGGCGGCGCGGCCGAGGTCACGCTCGACGCCCTGTCCCTGGACGATCCGGCATCCGCAACAGGCCATTTCACGGCGACCCTATGTCGAAAGGACAGCTTCTTTGCCGAGGCTGACACGGATGATTGCAGGACCGTCGAGGGCCGCTTTGAAACAGCGTTGCGAGACGCATCATGAAACGACCGCCCTTCCTGCATGGCCATGAGAAACGAGGTCTTCAGCCATACAGCCCTAACCGAGCAGGACAGATGGTGATGCAGTCGTTCTGCAAAAGGAGAGCACGAGAATGAAACATTCAGCGATTTCTGCCCTGATCCTTTGCATGGCGCCCATGATTGCTTGGGCAGAAGTGGGTTCTAACATGGTTTCGGGAACGGTTGGCAATATGGAAATCAAGGCGCCAATCTGGAAGGAGCAATCGGACTTTTACGGTGACGGAAATTCCGGAGGCGTTTCGATCATGACCAGGCCAATCGCGCCCGATCAAGGATTGGGGTCGATTGCTATTTCCTTCGAAGGCTCTGATTTTCTGAATGAGAACTTCTACAGCTTTGAAATCGACGTGGCCGATATCGAAGCGGGACACATGACAAGCTACTTTGCCGATCTGGATAGTGGGTTACAGATCGTGGTCGCCCAAGCAGAGAAGCTGGATGGTGTTTTGTCGCTTTCCGGATCAGTGCAGGGAATTTTGACCTGGCGAAAACTGATGCCAATTTCTGAAAGGGCAAAAGACCCGGCACGCCAGCTTCCTGTTGCCCTGGAATTTAATGTGACAGTCGAAAATGATTTTTAACATGAACAACTTACAAGGTATATAGTGATGCTGGCATGTCTTGTGAAACGCAGAGGGGGCCAGACAAATCCTTGCAGCCACCTGCAACCTCAGGCCTCCACCGAATGCCGCATAATGGCCGCGTCAGGGCATGTTGGCAAAGACGACTTGGTCGCCACGTCGCGTTGTGGGCAAAATGGCGTCACCGCAAGCAAGGTTGAAACCGGGCACAAAAATGGCCGGCCTTTCTGCAAGACAACACGCTTTGGGAAATATCGGTTGAAACGCCATATTCTTACGTCCTTCACGGTCTTGGTTCTCGCAAGCGCATCGGCCTTTGCACAGGCACCGCTCCGGATCGCCTCGTCCGACAATTTCAGCCTCCTCTGCATCAACGCTGACGCATGCGGTGACGGAAAAGATCTTGTGCAGCCCGGCGAACAGGTGCTGGCGGAAATGGAGGCTATCTCTATCTGGCTGGCCGAACTCGGCTTTCCCGAGAAAGGCACGCTTGAAACGGCCCGCGATACGGGGAACGAACTTCTCCGGATCGACCCCCGGCCAATCAACGAAACCAAGTGCGGAGAAAACGCAATCGCCTGCTACAACGTCGACTTGCTCGCTAACGTCCGCATCTTCCTGCCGCTCGATAACCTCGGCGACATTCTAAGCGATCCCTCCACACTCGCCCACGAGTATCTCCACAGCCGCCAGATTCCACGGGCGGCGGGCGAAGTTGACTGGCTACGAGAGGCGGTGGCCACGGCTGTGGGCACCGCCTGGGGGATGCGACGCGGCATGGGTTCCGGCATTTATCCCCCGATCTACAACATGACGCTCGACAAACGCTTCTACGAGGCCGGCGATCCCGGTTATGGCAACTGGGCCTATCTGCTGGCGGTGGGCGAGACGATGGGCAGCGCCGACAGCGTAGCCTACCTGGCCGACGCCGCCTTCATGCGCGAGGTGGAACTCTACACCAGCGCCGAGAGCGCGATGTCCCCGTTCTACGACACGTCCAAAGTCGGCGGGCAGACTTTCGACAGGTTCTTCCCGCGCTTCGTCGCACGCTTCAACAACATGGAAAGACGCGACGGCGAATACTTCTACTACTCCGACATCTCCGAACAGACCATCTCCTTCGCCGGAACCAACGGCTTCGAAAAGCGGGAGATTGAGGAATCGGCGCTGCCCTATGCGGTGACTCCGCTGCGCCTGAAGCTCGAGATCGGTTCCGATGGTGCCGAGCGCGACCCGAAAGACCGGCTCCTGATGGCGGATATCGAGATCGTTTCGGGCGATGCGATAGAGGCGCTGACCATCGTGTCGGAGCACGCAATGGGCGAAACGCAGCACCGCAAATCCTACATGATTGACGGCTCCGACCCGGCCGACGAACTGGGGCTGACGCGTGTGGTCCACGCTCCGACGCAGGTGGGCAACAGCGCAGAGGCCAGCGCCTTTCGGCTGCGCGTGCGAACCACGCCCATCGAATTGGCGCCGCCGGTTTGCTTCCAGTCCGGGGTGGCCGCGGCCTTCGAAGCGGTGGGCTTCGACGCTGGGCACACCGACAACTGGCGCCTTGTCACTGACAACGGCACCACCCAGGGTCTCACAGTCACCCCGGCTCGGGCGGGAAAAATGGAAATCCACGTCGAGATCGACAGCCCGGTGACGCGGCAAGAAGGAACGCTGAACCCTTCAAGGCCAGAGCGCACCCGGGTCTCGCTCGGCAACTTCGAGGTTGCGGGTGACGACTGTATGATCCGGCTGACGATGGGCAAGGCCGTGCTCACTTATTCGACAGTGGGCAGTTATACCGAGTTTCTCGCGCCAACCGGTGAGGCCATGTATTTCGCCCCAGCCGACATGGCCGTCTACGACGGTGGCTGGAAACCGCTACCGCCAATGGCCAAACAAATGATCCTCGGGCGGATGATGGCGCAGATGCCGCTGGTATCGTCCACAGCGCCGGGCGAAAACGAGGCTGAGGGTCTATTTCTGTCGCGGATGCCGCACGCCTTTTCCAAACGCTTCGGCTGGGCTAATCTTCGCCGCGCCAAGGGGCTCGACGGTGGGCGGACGGAACGCAGTCGCGCAGCCTGCCCCGATGGCGGCTCGGGCTGCACAACGACCACATTCAGCATGGACGGCACCCCGGTGCCGGTGGTCTTCGACGCGCAGAACCGCCCCGTCGCCGCGACCTTCGAAAGCGAAAAAATCCGCTTCGACTACGGCAACTGGAACATCCGCCGCCCGCCAGGCTGGTAAGCCGCGCCGGACAACCGCATCCCGGGTGGTTGCCTGGGTCACAGCTCATGCAGCCCTGCACCTTGCGAACCTGGTATTGTCCTGATCATCAAGGGCCTACTCAGTCCGGCCTGAACGACGCCAAAGCGGTTGATCCAGCGCGTGAAAGCGGGGGTTTCTGTCGCCATGCCCTGCAGGATTTCATAAGGAGACTGAAGAGGTTGTTTTCTTCCATATTGAAGAATTCGACCGCATGGGGAAATCGACGTTTTCAGCACTCGAAGACCTGAAGACTGCGCAGAGCAAAAGCGACATCAGCGCTCTAAAGGTACGTCATCACCATCGACGAAGTCACCAGACGGATCGGCGCGAACCTGGAACTTGTCGAATTCGTCAGTGCCAATTCGGACAACATCGACTACGGCGAGAAGATCTGGGTCGACAACGGCCCGAGGAAGGCATCACCACCTTCACCGACCGCGGCATCGAATATTTGCATGAACTCCTCGACGACATTCGCATGTGGAAAGGCGGGATCCTCGGGTTCCTGCGTACCGAAAAGTGCGAACTCGACGTCATTGAGCGTATCATGGCTGACGAGAAAAACCGGTAAGTCCAGACGGCTCTCGGCGGAGGTTTACAGCAAAGCCAATCAGCGGGATCGCCCGGTCGCGCAGGCCGCGCAGATCGTGGGGCAGGGTGCCCCCCGGCCAGATCTCCATTCCGCGTTGCAGAATACGCCATCAAACTGCGGCGCCTGGTTTGCCAATGACTTCTCGACTACGGAGGCCTTCGAAATCTAGTTCGCACAAATCCAAGATCGTCGTGAGGACGGATTTCGTGCCTTCTCCTAGAAGCGACGGGGCAGTTGCTGCTGATGCGCCCTTTGCCATCGAACAGAATTGGGCGGCGAACGAGCTGCATATCTCCGACGAGAGGGTGGGAAACTGTTTCGAACAGCCCATGAGCGGACACAGTTTCTGATCAAGTGCATGGCTCATACTAGCGGACACCACCCGGCCGCATTGCGACAAATCGGGCGAGACCAAAGTGGCAGCGCATGAGAACGATCGTTGATCTAATGACAGCGGCGATTGTCGTCGCGACCCTGGGCTTGGGTCAGTTGCTCGCGACGATCGAGGAAATCGCGCGGGCTGCATCGGTCAGCGCGGGAACAAGATCGGCGCGCACGCGTTCTTCCGTCCATTCGGGCATGTAGACCGGCATCGCGATTGCTGCGATGGCGCGGCGGTTCGGCCCCATGACCGGGGCCGCCACCACGATTTCCTGCAGCATGATCTGTTGAACCGAGATCACAAAGCCGTCGCGGCGCGCCTGGTTGACGCGGTCGCGCACCTGAGCGGGGTCGGTCAGGGTGAATGGGGTCATCGACTCGGGCAGGCCGGGGGCCAGCAGGGTTTCCAGCACATCGGGCGGGGAAAACGCCGCGATCACCTGACCGATCGCGGTGACAGCGGCGGGTTGGCGCACGCCGATCAGCGTGGCGTCATAGGCCAGACTGGAATGGGGGATGCGCGCCTTGTAGACCAATTGATGCCCGTCAAGCACCCCAAGGTTGACGGTGCTGCGCAGCTGACGGCTCAGCTCGATCAGGCGGGGCAGGGCGCGTTCCAGCAGGCGGTCGTGGATCAGATAGGCATAGGCCAGATCCAGCATCCGAAGGCCCGGCCGATAGCGGCGGTTCTTGTCATCCCGATCCAGATAACCAAGCGCATGAAGCGTATAGGTCAGGCGTTGTGCCGCGCTTTTTTCCAAGCCGGCAAGTGTGGCGATCTCGGTCAGGGACAGTGGTGTGTGATGGTCGCGAAACAGCGCCAGAACCCGCATGCCGCGTTCCAGCGTGCTGGCAAGAACGCCTGTCTGGGCGGGGGATGGATCTGCCTTGGACGGTTTGGTTGGCATGGGATTCCCGGGTTGGGCTGCGCCTGCGCGGCATGGCGCAACACATGGCAGGGGCGTTAGCGCTTGACAAGCTGTGGACCTGAGACGTTAAATAATAATTATAAGTATCAAATAATGATACATCAACGAAAATATCGTCCACCGCACATCAGGGAGTTCACGATGACAAAGTCTTTTCTTCGGGCCAGCACCGCTGCTGCGATGGCCCTGGCGATCCTGTCGGGTCCGGGCCTTGCGGGTCCCGATGACAACAGCCTGGTCTGGTCGGCCGAAAAGGAAGTGACCGCGGTCGATACCTATTTCGACACCTCGCGCGAAGCGATCGTGCTGGCTCAGCATGTCTATGACGGTCTGGTTTACTGGAACCCAGACACGCAGGAATTCCTGCCCCTGCTGGCCAGTGACTTCCGCCAGATCGACCCGGTCACGGTGGAATTCGATCTGCGCGACGATGTGACCTTTCATGACGGGTCCAGTTTCGGGCCCGAAGATGTGGTCTATACGTTCAACTTCATCGCGGATGAGGCGAATGGCGTTCTGAACTATGGCGATATCCGCTGGTTGAAAGGTGCCGAACAGACCGGCGATCATACCGTGCGCCTGCACATGAACGAACCCTTCCCCGCCGTGCTGTCCTATCTGGCCCTGGTGCTGCCGATCCTGCCCGAGGGGCATTTCGACGCCGCCGAGGCCGGGGCCGATGGCCGCAAGCGCTTTGCCTCGGTGCCGCCCAATGGCACGGGCCCCTATCGCGTGACCGCCTTTGGCGCGGGCGATCGCATCGAAATGGCCCGCAATGAGGCCTATTTTGCCGATGGCCCGAAAAGCGCGGCCAGCCTTGACGCGATCACCTATCGCACCATCACCGATGGCGCGACGCAGCTGGCTGAGCTGATGACCGGCGGTGTCGACTGGATCTGGGGCTTTGACAACGATCAGGCCGAGGCGCTGAAACAGGCGCCGCAGCTGGCGGTGGTGAACGCGCCGACGATGCGCATCAGCTATCTGACCTTTGACCTGAAAGGATCCAGCGGTAGCGATGTCTTTACCAAGCCCGAGGTGCGCCGCGCCATGGGTCATGCGATTGACCGCGAAAATATTGCCAAGTTCCTGATGGGCGAAAACAGCGATGTGGTGAATGCCGCCTGCCATCCGTCGCAATTCGGCTGCACCGGGGAAGTCGCGGTCTATGACCATGACCCGGAAAAGGCCAAGGCATTGCTGGCCGAGGCGGGCTATCCCGATGGGTTCAGTGTCGAGCTTTATGGCTATCGCGACCGTCCGGTGACCGAGGCGATCATGGGCGATCTGGCCAAGGTCGACATCAAGGCCAATCTGAACTGGCTGCAATATGGCGCACTGGCCGATCTGATCCGCGAAGGCAAGGTGCCGGTGGCGAACATGACCTGGGGGTCGTCATCGATCCCGGATGTTTCGGCGATCACGTCGTATTTCTTTGGCGGCGGTCCGGACGATCCGGCCAATGATCCGCAGACGCAGGAAGCTATCCGCGAGGGTGACCTGTCCTCGGATCCGGCGGTGCGGATGGCGGCCTATGAAAAGGCCCTGCAACGGATCGCCGATCAGGCCTATTGGATGCCGTTGTTCAGCTATACCAAGAACTACGCCTTTGATGCCCGGCTTGAATTCACGCCTTCGGCCGATGAAATGCCGCGCTTCTACGCTTCGGGCTGGAAGTAACGCCCGCGGGTGCCCCCGCGCTGGTTGACCGGCGCGGGGCTCTGCCGCTGCTGTCCCGCCTGACGAAAGGTCCGTCATGCTGCGTTTCACGCTTCGACGTCTGGCAATTGCCGCCCTTGTGGCGTTTGTCGTCTCTGCGATCAGCTTCGGGCTGATGTTTTTGGCGGGCGACCCGGCCACCGCGATCGCCGGTGAGGGGGCGACCCAGGCCGATATTGACGTAATCCGCCGCAGCATGGGATTTGACCGCCCGATCCCTGTTCAATACCTGGACTGGATGGGTAACGCCCTGCAGGGCAATTTCGGCGATAGCTTCTATTTCAGCCGGCCCGTGGTGGATCTGTTGGCCGAGCGTTTCCCCGCGACGCTGAAACTGGGCGGGCTGGCGATCGTGGTCGCGCTGGTGCTGTCGATCCCGCTGGGGATGCTGGCGGCGGCCCGGCAGAATCGCTGGCCCGACCGGCTGGCGCTGACGCTGGGCACGGTGGGGCAGGCGACGCCCAGTTTCTGGCTGGGTCTGATGCTGATCTGGCTGTTTGCGGTCAAGCTGCGCTGGTTGCCGGTTTCGGGATCGCAAAGCTGGGCGCATTTCATCATGCCCGCGCTGGTGCTGGGTTATTATGCGGCGCCGTCGATGTTGCGGCTGTGCCGGGCGGGCATGATCGAGGCGCTGGCATCCGATTATGTGCGCACCGCCCGCGCCAAGGGGCTGTTGCCGCGGCAGGTGCTGTTCGGCCATGCGATCCGCAACGCGATCCTGCCCGTGATCAGTGTGGCGGCGGTCGAATTCGGGTTCATCCTGGGCGGATCGGTTGTTGTCGAAAGCGTCTTTGGCATTCGCGGCATCGGCCTGCTGGCCTGGGAAAGCATCGGGCGCAATGATTTCCCGACGATCCAGGCCATCATCCTGATCTATGCGATGCTTTATGTCTGGCTGACGTTTCTGGCCGATGTGATCAACGCCTGGCTTGACCCCCGTATCCGCGTGAGCTGATCCATGACCCAGACTGTCCCTCTGTCCCAGCCCTCGCCGCGTCAGCTGATGCTGAGGCGGGCGCGTGGTCACCGTGGTCTTCTGATCGGCGGCGCGATCGTTCTGGTGGTGCTGATCGCGGCGCTGCTTGCGCCTTGGCTTGCCCCGCATGATCCTTTTGCCCAGGATCTGAGCCGGCGGCTGATCCCGCCGGTCTGGGCGGACAAGGGCAGCTGGGATCATGTGTTCGGCACCGATGCGTTGGGGCGGGATTACCTGTCGCGGCTCATCCATGGGGCGCGGATTTCGCTGCTGATTGGGGTCTGTGCGGCCATCGGATCGGGGCTGATCGGCACGACGCTGGGCCTGATCGCGGGCTATTACGGCGGGCGGGTGGACAGCTTCGTGACGTTCTTCGTCTCGGTCCGGCTGGCGCTTCCGGTGGTGCTGGTGGCGCTGGCGGTGGTATCGATCTTTGGCGGCAGCCTGTGGATCGTGGTGGCAGTGCTCAGCCTGCTGCTGTGGGACCGTTTCGCGGTGGTGGTGCGTTCGGCCACGATGCAGCTGCGCGGACAGGAATTCGTCACCGCCGCGCGCGCCATGGGGGCATCGACCCCGCGGATCCTGCTGGCGGAATTGTTGCCCAACCTGATCGGCCCGCTGGTCGTTGTCGCCTCGCTTGAGGTGGCCCATGCGATCTTGCTGGAATCGGCCCTGTCCTTCCTGGGCCTTGGCGTGCAGCCGCCTACGCCCAGCTGGGGACTGATGGTGTCCGAGGGCAAGGGGATGGTGTTCTTTGATGCCCGGCTGATCGCCCTGCCGGGTGCGGCGATCGCGGTTCTGGTGCTGGGCATCAACCTGATCGGCGACGGGCTGCGCGATGTTCTTGCACCGGAGGGCCGGGGATGAGTGTCGTTTCCATCCGCAACCTGCGCGTCACCATCCCCACGCCCACCGGCCCGTTCCAGGCCGTGCGCGGTGTCGATCTGGCCGTGGCCCCGGGCGAGACGCTGGGCATCGTCGGTGAATCCGGCAGCGGCAAATCGGTCACCTCTTTGGCGCTGATGCGTCTTTTGGCCCCGCGCATCACCGTTGCCGCGGATGAGATGCGGCTGGGTCAGACCGACTTGCTGGCGCTGAAGGAACGCGCGATGGCCGATCTGCGCGGCGCGCGCATGGCGATGATCTTTCAGGAACCGATGACAGCGCTGAACCCGGTGCTGACCATCGGCCGCCAGCTGACTGAAACCTGGCTGCGCCATCGCAAAGGATCGCAGCGTGAGGCCCGCGACCGCGCCATCGACCTGCTGAACCGGGTCGGCATCCCCCGTGCGGCCGAACGGATGGAGGTCTATCCGCATCAGCTTTCGGGGGGGTTGCGTCAGCGGGTGATGATTGCCATGGCGCTGCTCTGCGATCCGGACCTGCTGATCGCGGATGAACCGACAACGGCGCTGGATGTGACGGTGCAGGCGCAGATCCTGGACCTTCTGGCGGGGTTGCAGCAGGAAAGGGGGCTGGCGATGATCTTCATCAGCCATGACATCGGCGTCGTCGCCCGCATCGCGCAGCGGGTGCAGGTGATGTATGCCGGGCGCACCGTCGATGCGGGACCGGTTGGCGATCTGCTGACCCGGCCCGAACATCCTTATACCCGCGCGCTTTTGTCTGCGGTGCCGCGCCGGGGCATGCGCTGGGGCCGCGACCGGCTGGGCGCGGTGGAATGGTCCGATGATGAGGCGCTGCCATGACCGCATCCGCCCCCCTGATGCAGATCGACCGGGTCAGCCGCGTCTTTCCCCTTGGCGGCGGCCTGTTTGGCCCGCAACGCACGCTGACCGCGCTGGAGGATGTCAGCCTGGATCTGCGCCGCGGCGAGGTGCTGGCGCTGGTCGGTGAATCGGGCAGCGGCAAGAGCACGCTGTCGCGGATCTTGCTGGGCCTTGATGCACCTACCTCGGGCGAGGTGCGCCTGGATGGCCAGCCGGTGCCATTGATCCCGCGCCGCGATTTTGCGCGCCGCGTGCAGCCCATCTTTCAGGACCCCTATTCCTCGCTCAATCCGCGCAAGACCGTGCGCCAGTTGATCGAGATGCCGCTGGTGATTGCCGGCGGGGTCAGCGCGGCCGAACGGCTGGCCCGCGTGCGCGCGTTACTGGACATCCTGCGCATGCCCGCGCGGATGCTGGATGCCTATCCCAGCCAGATGTCGGGCGGCCAGCGCCAGCGCGTGGCGATTGCCCGCGCGTTGATTTCTCGCCCCGAGATCGTGATCTGCGACGAGCCGACCTCGGCGCTGGATGTCTCGGTTCAGGCACAGGTGCTGAACCTGCTGATGGAATTGCGGGCCGAATTCGACCTGACCTATCTGTTCATCAGTCACGATCTGGCGGTGGTGGAATATATCGCCGATCGCGTGGCGGTGATGCAGGCGGGCCAGATCGTGGAGCTGGCGCCCGTCGATCAGCTGTTTTCCGCACCACAATCCGATTACACCCGCCGCCTTCTGGCATCGGCCCTGACCGTGCCGGCGGCATATCAGCCCGAGGAAACCCGATGACCGCCGCCCCCCTTCGCATCGACAGCGCCGAATTGCGCATCGTGCGCCTGCCGCTTCTGTCGCCCTTCACCACCTCGACCGGGACGATGCATGACAAGGTCTTTCCGCTGCTGACGCTGTGCGCGGGCGGGCTGGAAGGCTATGCCGAGGGCGTGATGGACCCGCTGCCCGATTACCTGGATGATACCATCGCGGGCGGAATGGATCTGCTGCGCACCGCGCTGTTGCCGCAGATCATCGGGCAAGGCTTTGAAAACCCTGAGGCGATCTGTCGGCCGCTGCGGTCCTGGCGCGGGCATTGGATGACCAAGGCGCTGGTCGAAATGGCCTTCTGGGATCTGTGGGCCAAATCGCTGGACCTGTCGTTGAAGACCGTTCTGGGAGGGGCGGGCGATGCGGTGCCGGTGGGCATCTCGCTGGGCATCGAGGAGATCGCTGCCACCGTTGAAAAGGCCCGCCGCCACCATGCCCAGGGCTATCGGCGCATCAAGCTCAAGATCATGCCAGGCCACGATCTGGACCTTGTAGCCGCCGTGCGCGCCGCCCTGCCCGAAGCGAGGCTGAGCGTGGATGCCAACACTGCCTATACGCTGGCGGATCTGCGCATCCTGCGGGCGCTGGAACGGTTCGATCTGGACTACATCGAACAGCCGCTGGCGCATGACGATCTGCACGATCATGCAGTGCTGCAGCGCCATCTTGAAACGCCGGTCTGCCTGGATGAAAGCATCCGGTCTGCCGCCGATGCGCGCAAGGCGCTGGTCAGTGACGCAACCCGGGTGATCAATATCAAGGTCGGCCGTGTGGGCGGCCATCTGGAGGCGCGCCGCATCCACGATCTGGCCGCCGCCTGGGATGTGCCGGTCTGGTGCGGCGGCATGCTGGAGGCCGGGATCGGTCGGGCTCATAACATCCATCTTGCGACCTTGCCCAATTTCCGCAAGCCGGGCGATACCTCCAGCGCCAGCCGGTATTTCGCGCGCGATATCGTCTGCGAACGGCTGGAAGCGGAAAACGGGCTGATGCCGGTGCCGCCGGGGGCGGGGATCGGGGTCACGCTGGACCGCGACTGGCTGGAACAAGTGACGGAACACACCGAAACGTTCTGATCGGGGCGGTTTCCCCAACGGCTTCGGCGACGGAGATGATCGGGTGGCCATTCATGCAGGGTTTGGCAGAAACACAGGCCTTCGGCCCAGAGCACCGGCCGGACAGGGTTGCTGCACGCAAGAGGAATTGAACGGTCTCACGCGACAACGGGGGAGCGCAGGTGATCGAGGCCGTGCTAGCCGACAGCCCGCCTGGCGGATCAGCGGCCGTGATCCTTGCGGACGCGGTGTTGACGGTCACTTCGGTGAAGCCATGTCCTGCCGCTTTTGTCGTTTGCCATGACGGAGCGTGATCTGCGTCTGCGCGTGGCGGGCATGGGGAGCTTACCCGCAGCTTCCGTTTCGATCAGTACTGTACCGCTGCCCGGCCGATTTTTGTGCGGGCCACGATCTGCTTCATCACGCCTGCGGTGCCGTCGCCGATTTCCAGCCCCATCACCTCGCGCAGGCGCTGCTGGTGCGGGGAATCGGTCGTCCAGCCGTAATGGCCAAAGGTCAGAAGGCATTGGTGGATCACGTCAAAGGCGGTTTTCGGGCCAAGCCACTTGACCATCGCGGCCTCGGCGGTGTGGGGCAGGCCGGCCTCGCGTAGCTCCAGGCAGTGGTAGGACAATTGGCGCACGGCGGAAATCATCGTCTCGCTCTCGGCCAGGGGAAAGCTGACGCCCTGGAACTGGCCTATGGGCCGGCCAAAGGCCTCGCGCTCCTTGGCATAGGCCCATGCCTCGTCCAGCGAGGCCTGCGCCGCGCCGACGCATTCCAGCGCAATCAGCGCGCGGGAATAGTCAAAGCCCTGCATGACTTGGGTGAAGCCCTTGCCCTCTTCGCCCAGCATGCAATGCGCCGGGACCACCACGTCTTCAAAGAACACGGACCCGCGCGCGATCATGTGGCTGGCGATGTCGTTGAACTGGGTGCGGTGGATGCCCTTGGTGCCCTCGGGGATGAAAAAGGCCGAGACGCCATGCGCGCCATCCTCGGGGCGGCCAGTGCGGGCAAAGACCAGGAAAACATCTGCGCTGGCCGCGAAGGTGATCGAGGTCTTTTCGCCGTTCAGGATGTAGTTGTCGCCGTCACGCCGGGCCCGCAGTTGCAGGTTCGCCGCATCCGACCCGCCGCGCGGTTCGGTCAGACAGATTGCCATGATCTTTTCGCCCCGGATCATCTGCGGCAGGATGTCCTGCACGATGTCGCGCGGGGCGTGGCGGTGCAGGATCGCGCCGTTCAGCGACACGTTCACCGGAAACTGGCTGAGGCTGAAATCGCCATAGCCCAGTTCCTCGGCGATGATCCCCGCGGTGATCGAGTTCTGCCCCAGCCCGCCCAGATCCTCGGGCAGGTCGGTGCCCAGAAAGCCCATCGCACCCATTTCGCGCAGCAGGTCACGGTCCAGCACGCCGGTCTTTTCACGGGCGATGAAGTCGGGCAGCAGCACCTCGCGCGAGAAACGGCGGGCGGCATCGCGCAGGGCAATCTGGTCTTCGTTCGGGATCATGGGGGTTCCTTTCGTCGTCCGGGTCAGGCCGCAAGCGCGTCGCGCCGGTAAAGTGTTTCGCTGTAGATCGCGGTCAGAACCGCAAGGGCGGCGATCACGGCCCCCACGGCGCCCAGCCAGTCAAGGCCCGGCCCGCGCAGCACGACGCCGCCCACCGCCGCGCCCGCCGCGATGCCAAGGTAATTGAACGTCGCGTTCAGCCCCAGCACGACCGCGCCGCGTTCGGGGTTGCGGTTCATCAGGATGATCTGCTGCGGGATCGTCAGCCCCCCGGCGAACAGGTGCCAGACGAAGGGCAGGATCAGCAGCACCGCGCCGGGCAGGGGCGCAATGCCCAGCAGCGGCAGCGATAGGATCGGCAGGGTCAGAACTTGCGAGACAAGCGTGATCATCCGCGTCCGCACCGCACCCAACCGCCCCGAAAGCCGAGCCATCAGCAGGCCCGAGATCACACCCCCGACGCCGAAAAAGGCGACCGAAGGCCCCACGTCGCCGCCGTGGCGCAAAATCAGGGGGGCGATGAAGGCGTAACTGACCATCATCGCGCATTGGTGCAACGCCATGACACCCACCGCAACCAGGATGCGCGGGTCGCGTGCGCTGTCCAGCAGGGTGCGCAGGCTTGTTACTGGCACCTGAACCTTGCGCGGCAGGGTGCGGGCCAGGCCGACGGTCGCAACGGCCGACAGCGCGGCCAGCAGCGCAAAGGCCATTGGCCAGTCCAGATGGTTCGCGGTCAGCACCCCAAGCGGCAGTCCCGCCGCCTGCGACAGTTGCAGCCCCGCAAAGACCAGTCCCAGCGCGCGGCCCCGGCCTTCGACCGGCGTGACCGCATAGACGACCGAGGCCGCAACCGGCGTGAAAACCCCGCCCCCAAGCGCCGCAAGGATGCGCGCGGCCAGCATCACCTCGAACGAGCGGGTCAGGGCGCAGACCAGCGTTGCCAGCAGCACCGTGACGATCGCCCCCAGCAGGATGCGCCACCGCCCGATGCCGCCGGTATAGGAAATCAGCAGCGGCGACCCGATCGCATAGGCCGCCGCGTAGATCGTGAACAGCAGGCTGCCCTGCGTTTGGCTGACACCCAAGCCCTCGGTCAGTTGCGGCAGGATGCCGACAACCAGGAAACCGCTGGTGCCAACGGCGAAATTCCCCAAGGCGAGGAAGAACAGGGCAGACCAGAACGAACGTGTCACTTGTGTTCTACCAAGGTCTCGGCCAGTGAGGCGCGCCCAACCCGCGCCGCGTTTGCCGGGACCGAGGGGTCCTCGTAGCCGAAGGAAATGCCTAGCAGCAGCTTTTGATCCGCCGCAAGGCCCAGATGGTCACGGACGATGTCCGGGTAAAGCGACAGCGCCCCCTGCGCACAGGATCCGATGCCCCGACTGGTCAGCGCCAGCATCAGCGTTTGTGAATAGATGCCGATGTCCACCGCCTCGCGCATCCCGAAGTCTGCCGACATGAAAAGGAACACCGCGTGGGGGGCGCCAAAGGCATCCAGGTTGCGCCGATAGGCCGCGTCACGACCGGGTCTGTCGTATCGGTCCACCCCCATCGCGCCATAAAGTTGGCGCGCGGCATCATATTGGCGTTCCTTGTGAATCCCCGCAAAGATCCGGTCGGCCGAGATGTCGGGGTTCGGTGCCTGACCGGCAAGTGACGCCCCCACCATCTTTTCCGCAAGCATCCGCAAGCTTTGCCCTGACACCAGATGCGGCGACCACGGCTGAACGTTGCAGTTCGAGGGCGCGCATTGCGCAAGGTCAAAGACCTCGCGCAGCACGGATTCGGGGATTCCGCGGGGCAGGAAACCCCGCACTGATCGGCGGGACCGGATCGCCTGATTAAGATCCATCATCGTCAGCGCGTCCTTCACGAGGCGGCCTTGCTGCCGAACCCGAACAGGAACTGCGCGACGCGGCGTTTCTGCACCTCGTCCGAGCCTTCGGTGATCCGGTAGCGGCGGTGGTGGCGGTAAATGTGTTCGAACGGCATCGCGCGGCTGTAGCCGATGCCGCCATGCACCTGCATCGCCAGATCGGCGGCCTTGCAGACCAGGTTGTTGGCCTTGAAGTTGCAGATCGACACTTGGTCCGAGATTTCCAGCGGGTCCACCCGGTCCATCATCCAAGCGGTGCGGAAGATGAAGTTACGCAGAATCTCGATTTCCGCATGCACCTCGGCCAGCGGGAACTGGATCGCCTGACGGCTCGCTAGCGGCTCGCCAAAGATGATGCGTTGCTTGGCGTATTTTACCGCCTGGGCCACGCAATAGCGCGCCGCGCCGATCGAGCCCGCGGCCTGACGGATGCGGTTTTCATGCACGAACATCTGCGCGATCAGCAGGCCTTCGCCTTCCTTGTGCAGGATGGCGCTGTCGGGAACGCGCACGTCCTTCAGTTCGACCTCGGCATGGTCCGAGGGCATGTTGAAGGTCCAGTGGTTGTAGAGGATGTTGTGGCCCGGCGCGTTCGTCGGCACGATGAAGGCGGTGATGCCCTTGGCGCTGCCGTCCTTGCCGCTGGTGCGGGCAAAGACCAGGTTCGCCTCAGCCCGCGCGACCTGGCTGTTCCAGCGCTTCATGCCGTTGATGACCCAATGATCCCCGTCCTTCACCGCGCGGGTTTCAAGCCAGGTGGCGTCCGACCCGTGCTTGGGTTCGGTCAGCGCAAAGGACAGGTGGCGTTTGCCGGTGATGATCCCGTCGATATAGACGCGTTGTTCAGGCGTGCCGAACTTGTCGATGGCGGGCACGATCGGGAAGTTGCCGACGATCGAGCTTTCGTCCTGAAGGTCATTGTGCAGCCCAAGGCCCTTGGCGGCCAGATGTTCCCGGATCACCGCATTGGCGAGGTTGCCCGCGCCCTGACCGCCGCAGGTCTTTGGCAGGCAATAACGCAGATGGCCGGCCTTGTCGGCGCGGCGTTCCATTTCCTCGATAAGCGCGCGCCATTCGTCGCGCGGGCGGCCGTCATTGTCCCAATCGGTCCGGGCATATTCCCGGCGATGGTCGAAGAACTGGATGTTCTCGCGCTCGAGCGGCTTGATCTCTGCCTCGATGAAGGCATCCAGTTCGGCCAGCTTGTCGGTGATTTCCTGCGGAATTGTGAAATCCATCGTCCTCTCCTCCTCTGTGTTCGGGCCCGGACGTCTGGACGGTCCGGCAGGGCGGACTCCTCCTCCGCCATTTCGATCAAGTGTAGCCGAGTCGATGATTTTGTAAATAAGCTTACGATACCCTGCAGAACTATTTACGGCCGCAGGTTCAGCTTACCGAACTTGGTGCGGACTTGGCCAAAGGCGCCCTCGACCAGCGCGCGGGGCAGGTTGGCGAACCCTTCCAGCGTGGTCGTGGGCGCCTGCAATCGGCCTGCGCGAAGATGGTCACGCAGGATCGCCTCAGCCTCGGCCCGGCGGCAATAGTGATCGAAGACCAGCAGGAACGCGGGCCGCAGGCGCCGTTCCTTGCACAGGGCGCGCAGCTCTGGCGTCAGGAAGGCGTCGTTGCGGGGGATCGGCTTGCCCGGAATGATGTGATCGTAATCCGAAAGGTTGCCGGGGTGATACCAGCCTGCGCCGGGCTTCAGCAGCGGCAGGACCGTGCGACTGACCTCACCTCCGACCCCGTCCGAGAAGAAATCGACCCCACCTGGGCAAGCCTTCGCAAGCTGCGCCGCCATGTCCCGCGCGCGATAGTCGACTGTGGCGTCAAGCCCGAACTCTGTTTCAAGCCGCGCGCAGTTGGCCGGGCCACCCGCGATGCCGATCACCCGGCAGCCTGCCAGCTTTGCCAATTGCGCGATCAGGATGCCACAGGCGCCAGAGGCCCCGGCCACCACCACCGTTTGCCCCGGCTGCAGATCGCCCACCTGTTCCACGCCGAACCACGCCGTCATGCCCGTGATGCCGTAAACGCCCAGCAGATCCTCGGGGCTTTCGCCGGGGGTGCAGCGATAGATGAATTCGCTGCGATCATAGCTGTTCAGCACCGCGTAATCTTGCCAGCCGAAATCGCCGTGCCACAGATCGCCCACCCGGAAGCGCGGATCGGTCGAGGCGACGACCTCGCCGATGCCGAACCCCGCCATGACATCGCCCAACTGCACCTGTGGCCGATAGCTTTGCATCGCGAAATACAGCCGGTTCGCCGGGTCGATCGAGATCAGCCGGGTGCGGATCAGCGCCTGTCCCTGCCGCAGGTGCGGGATCGGTACCTCGCGATACGCAAAATGGTCGGTCTGCAACGCGCCCTCGATCGGGCGGGCATAGGTCCATTGCCGGTTGATCTGATCGGTCATGCTTCCCCCTTGCCTGACGGGCCATGCCATCATACGCTGATTGAAAGTAAATAAGCGTATGACGTGGGAGGCAAGAAAAACATGACGCCCGTTCTGGACCATATCGGCATCTTCGTGCCCGCGTTGGACCCTGCGCTGGAATTCTACGGCAAGATCCTGGGCTTGGGCGAGGCAGTGGTGCGCGAGATCCCGGAACTGGGGCTGCGGCTGGCGTTCTTCGACAATCCGGCCGGGACGATCATCGAACTGGTCGAGGCCTCGGGCAAGACGGAACTGCAGCCCGGCGATGTGGTTGTGGCGCTGGAGGTCGAGGATTTGGACGCCGCGATTGCGGACTATCGCGCGCGCGGCCTCAAGGTCTATGACCAGCCCGCAACCGAGAACCTGCCGCTCCGCCGCGGTTGGATCCCCAAGGGCGCGGGCCATGGCACGGTGATCGAACTGTGTCCCAAGGGCGCCGTCGCCGCCTTTGTGCGCGGCACCCTTTGACGCGCGCGGGGGCGGTCAGCTGGGTGTCAGCACCGCTCCGCCACAGACCGAGATGACCTGACCCGTCACGTAAGAGGACAGGTCGGTCACTAGAAACTCCAGCACATTGGCCATGTCTTGCGGCACGGCAAAGCGGCGCAGGGCGATCGCTTCCAGCTGCCCGGGTGTGCCGACGCCGTTTTCCGGGTCCAGCGCCTGTAGCCGCGCGGTCAGCGTGATCCCCGGCGAGATCGCGTTGACGCGGATGCCCTTTGGCCCAAGCTCGGCCGCAAGGTTGCGGGTATAGGTGTTCACCGCCGATTTCGCCGCGCCATAGACGGCCATTGACCCGCCCTTCAGCGGCTCTAGCGCGGTCTGGGATGAGATGTTGACGATCACGCCCGACCCTTGGGCCGCCATGATCGGCGCTGCCGCCTGACAGCACATCACACAAGACCGCAGGTTCACGTCGATCAGGAAATCGAAACCCGCCTGCGTCGTCTGCGTGGGCAGCGGGCCGCTGTCGCGATAGACCCCGGCGCCGGCGTTGTTCACAAGGATGTCGACGCGGCCGAAGGTCTCCATCGTCTCGCGGAACAGGCGCTCCACGGTTTCGGGTTTGCGCAGGTCGCCCTCAACCCCCAGTGCCCGTCGGCCAAGCGCCTCGATCTCGGCCATCACGGTTTCGGCGGTCAGCTCCTCGCCGATCTTGGCGGCGCCCTGCATGTTGATGTCAGACACCACCACATCCGCGCCCAGCCGTGCCAGATGCAACGCATAGGCCCGGCCGATGCCGCGCGCAGCACCGGTGACGATGGCGGTCTGGCCCAGAAGCGGTTGGGTCATAGTCTTCCTCTCGGGTCAGGGACGCAGGATCGCGCGGCCATGCAGCGCGGTCACGCCACGATCGGTGATCCGGGCGCGGAAACTGACGGTATTGCCGTCTTTCCACAGCTCGACGCGCAGGGTTTCACCGGGATAGACCGGCGCCGTGAAGCGGCAGCCAATTTCGGCGATCCGCGCCGGGTCGTAATCGCAGGCCATGCGCAGGACGGCATGGCAGGCCATGCCAAGGCTGCACAGACCGTGCAGGATCGGTCGGTCGAACCCGGCGGCGCGGGCCATCGCCGGGTCGGCATGCAGCGGGATCCGGTCGCCCGATAAACGATACAGCAGCGCCGCCTGCGCCACCGTCGGCAGATCGCAGGTCCAGTCGGGCGCGCGGTTGGGCAAGGCCTGCGGCACGGCGGGATTGATCGTGCCATGCACCCCGCCAAAACCGCCATCGGCCCGGGCAAAGGCCGTGCGTTCCACCGTCGCGATCAGCGCGCCGGTTTCGGCATCGCGCAGCGTCTTGGTGGCCTGAACCAAGGCACCGCGCCCCGGCCCCTTGTCGGCCAGTCCGGTCACGCGAAGCTGGCCCGTCACCCGACCCTCGGGGGCAAGCGGGCGATGCAGGATCACCCGTTCCTCGCCATGCAGGGTCTGGGGAACATCCATCCCCAGATCAGGGTGATAGACCCAGTCCATCGTCTCGCCCAGAACCACGGCCATCGTCGGCACGGCCTTGAGCCCGCGTTCAAAGACAAAGCCAAGCTGGCCAAGGTCGGTCGGATCGTGGCCGATGCCGATGCCCAAGGCATACAGCATCGTCTCGCGGTTGGTATAGGTCTGGGTCAGATCGGGAACGGTCAGACCCAGAGCCGTTTCGGGATTGATGGTCATGTCTGGCTCAGAACATCATTTGGGGCAACCACAGCACGATCGCCGGGAACAGGGCGATGATCGCGATGCGGATGACGTCCGCCACGACAAAGGGCGCAACCCCGGCGAAGATGTCGCGATAGCTGATGTGTGGCGCAACCGACCGGATTACGAACAGGTTGATCCCGATGGGCGGCGTGATTAGGCCGACCTCGACCGCGATCACGACGACCAGACCGAACCAGACCGGATCATAGCCAAGCGCCATGACGATCGGGAAGAAGACTGGCACCGTGATCAGGATCATCGACATCGATTCCATGACCGAGCCCAGGACGATGTAGATCATCACGATGATAAAGATCACACCGATCGCCGGCACACCGGAATCGCGGACAAGGGTCTCAAGATAGGTATGCACGCCGGTCAGGTTCACGAACTCGACAAAGGCCGAGGCGCCGATCAGGATCATGAACATCGACCCCGTGACCATCGCCGTATCCACGAAGATGCGCGCGATGTCTGACAGGGTCAGGGACCGGGCAAACATCGCGAAGATCAGCGCGCCGCCCGCGCCGATGCCCGCGGCTTCGGTCGAGGTGAACATGCCCGAATAGATGCCGCCCATCACCAAGCCGAACAGCACCACCACCGGCCAGATCGCGCGCAGCGAGGACAGGCGCTGCCCCCAGCCGACCCGCTCGCCCCGCGGGGTCGCGTCCGGATTTCGCCACGAGACGTATTTGATGGTCAGGATATAGCCCAGGACGCCCAGCAGCCCCGGCAGAATGCCCCCCGCGAACAGCATGCCGATATGGGTCTGTGTCGCCACCGCATAGATCACCATGATGATAGAGGGCGGGATCAGGATGCCCAACGTGCCGCCCGCCGCCAGCGTCGCCGCGGCAAGCCGGTTGGAATAGCCGAAATCGCGCATCGAAGGCAGCGCCACGCGCGACATCGTCGCCGCGGTTGCCACGCTTGACCCGCAGATCGCGCCAAAGGCGCCGCAGGCGACGATGGTCGCCATCGCAAGGCCGCCACGACGATGCCCGATGAATTGCTGCGCGGTGCGGAACAGGTTGCCCGAGATCCCGGCGCCGGCCACCAGATTGCCCATCAGCACGAACAGCGGCAGCACGGTCAGCGAATAGGACATCACGCCATGTTGGGCAAGCGCGGTAAGGCCTGCCTGTGCTGGCTTGACGCCGGTCTCGAAGGCAAGCCCGGCAAAGCCGACGATCGCCAGCGAGATCCCGATCGGGATACGCAGGAAAATAAGCGCCAGTGCGGCAAAGAATGCGATGAGAGTGGCGGTCACAGTTCTGCTCCTGACTGGGGGGCGTGGGTGCCACGGGCAGCGTTGAAGGCCGCGACGAGCGAAACCAGAACGGTCAGGGCGCACAGGACCAGAAGCATCCACCAGATCCACGTCCAGCTGAGACCGAGTTGCGGCAGCACCTCGCCGCTGCGCGCGGTGCGCGCTGTCATCAGATGCATGCGTTGGGTCAGGATCGCAAAGATCCCGGCGGTCGACAGGCTAGTCACCACGCCGATCAGGCGATGCACCGGGCCGTTATGGCGGATCTGCAGCAAATCGACCGTGATATGCGTCATCTTCAGCGCCAGCAGCGGCAAGGTGCCAAAACCCATCGCGCCCATCAGCAGTTCGGCGATTTCGGTGCCTGCGGCCAGCGGCGCATTGAAAAGGTTGCGCAGGACGACATCGACAAGGATCACGCACATCAATGCGAACAGCGTGACCCCGACCCAAATCGCAACAAGACGTTCAAACAGGCGAATCATGACTGGCCTACTGACTTGGAGGACACGAGCTTTTCCCACAGTTCCGTGGGCATGTTCCAGTCGGACCAGATTTCCTGGCTGTTTGCACCCGGTGCGGGTGTCGCGCGGCGCAGGCCGCCCGGCGTTCGCGACAGGCGCGGGGCAGGGCCGGGGTGGACCAAACCATCGAAGTTCCTGAACACCTGACGAGCGCGCATCTGCGGATGCGACCAAGCCTCGGTCATGGTCAGAACCGGCGAGAAGCAGGCATCGTGGCCCGCCATCAGCGCCTCCCATTCGGCGCGGGTCCGGGTGCGGAAGCGTTCGGCAAACATCGCCTTCAGCACGGGCCAATTGGCGCGGTCGGCCCGATCCGGGATTGTGGCCGGGTCCAGCCCAAGGGTCGTGACCAGCGCGGCATAGAACTGCGGCTCGATCGCGCCGACTGCGACATATTTGCCGTCCGCCGTTTTATAGCATCCGTAGTCCGGCGAACCGCCATCCACGATGTTGTCGGCGCGGTTCTCGGTCCAGGTGCCCTGCTGGGTAAAGGCAATGAACGCCGACATCAGATGCGACACGCCGTCTATCATCGCGGCGTCGATATGCTGCCCCTGCCCGGATCGGCGCGCCTCATGCACGGCAGCCATGATGCCAAAGGCCAGATACATACCGCCCCCGCCAAGGTCCGCCACCAGGTTCAAGGGCGGCGCGGGCGGCAGATCGGGGTGGCCGATCACATGCAAGGCCCCGGTCAGCGCCAGATAGTTGATGTCGTGCCCGGCCTCCATCGCCATCGGGCCTTCCTGGCCCCAGCCGGTCATCGAGCCATAGACGATGCGCGGGTTGGCCTTGGCGCAAGCCTCATACCCCAGGCCCAGCTTGTTCATCACGCCAGGGCGGAACCCCTCGATCACCACATCTGCGGTGCCGACCAGCCCCAAGGCAGCCTCAAGTCCCTCGGTGGATTTGAGGTTCAGGACAATCGACCGCTTGTTGCGGTTGTAGAAGTCGTATTTCGGCGGCATCAGCGGCGCGCCCGGCCGGTCGATACGGATCACATCCGCGCCGAAATCCGCCAAGAGGCCGCCCGCGAATGGCCCGGGGCCCTGGCCTGAAAATTCGACGACACGCAGGTCTGATAGTGGTCCTGACATCTGTCCTCCCAAACGTCTGTCTGTCCCGCGCCTTGCAGGCCAGCGGCCTGAAGAAGCGGTTTTCTTGTGCAGGCGACCGCTTGATTGGTTCGAAATCGTCGCTTGCTTTTTTTGTTCGCTGCCTTACGATAACATTGATGAATTAACCTGACAAGCGGCGAGCAGAGCCTTTTCCCCTCGGAAATACGGCTCGCCCGCGATCCTGGGGAGGAGCGCAATGCAGGAGGATGCGATTCGGGTCGAACGGTCGGCCCGGGGGCATGCGACGATCGTTCTGAACCGGCCCGACCGGCTGAACACGCTGTCGATCGGGCTGCGGCAGGCGCTTGCAGATGTGGTGCGCGAGTTGGAGGCGGACCCGGACGTGCATGTGCTGATCCTGACCGGGGCGGGCAAGGTCTTTTCGGCCGGGCTTGACATCACTGAATGGGAAAGCGCCAGCCTGACCGCCGCGGGGGCCTATGTCCACGATCCGGTGGCGGCGCTGACGGGATTCAGCGGCCCGGTCATCGGCGCGATCAACGGGCTGTGCCTGACCGGCGGGCTGGAGCTGGCGCTTGCCTGCGATTTCCTGGTCGCGGCGGAAAGCGCCTCCTTCGCCGACAGCCATTGCCAGGTGGGCCTGCTGCCGGGCTGGGGCGGCTCGGTCCGGCTGAGTCGGCGCATTGGCCCGGCGCGGGCGATGGAAATGGCCCTGACCGCGCGGTTCCTGTCAGCCACCGAGGCGCTGTCCTGGGGTCTGGTGAACCATGTAGTGCCGGATGGCGAGGTTCGGGCCAAGGCCGAAGAGCTTGCGCTTCAGATGATGTCGGGCGTGCCCGAGGCGCGAGCGGCCTACAAGCGGCTGTTGCAGCGCGGCCTTGCACTGCCCTTCGAGGAGGCGCTGCAGATGGAGCGCGCCGCCTCGGTCGCGGCAAATCAGGCGGTGGACAAGGCGGAACTGGATGCCCGCCTGTCGCGCCTCAAGGGACGCGGAACGAGATAGGTCGCAGGCACAAGCGATATTCAACGGGAGGATGGGAATGCAAGGCACATTGCTGCTGAAGCAGGCGCTACATCGCAACGCAGACGGGGTCGCCACGGTTTGTGGTCCACGCCAGCGCAGCTGGCGCGAGGTTGGCGACCGGGTGCCGCGGATGGCGGCAGCGTTCCGCGCGCTGGGTGTTTACGACGGGGCCTTTGTAGCAGTGCTGGCGATGAACTCGGACCGCTACCTGGAGATGTTCTTCTCCGTGCCGTGGGCGGGCGGCTGCTTTGCGCCGATGAACGTGCGCTGGTCGGCGGCTGAAAACCTGTTCGCCCTGCGCGATTGCGAGGCCGTGGTGCTGTGCGTGGATGACGCCTTCATCGAACAGGGCCACCAGTTGCGCCAAGACTATCCCGACCTCAAGGCCGTGATCCATATCGGCGACCTGCCGACCCCCGAAGGGATGCTGTCCTACGAAGATCTGATCGCCAGCCACGATCCGATCGAGGATGCCGACCGCAAGGGCGATGACCTTTACGCCGTGTTCTACACCGGCGGCACCACGGGCCAGCCAAAGGGCGTGGCGCTGACCCATTCCGCGCTTGGCCATGCCGCGACCGCCTGGCTTGCGATGCTGCCCGATGTCGAGGATCTCAGCTTTGCCTATGTCGGCGGCTTCTTCCATTTCTCGGGCGCCAGCCCCGTGCATTACATCACGATGGCCGGGGGCACCCATGTCGTGCTGCCCAAGTTCGAGCCGCTGTCGATGATGCACGCGATCCACAACCACAAGGTCAGCAATGCGGTGATGGTGCCCACCATCGTCAACATGCTGATCTCGCACCCGGATTTCGACAAATACGACCTGTCGAGCCTGCGGACCTGCATCTATGGCGGCTCGCCCATGCCCGAGGCGCTGATGGCGGCGGCGGCGGCGAAACTGCCGGGGCTGCGTTTCTACCAGATCTATGGCATGACCGAGACGGGTGGCTTCGCCACCATGCTGCGCTGGCGCGACCATGTGTTCAGCGGCCCCAAGGCGGAACGCATCCGGTCCTGCGGCCAGCCCGGACCGGGGGTCGAGGTCAAGATCGTCGCGCCTGACGGCGCGACCCTGCCCCCGCGCCAGATGGGCGAAATCGCGATGCGCTCGGACTATCTGATGAGCGGCTATCTGGGCAAACCCGCGCAGACCGCCGAGGTGCTGCGCGACGGCTGGATGTATTCGGGCGATGCCGGCTATCTGGACGAGGACGGCTATCTGTATGTCGCCGACCGCGTGAAGGACATGATCGTGACGGGCGGCGAAAACGTCTACTCGATCGAGGTTGAACGCGCGCTGTTCCAGCATCCGGCCGTGCATGAAGCTGCCGTGATCGGTATCCCGTCCGCGGAATGGGGCGAGCAGGTCCATGCGGTCGTCGTGCTGAAACCGGGCGCGACCGCGACCGAGGACGAACTGATCGCGCACTGCCGCACCCTGATCGGTGGCTACAAATGCCCCAAATCGGTCGAGTTCCGCAGCGAACCGCTGCCTTTGTCGCCCAAGAACACGGTGATGAAGAACGTGCTACGCGACCCCTACTGGGCGGGCCAGACGCGCAAGATCTGACGAAATCCGGCGCACCCGGCCCACCGGGGCGCCGCTGATCCCGCCTTTGGGCGGGCCATTTTCCGGGAGGATGAGAATGAGCTGTTTTTCCAAAATCGGCGTGATCGCTGGCCTTGCCCTGTCCGTCAGCGCGCTTGCCGCGCAGGCGCAAGAGGTGACGCTGCGCTATTCCAACTGGCTGCCGGCCGGCTATGCGTTGGACGTCAAGGTGATGGAGCCCTGGTTCGCCGATATCGAGCGCGTGACCGAAGGTCGCGTGAGGGTTGAAAAGACCCCCAAGGTCGTGGGCAGCGTCGGCCAGCAGTATGACGTCGTGGCCGACGGGATGGCGGACATGTCGCTGATGGTGGTCAGCTACGCGCCCGGCCGTTTCCCGCTGATCGAAGGGCTTGAGCTTCCGTTCTACGGCGACAACGAAGCCGACCGCGGTCCCGCCGTCTGGCTCACCTATGAAAAGTTCATTGCCCCGCAGAATATCTTCCCCGAAGTTGTCCCATTGTCGATCTTCCAGACCGGGTCGTTCCACCTGTTCACCACCGGGCTTGACCTCTCCAAGGTCGAGAACTTCAAGGGGGCCAAGGTCCGCAGCTCCAGCCCGTCGCTGACGCGCATTCTGGAATTGATGGGGTCCGTGCCAGTCAACAAACCCGTCTCCGAGGTCTATGAACTGGCCTCGGGCGGGGTGATCGACGGGGCGACGACGCCCCCGGACGCGCTTCTGGGGTTCAAGCTTGACGAGGTGCTCAACCGCATGACCTTCGTGCCGGGCGGCCTTACCTCGACCACGGTGATCGTTTCGGTGAACCCCGACACCTGGGACAAGATCTCGGAGGCGGATCAGCAGGCGATCCTGAGCGTTTCGGGGGAAAAGATTGCCAGGATGTCGGGCGACCTGCACTTTGACGAAACCAAGAAGGCCATCGAGAAGATGGAAGCCGGTGGCATGACCGTGGACCGGATGACCGACGAAGAGGCCGCCAAGATGCGCGAGATCGTCGCCCCCGTCACGATCGAGTGGCTGGAGAAGGCCAAGGCCGCCGGCCTAGCGAACCCGCAGGAAATGCTGGACTTCTTTGCCGCCGAAGTCGCCGCCGCACGCGAGTGACCTTTCAGTCAGCAACGGGCTCTGCCGGGCCCGTTGCTGACGCCTATGAACGAACAACTTTAATGAGGATGACAATGACCCGTTTTTCCAAAATCGGCGTGATCGCTGGCCTTGCCCTGTCCGTCAGCGCGCTTGCCGCGCAGGCGCAAGAGGTGGCGCTGCGCTATTCGAACTGGCTGCCGGCCGGCTATCCGCTGGATGTTCAGGTGATGGAGCCCTGGTTCGCCGAGATCGAGCGCGTGACCGAAGGCCGCGTGAAGGTTAAAAAAACCCCCAAGGTCGTGGGCAGCGTTGCCCAACAGTATGACGTCGTGGCCGATGGTCTGGCGGACATGTCGCTGTTCGTGACCGGGTTCAACCCCGGCCGCTTCCCGCTGATCGAGGGGCTTGAACTGCCCTTCTTCAGCGAAGACGAGGCCAAGCGGGGGCCTGCCGTTTGGCGCACCTATGAAAAGTACATGGCGCCGCTGAACATCTTCGAAGAAGTCGTTCCGCTCACCGTCTACCAGACCGGGGTCTATCACATCTTCACCACCGGCAAGGAACTGTCCTCAATCGAGGCGTTCAAGGGCGCGAAGATCCGCAGCTCGAACGAGTCGCTGACCGCCATGCTGGAGCTTCTGGGCGCGACCCCGGTCAGCAAGCCGACCTCGGAAGTGTATGAACTGGCCGCGGGCGGCGTGATCGACGGGGCCACTAACCCGCCGGATGCGACGATCGGCTTCAAGCTGAACGAGGTCTTCAAGCGGATGACCTATTTCCCGGGCGGCATGTCTTCGGCCACGGTGCTGGTTTCGGTGAACCCCGACGCCTGGGCCAAGATTTCCGAGGCCGACCAGAAGGCGATCTTGGAAATCTCGGGTGAAAAGATTGCAAAGGCTTCCGGCGATCTGCACGTCGGAGAGACCCAGAAGGCCGTCGAGAAGATGGAAGCGGAAGGCATGAAGATCGATCGCATCAGCGCAGAAGAAGAAGCGAAGATGAAGGAGGTTCTCGCCCCCGTCACGGCAAGCTGGGCCGAAAAGGCCAAGGCGGCCGGTTTGGAAAACCCGCAGGAAATGCTGGATTTCTTCGCCGCCGAAATCGCCGCCGCGAACTGACGGAAGACAATCTGAAAACGGGCCCCGCAGGGCCCGTTTTTTTTGTTCGTTCGGCGGCCCTCAGTTCGGGTGCAGCACCGCGCCGCCATCGGCGCATATGACCTGCCCGGTGACATAGCGCGACTGGTCGCTGGCCAGAAACTCCAAAACGCCGGTGCAATCCTCGACCGTGCCAAGTCGGCGCAGCGGCAGGGCTGCGGCCTGCGAATTGGTTCCGATGCCCCGCTGTGCGGCCTGGGTCGCGACGCGGGCGGTCATGATAATTCCCGGCGAGATTGCATTGACCCGTACCCCGCTTGGCCCCAGCTCGGCCGCAAGACTGCGCGTCAGCGATGCCACCGCCGCCTTGGCCGCGCCATAAACCGCAAGCACACCGCCCGGCAGATGCGACACCCCGGTCTGGGACGAGATATTGACGATTACCCCCGACCCCTGCGCGGTCATGATCGGCGCCGCCGCCTGACAGCACAGAAGACAGGACCGCAGGTTCACGTCCATCAGCAGGTCGTAATCCGCCTGCGAGGTCTGGGTCCCAAGCGGCCCACTGTCGCGCGCGATCGCTCCGCCCGCGTTGTTGACCAGGATATCCACCCGGCCAAAGGCCTTCATTGTCTCGTCAAACAAGCGCGCGACCGCCTCGGGGCGGGTCAGGTCGCCCTCCACCCCGACCGAGCGGCGACCCATCGCCTGAATTTCGGCGGGAACGCTTTCGGCGCCCAGAACCTCTCCCCAGTCCTTCGCGCCATCCAGCGTCAGATCGGCGATCACCACATCGGCGCCCATCCCGGCCAGTTTCAGCGCGTAGGCGCGGCCCAGTCCGCGCGCCGCGCCAGTGACAATGGCGACTTTTCCTTCCAGCCTGTCGGTCATTCTGTTGCCTTTCAATTGCGGGTCAGTTTGCTGCGCTGTGTTTCGCGGCCAGCGGGCGCAGGTCGGGCTTCTTGATCTTGCCATTGGGGGTGCGGGGCATCACCTCGATCACCTCGACCGCCTCGGGCCAGTATTGGCGGGCGACGCCGTTCTGCGCCATCCAGTCGCAGAGCTCGGTCATGGTAAAGGTCGTGCCCTCGCGCAGCGTCAGCACGGCGCAGCCCCGTTCGCCAAGGCGCGGATCGGGATAGCCTACCACGGCCGCATCGGCGATACGGGGGTGGCGATACAGCACCGCCTCGATCTCGACCACGGGGACGTTTTCGCCGCCGCGGATGATGATGTCCTTGGTGCGGCCGTCGATGCGGATGTAGCCCTCGGCGTCCATGTAGGCGAGATCGCCGGTGTCGAACCAGCCCTCGGGCTCGCGCCCGCACAGGCCCGGGCGCTTGAAATAGCCGATGAACTGCTGCGAGCCGCGAAAATACAACCGCCCGGTCTTGCCGGTGGGCAGGGGATTGAGGTTTTCATCCGCGACCAGAAGCTCCACCCCCTCGACGGTGCGGCCATCGGTGCTGGCGGATTTTTCGGCCGCACGTTCGGGTTCGGTCAGGCTGCCCGCCAGCCCCTCGGTCATGCCCCACAGCGACGAGACGCCAATCCCCATAAGCGCGCGCGCCTCCTCGATCACCGCGGGCGGGATCTGCGCGCCGCCGCAGAGGAAGGTCCGCAGCCGAGGTGGCGTGGCGCCTGCGCGGATTTGCGCGCAGATGTCCGACAGGAAGGCGGTAGAGGCCGCCATATGCGTCACCCCTTCGCGCTGCATGATCTGAACGCCGGCCCTCGGATCCCAGACATCCATCAGGATCGTGGTGCTGCCATATTTCAGCGCCTGCACCATGACGGCGGTATAGCCGGTCATGTGACCAAAAGGTGTTGCACCGATATGCACATCCTCGCTGCGCAGGCCGAACCGGTTGCCGAGGGCGGTGACACAGGCATGCATCGTGTTGGCGCAATGCATCACGCCCTTGGGTTCCCCTGTCGTGCCCGAGGTATACATCAGCACAGACATTTCATCGGGCGCGACGGGCGTTCCCTGGCCGGCCGGGATCGGCGCTGCATCGGCATTCATGATTAGCCGGTCAAAGCTGTCCGGGCCCTCGCAATCGACCACGATTACATGGCGCAACGCGGGAAGATCGGCGCGCAGCCCCGCCATCATCGTCAAGAAGTCATGGCCCCGGAAGGTGCTGGGAATCACAATCGCCTTCGCCTCGGCAAAGCCCAGCATGAAGCGCAACTCGCGTTCGCGGAAGATGTGCATCAAGGGGTTCGGCACCGCCCCGATCCGATTGAGCGCCAGGATCGAGACCTCGAATTCCCACCAGTTCGGCAGCTGCACGCCGACCACATCGCCGGACCCGATGCCAAGCGCGCGAAAGGCGCCGGCGGCCTTTGCAACCGCCGCTTCTAGTTCAGCGAAGGTCAGCGACCCGACCGGGGCGTCAAAGCCAGCGTCGCTTCGATAGGCGCGGATCGCAGGCTTGTCGGGGAACTGGTCGACGGCACCCTTCAGCAGATCGTCGAACGTTCTGTCCTGCCACCAGCCTTGCTGTCGCATCGCGGCCCGATGGGTTTGCAGATCGAACGTAGCGGCCATGATACCCCCCCCCTTTTGGCCATGTCGGGCCATTTGTTATTCTGCATATGATACGCTAGATGGTAAATCTTGAAGCTGTCAAGAAAAGCTGTCGTCGATCGCTGCGCAGCGGGGCGCAGCCAATCCTTGGCGCGAGGCATAAGGGAGGAACAGGATGACGAACACCCAAGACACGGTGCGCCTGGAGGTTCAGGGCCACATCGCGACGCTGCGTCTGAACCGGCCGGACAAGCTTAACGCGCTGACGGATGACATGGTGCGGCACATGCTGCGCCTGTTGGACGAGGTTACCGAAGGGCCCGCCCGGGTGCTGATCGTGACCGGCGAGGGGCGCGGGTTTTGCGCAGGCTTCGACCTGTCGCTGGCCGAAAAGGCCGAAGGCGAAGGGGACGAAACTGCGGCCTGGATGGCGCGCCAGGAACGCTATGCAAGCCTGGTGACGCGCCTGCGCGCCATTCCGCAACCGACCATTGCCGCGGTGAACGGCGCGGCCTGCGGCGCGGGCTTTGGTCTGGCCCTTGCCTGCGACCTGCGGATCGCCGGTCCGGGGGCGAAATTCAACGCGGCTTTCATCAAGGTCGGCATGTCCAGCTGCGACATCGGCGTAAGCTATCTGCTGCCCCGCGCCATCGGTACGACCCGGGCCTTCGAGATCATGCTGACCGGCCGCATGGTCGGCGCGGAGGAGGCAGAGCGGATCGGGCTGGTTTCGGCCTTGCATGCCGACGGATTGGACGAACAGGCCGAAAACCTGGCCCACCAGATCGCGGAAAACGGCGGCCTCTCGACCTGGATGACCAAACGGGGCATGTGGGCCAACCTTGAGGCGGGCAGCCTTTCCGCCGCGCTGGAACTGGAGAACCGCACCCAGATCCTGATGCGCGGTACCGGCAGCCTGGCCGCCCGCGCCGTCGAGCGCGGTTTCCTCAAGCCCTAGCGCGGTTTGACCAGCTTGTAGATGCCGTTGCAGCGCGCGACGGCATCTTCCCCGACCCGCAGGACCGACTGGAAGAAGATCATCTTGCGGGTCGCCTTGACGCATTCCGGCGTCCCTTCAACCCAATCGCCCAGTTTGGCGGGTGCCAGAAAATCCACCGAGATGGTGATGGTCGGCGCAGACCCGGATGTGCGTTCGATCTGCGGCAGCATGTAGCCCTGCAGGTCGGCAAACAGCGACAGGATCCCGCCGTGGCAGACCCCGGCGCCGTTCAGGTGGTGCTGCTGCACGCGAAAGCCCAGCCGGGCAGGGCGGTCGCCCTCGGCTTCGCAGACGTAGAACGGGCCGCAAAAGACCTCTGCCGGGGTCACGCCGGTCATCGGGATGAAACCGGGCGGCGGGTTCGGGTCGGTCACGGGAATCGCGGTCTGCATCGGGCGGTCCTTTCCGGGCTGCAAGGTCATAAGCCTTCGCATCATGCGCAACAGACATTTCGCTTGCAATACAAGTTCGCTCACGTACCGTATTATAGCGAAGCGTTTGCCGGAGGGGCCGGACAGGTGGCAGACCTTCCACTGCAACAGGAGGAAGACATGGGAATTTCTATTATCGGCCGCGCCGCGCTTGGCGGGTCATTGCTGGTCCTGATGGCGGGTGCCGCCGCGGCCGAAACGGTCACGCTGCGCTATTCGAACTGGCTGCCGACCACTTATTTCATCAACACCGACCTAATCTTTCCCTGGATCGCCGAAGTCGAGAAGGTGACCGAGGGCCGCGTGAAGATCGAACCGACGCCTAAGGTCGTGGGTTCTGCCCCGACGCAATTCGACGTGGTGGCCGACGGGCAGGCCGATATCGGCTTTGTCGTGCCGGGCTACACCCCCGGTCGGTTCCCGCTGATCGAAGGATTCGAGCTGCCCTTCTATGGCGACCAACCCGCTAAGCGCAGCCCCGCGACTTGGGAGGTCTATGAAAAGAACGTCGCGCCGCTGAACATCTTTGAAGGCGTGCATGTCCTGACCCTGTTCAGCGGCAGCCCCGCGCATCTGTTCACGACCAAGGAGCCGATCGTCACGGTCGAGGGCCTTAAGGGTGCCAAACTGCGTAGCCCACAACCCGCAACGACCGAGATGTTGAACCTTTTGGGTGCTGTTCCGGTCGTCAAGCCGGTGCCCGAAATTTACGAACTGGCCGCGGGTGGGGTGATCGACGGTGGCATAATCACCCCGGAGACCGTGACCGGCTTCAAGCTGGAAGGGGTACTCAAACAATTGTCCTTCTATCCGGGTGGCCTTGCAAGCACGGTGAACATGCTGGCCATCAATCCCGATTCTTGGGAGCGCATCTCGGAGCAGGATCGCGCGGCGATCACGGCGATTTCGGGTGCGGTCCTTGCGCAGCAGTCGGGCGATGCCCACCAGAAGGCGGTGGATGCGGCGCTTTCCAGCTTTGAGGGTCTTGGGGTAGTGCGCGCCGATGCCGCGCCCGAGGTGGTGACGCAGATCCAGGGGATCATTGCGCCGATTGAGGCGGATTGGATTGCCCGCGCCAAGAACGCAGGCCTCGCAGATCCGCAGGCGATGCTGGACGATCTACGCGCCGCAACCGCCAAGTGACAGATTGACCCCGCGCCATCGGGCGCGGGGTTTTTGCATAGAGGGAGCGAAGATGTTCAACTGGGTTTCGCCGGACCAGATCGACTGGTTTGAGCTTCAGAAGGTCGGGCGGCGCGGGCTGTCGCCCACCCGCACAATCACCGATCATGACGTGATGACCTTTGCCGGGCTGACCGGCGACATGGCCGAACTGCACACCAGCCAGAGTTTTGCAGAGCAGGCAGAGTTCGGAGGACGCATCTCGCACGGGATGCTGAACCTAGCGCTGGCGCATGGGCTGGTGGTGCGAAGCGGGCGGCTTGTCACCTCGGGGATCGCGCTTCTGGGCTGGGCCGAGGTGCGGTTTCGCGCGCCGGTGCGGCTGGGCGATACGGTTCAGGCGGAATGGGAAACCATTCAGGTGAGGGAAAGCGCCTCGAACCCGGCGGCGGGGATCGTCACCGACCAGATCACCCTTCGCCGGATGGATGGAACCGAGGTTCTGTCGGGGCAGGTGTCGGAACTGGTGCGGAAACGGCCCGTCTGACGAACCACCCGCGCAAAGCGTAACGGGCCCCGTTTTCTTACAGCGGCTTTTTCAGGCGCGCCTGGATTTCGCCGACAATCCCCTGCCGGAACAGAAGCACGCAGAGCATGAAGACCGTTCCCTCGATCAGCAGGACCCAAGGCCCATAGGGCGACAGGAAATGCTCCATCGACAGGATGATGAAGCTGCCGACCACGGGGCCAAAGATTGTGCCGATGCCGCCGACCAGGGTGATCAGAACCACTTCGGTGGTTGCGCCGACGGCGATGTTGTCCAGCGTCGCGATGCCGAACACGATGGTCTTCATCGAGGCTGCAAAGCCCGCCATCGCCGCCGAGATCGTGAACGAGGCCAGCTTGAACCGGTCCACGTTGTAGCCCAGCGACTTGGCCCGTTCGGGGTTGTTGCGGATCGCGCGCAGCACTTGGCCGAAGGGGGAATGGACGATGCGGTTATACAGAAGGATCGCGGCAAGCACGATGACCGCCATCACCCAGTACAGCGTGCTGTTCGTGGCTAGATCCAGCCCGAACATCGACCCGCGCGGCACGGCCTGAATGCCATCTTCGCCGCCGGTGAAGGGGGCCTGCACCGCCGCGAAATAGGTCATCTGTGCCAGTGCCAGGGTGATCATTGCGAAATACAGGCCCTGCCGGCGGATCGCGACCCAGCCGAAGACCAGCCCCAGCATCCCGGCGCTAAGGGTTCCGACCAGGATCGAAAGCTCGGTCGGAAGGCCCCAGCGGGCGGCGGCATGGCCGCACAGATAGGCCCCGGCGCCGAAGAAGGCGGCGTGACCAAAGCTCATCAACCCCGTGTAGCCCAGAAGCAGGCTCCACGAACATGCAAAGATGATCAGGCAATAGACCCGCATCAGGAACACGTCGTAAACGACAAGCGGTCCCAGCGCGATCACCAGGGCAAAGATGGCGAAGGCCACGGTGCGCGCCTTGGTCATGCCCAAAAACTGGAACTCGGCCGGATGTGTTGCCATGTTTCCGCTTCCCTTGCTAATGACGGTACTGTCCATGCTCAGGCCACCTTCCCCAAAAGGCCACGCGGGCGCAGGATCAGGATCACCACCATGGCGACAAAGATGACGGTCGAGGAAACCTCGGGGTAGATCGCCTTGGCCAGACCTTCGAGCAGGCCAAGACCAAGGCCAGTGACGATTGCCCCCATGATTGACCCCATGCCGCCGATCACAACCACCGCAAAGACAACGATGGTGATGTGGGTGCCCATGCCCGGGTCAACCGACATGATCGGCGCGGCCATGACCCCGCCGATCCCGGCCAGCGCGACGCCCGCCGCATAAGTCAGGGTCAGCATGATCGGCACGTTGATCCCGAAGGCCTGCACAAGGCGCGGGTTGTCGGTGGCCGCGCGCAGTTTCGCGCCCAGCGAGGTGCGTTCGATCAGATACCAGGTGACCAGACACAGCACGATCCCCGCGCCCACCACCCAGGCCCGATAGATCGGCAGGAACATGAAGCCAAGATTGACGGCGCCGCGCAGGCTCTCGGGGATCTGATAGGGCAAGCCGCGGGGGCCGAAGATGATCTGCACGCCCCCCTCGATGAAGACGGCAAGGCCCAGCGTCAGCAGCAGGCTGTACAGGTGATCCAGTTTGTAGATGTGGCGGATCAGCACGATCTCGACCACAAGGCCGATGGTACCCACCATCAGCGGCACGAGGATCATCGCCCCCCAGTAGCCGATGCCCAGGTAGGTCGTCAGCATGTAGGCGAAATAGGCGCCCATCATGAAGAACACACCATGCGCGAAGTTGATCACCCCCAGAAGGCCAAAGATGACCGCCAGACCCAGTGAAAGGATCGCGTAGAACACCCCGTTCACAAGGCCCAGGACCATCTGGCCGAGGATCAGGTTAATGTCGAATTCAAACATCGCGTCCTCCGCCCTACACGCCCAGAAGCCGGTCGACCCGGTCCATCTGTGACGCGAATTCATGATCCTCCAGCCGGTCAACGATCACGCCGTTTTCCATCAGGTAATGGACATTCGCCAATCCCTGCACGAAATGGGCATTCTGTTCGATCAGAAGGATGGTGTGACCAAGCTCCTTGATCTCGGCAATGGTGCGGGCGATCTGCTGCACGATCACGGGGGCCAGACCTTCGGTCGGCTCGTCCAGCAGCAGGATCGTCGCCCCCGTCCGCAGGATGCGTGCGATGGCCAGCATCTGCTGTTCCCCGCCCGACAGTTCCGTGCCGCGGCTTTGCGCGCGTTCCTGGATGTTCGGGAACAGCTTGTAGATCCGTTCCAGGCTCATGCCGCCGGGCGCCACGATCGGCGGCAGCATCAGGTTTTCCATCACGCTGAGCGAGGGGAAGATACCCCGATCCTCGGGGCAGATCGCGATGCCGCGCCGGGCGATGTGGTTGGGGCGCAGCCGCAGAAGGTTCACACCGTCATGCAGGATTTTGCCCTCAGTCCGGTCCATCAGCCCCATGATCGAGCGCATGGTCGTGGATTTGCCCGCCCCGTTGCGCCCCAGAAGCGAGACGACCTTGCCCTTTGGGATATCCATGTTGACGCCGTGCAGCACGTGGCTTTCGCTGTACCAGGCATTCAGGTTGCGGATCTCAAGCATGATGCGCCCCCAGATAGGCCTCGACCACGCGCGGGTCGGCGGATACCTCGTCGTAGCGGCCGCGTGCGATGACCTCGCCGCGGGCCAGAACGGTCACGCGGTCGCACAGGCCCCGCACCACAGGCAGATTGTGTTCGACCATCACCACCGTGCGACCGATCGCAACCTTGCGGATCAGATCGGTGACGCGCTCGATATCCTCGCGGCCCATGCCGCTGGTGGGTTCGTCCAGAAGCAGGACCCGTGGTTCCAGCGCAAGCGTCGTGGCGATCTCCAGCGCGCGCTTGCGGCCATAGGGCAGATCGCCTGCGCGGGTATCGGCCCAGCGGCCCAGGTCCAGCTCTTCCAGAAGCTCCATCGCACGGTCGTTCAGGCTGGCAAGCGTACGCTCGTTGCACCAGAAATCGAAATTCGTGCGCCGCTTTTGCTGCAGTGCAAAGCGGACGTTGTTGAGCGCCGTGAACTCGGGGAAGATCGATGAGATCTGATAGGACCGCACCAGCCCCATCCGCGCGATCTTGTCCATCGACAGGTTCGAGATCAGCTGCCCGCCAAAGTGGATCGTGCCCGCTGTGACCGGCAGGTTGCCGGTCAGCAGATTGAAGAATGTGGTCTTGCCCGCGCCATTCGGGCCGATCAGCGCGTGGATCTCGCCCTCGGCCACGTCAAGATCGACGCCGTTGACCGCGTTGAAACCGCCGAACTGTTTGATGACGCCGCGGATTTCCAGGATATTTCCGGACACCCATACCCCCTTCCGGCGCGCGATTGCCCACCGGCATGCCATTGGAAATGCGAGGCAGGGCGGCGCGCACGCCGCCCTGTCGCGAGGATCAGCCCTTCAGTAGCGGGCAGGTGCTTTCGCTGACCGGAGGAGCGATCTTTTCGGCTGGCAGGGTGCCGAGGATTTCGAGGTAATCCCACTCGCCCTTGCTTTCCTCTGGCGTGAGCGTGCGATAGGGGAACACGTCACGCAGAACGAAACCATCCTTTCGGATCGTCGCGGTCAGGCCGTTGACCAGCTCCACCGGATTGGCGCGCATCCATTCGTTCACCTTGTCCGCATCAGTGCTGTCGACCGCATCGACGGCGCGCAGATAATGGCGGGTGAATTCATAGTGGTAGGTGTTGGTGAAGGTCGGCGGACGGCCATAGCCTTCCTTGAACTTGGCTGCGAATTCGCGCGACTGGTCGTTATAGTTCCAGTAGGACAGGATCGAGCCGGTCACGTTCTGCACCGTGTCGAGACCGGCCGAGTGCACGTCGGTGATCCCAAGGTAGAAGGGCGACAGCTTCGCCTCGACGCCGAATTCCTGCGCCTGGCGGGTGATGGTGTTCTGCCAGGTGCCGAAGGTCGCCAGGGCGATGTTCTTGGCGCCCGAGGCTTGCGCCTGCAGCAGGAAGGCCGAGAAATCGGTGGTTTCGGGGGAATGCTTGACCGAACCCACGACCTTGCCGCCCGCGGCCTCAATGGCCTTGGTCGCCTGATCCTGAAGGTCGGTCCCAAAGGCGTAGTCCACGGTGATGAAGAACCAGGTATCTGCCCCGGCCTCGACCTGCGGCACGACGACCGCGCGCGCCAGCGAAGAGTTGTCCAGCAGCATGATCGCCTGATGCGGGCTGCACAGCTCGTTGATCAGCTTGGCGTTCGACGCGCCCAGCAGCATCGTGACATCCTTGTCACGCACGAGGTCGCTGACCGCCAGCGCCACTGCCGAGTTGTCGACGTTCAGCAGAAGGTTGACGTTCTTGGTGTCGACCCATTCGCGCGCGATGCCAAGGCCGGTATCGGGCTTGCCGGCGTGGTCAGCCTGCAGCAGTATGATCGGCTGGTCATCCACCTTGCCGCCGAAATCGTCGATTGCCATCTGGACCGCATGGGCTGCGGATTCGCCGGTCAACTCGGACGTGGCGCCGGTCAACGCAGCCAGATAGCCGATCACCACTTCGGCCGATGCCGGCGCAGAGTAAGCGGTCGTGATCGCCAGCGTTGACACCAACGCCGTCGTCTTGAAGTTCTTTTTCATTGTTTCCTCCCGTTCACAGCAGACTCACCGGGGCTCCACCAACCCCAAAAAATTTATTACATGCTTACGATACGGTAGAGTATGTTGTGTCATCTGACAAATGTTTTTTGCGCGATCAAGCTCCGCGCGGAAAACAGGCGGCGAGGGGTCAGATATGGTCGGTCGGGCGGATCACCACCTCGGCCAGCGCGACCCGGCGGGGAAGGGTGACGATGTGGCCGATCAGGTCCGAGACATCCTCGGCCCGCAGCTTTTCGACGCCGGACAGCACCTGTGACAGGCGCGCCTGCGCCGCCGTATCCTGATGATCGAAAAGCTCGGTTTCGACGGCACCGGGTTCAACGCAGGACACCCGGACATTGCGGTTGGCAAATTCCTGGCGCAGGGCCTCGCTGAAGGCGGTCACGCCGAATTTCGTGGCGTTGTAGACCGCGGCGCCCCCGCCCGCGACCCGACCGGCGATCGAGCTGATGTTGACGATATCCGCCACGCCGCGCGACCCTTTCGCGGCCTCGACCAGATGCGGCAGGGCGGTCTTGGTCACGGCCAGCAGCGCCGACAGGTTCAGATCCACCATCTGCTGCCATTCCGACAACGGACGTTTCAGCGAACTGCCGTTCAGCATCACCCCCGCCGCATTGACCAGAACGTCCAGCCGGCCCAGATGCGCCACGGTGTCGGCGACGACCTTTTCAGCCTGCGCCGCGTCGGTGATGTCCGCGACCAGAAACAGCGCCCGCCCCCCTGCGCCTTCGATCTGTTTGGCCAGCGCGGCCAGCCGGTCGGCGCGGCGCGCAACCAAGGCCACCGCAGCGCCCCGCCGCGCCAGATCCAGCGCCGTTACCGCGCCGATCCCGCTGGAGGCCCCGGTGACCAGCGCTACGCTTGCCGACAGGTCCGCCATCAGGCCGCCCTGCGCTGCGCGTCGAGCGATTCGATCATCGCCTCGAGGCGCTCGTTCAGAAGCTCATCCTTGTAGAAAGACTCATCCGCCACATCGCCCTCGAAGAACAGCGACTGGCGGCCGTGGCGTTTGGCGGAATCCGCGATCAGGAATTGCGAGTTGGTCATGCCCCGGCAGGTGCGCGCGGCATGCATCACCATGCCGTCGCTGTGGAACTTGTCGCAGATCTTCTCGATCTCGCCGATCATGATCGGGGCGCCGTGGTTGTTGGGGCAGACAAGGTAGTTCTGGGCCATGCCAAGCACCGGGTTCTTCAGGTCGATCAGCTGCGGTTCTTGCCAGAATGACATGTGGGTGTAGCGTCCGGCAACCACGCAGGCGTTCACGGCGGTGAATTTGTCGGCCAGCCAGCCTACCTTGTTCCAGTTAATCATTCCGTCGAAGAACAGGTAGCCTTCTTCATTGCTCACCGCGCCTTCGCGATTTGGCGACGTGCGGCTTGACCCGGCCAGAGCGCCCCCGAAATAAGTGACGATGTTCTGGTCACCCTGTAGGAAGTTCACCGGCGCGATCATCTTGCCATGCTGCTGCTGCGAAGAAAACCCACTTATCCCGGCTGTTCAGATTTCCGCAGCCGCCACTCCAACCCCTGAACCCGCTCATTAGAAGCCGTCACCTATGTGCCCTTTGCGTGGCTCAGCCTCGCTCCAGCGCCTCGCGGTGGTCGGGCGCGGCGATGGCGATCAGCGCGGCGCGGCGGCCTTCGTGGCTGAGGCCGCGCAGGTCGGCACGGCCAAACTCGGTGATGACGACATCCACGTCGAACCGGCCCAGCGACACGGGGCCGGTCGCGGCGCCGGGCGCCACGATGCGGCTAACGGTGCCCTTGGCGGCGGTGGCGGGCAGGGCGACGATCCGCAAACCGTCCATCCCGCGCGCGCCGGCAGCAAAATCCGATGCGCCGCCGGGGCCGGAGAGAAAGCCCTTCGGCGTCGCCTCGGCATAGGCCTGGCCCAGCAGATCAACCTCGATCGCGGAATTGACGGTGACAAACTTGTCGATCGCCGACACCTCCCGGATGTCATGGGTGACCGAGGGCGGGGCGAAGCGGAAGGCCGGATCGCTGACCGCGTCATACAGCCGCCGCGTGCCGATGGCGACGCCTGCGGTGATCGGATCGCGGGCGCGCAGCGCGCCGGCTTCCAGAAGGTTCAGGGTGGAAACCCCGATCAGCCCGGAATGGATCGCAAGGTTGCGGTGCCCGGTCAGGCCGCGCAGCAATGCCTCGGGGACGCGGCCCAGACCGGCCTGAAGGGTCGCGCCCTCGGGGATGATCTCGGCGGCAAGGGCGGCGATCGCCTGGCTGGTCACATCGGTGCCGGGGTCGGATTCAGGTAATTCGCTGTCACCCTCGATCACCGCGGTCAGTTGGGTATAGGGAATGGACCGGCCCTGCGTGCGCGGCAGGCGCGGGTTCACATGGGCGATGCGGACCGGGATCTGGTCCCAGATGTCGGCTAGGAAATCATTGACCGGGCCAAAGCTGCAATTGCCCTCCGCATCCGGGGGCGAAACCATGAACAGCGCCGCAACCGGCGGGTTCAGCGCCAGATCGCGACGGATGTCGCGGTAGGGCAGGGGCAGGAACGTCACTTGGGCGGGGGCTGCCAGCATCTCGGGCATCATAAAAAAGGTGCGGAACCGTGCGCCTTGCGCCAAGAGCGGCGCCATGGGGTTCAGCCCGGGCACGAAAATCCCGGTAAATTCGAGGCCGGACAGGTCTTGCCCGGCCCCGGCAAGACCCGCGCGGATCAGGGAGGAGTCGCCCGAACAGGCGTGAAGCCAGACGGTTCCCGATCGGGGCAGATGATCGAAAACCTGTTCGGGGCGGATCCGCGCGGGCGCCATCGCTTATTCCACGAACTTGTGGAAATCGGGTTTGCGCTTTTCGTTGAAGGCGTTGACGCCCTCTTTCGATTCCGGCGTCGCGTAGTACAGCTTCACCGCATGCAGCGCGAGGTTGGAAATGCCGCGGATCGAGTCGCTGTCGGCATTGAACGACCGCTTCAGGAAGGCCAGCGCGGTGGGCGAGCGCTCGGCAAGCGTATCGGTCCACTTGTTGGTGGCCTCGTCCAGTTCGGCGGCCGGGACGACCTTGTTGACCAGACCCATGTCCGCCGCCTGCTGGGCGGTGTACATTTCGTTCAGGTACCAGATTTCCTTGGCTTTCTTCTCGCCCACATGACGGGCCAGTAGCGCCGTGCCCCAGCCCGCGTCGAACGAGCCGACCTTCGGGCCGACCTGGCCGAATTTCGCGGTATCGGCCGCGATGGTGAGGTCGCACAGCGTCGCCAGCACGTTGCCGCCGCCGATCGCAAAGCCGTTAACGCGCGCGATGATCGGCTTCGGCGTGTCGCGGATAAGCCCCTGCAGCTCGTCGATCGGCAGGCCGACGACGCCACGGCCGTCATAGTTGCCTTCATGGGCGGATTGATCGCCGCCGGTGCAGAACGCCTTGTCGCCCGCGCCGGTCAGCACGATGCAGGACACGTCCTTGTCATTGCCCGCCAGGTGCAGCGCGCGGATCAGGTCTTCCAGCGTTTGTCCGCGGAAGGCGTTATAGACCTTTGGGCGGTTGATGATGATCCAGGCGGCACGGCCGCGGACCTCGTAGATGATGTCCTCGAACTGGGGCGCATCGGCCATGGGGTTCCTCCTTCGTATCGTTTCTTTAAGCTTATCGTAAACTAGTGTATCGTCAAGAACTGGTTTCGCCAGCTTTTGGCCGCGTCACGCGGAAATGCCCGCTGCACCGCGCCACGGGGTCGCCATCGGCCCGGATGACGGATTTGAAAAACAGCAACCGCCCGGTCTCATGCAGCGCCTCGGGCACACCCTCGACCCAGGCGCCTAGGGGGGCCGGGGCAAGATAGTCGACCGACAGGCTGATCGTTGCCACGATCTGCGGTACGGCCGGATCGTCTTGGAGCGCGGTCGTCAGCATGTCGGCGAAGGTCGCGATCATACCGCCGTGGCAGACGCGGTTGGGGTTCAGGTGCCGCTCCTTGATGCGGAACCCCAGAACCCATTCGCCGTCGCGTCGGGCCACATAGTAGGGCCCGGCCATCCAGTCAGCCTGCGATTGCCCACGCAGAAGGGTGAACCCGTCGGGCGGGTTGTCCCCCTCTGCGGCCTCTTCCAGCGTGAACTTCACCTCAGATCATGTTCATCCCGCCCGAGACCGAGATGGTCTGGCCGGTGATGAACCCCGCATCCGACGACGCCAGGAAGGCGACGATGCCCGCGTAATCCTCGGGCTCGCCCATGCGCTTGAGCGGGATGCCGCGGACCATCGCGTCCTTCCACTTCACCGCATCCTCGCCGGTGCCCAGAACCGAGGCCATCATCGGCGTGTTGGTCGGGCCGGGGCAGACGGCGTTCAGCAGGATGTTGGAGCGGGCCAGTTCGCGCGCCATCGACTTGGTGAAGGCGATGATGCCGCCCTTGCAGGCCGAATAGACCGCTTCGTTCGAGGTGCCGACGCGCGCCGCGTCCGACGCGATGTTGACCACGCGGCCACCCTTGCGCGCGACCATGCCGGGGCAGACCGCCTTGTGCAGGTTCAGCGGGCCCTGCAGGTTGATCGCGATGATCTTGTTCCACAGATCCGCATCGGTCGACAGGAACGGCGCGGGCTTGTCCCAGCCGGCATTGTTAACCAGCACCCAGACCGGCCCAAGGTCGCTTTCCACCGCCGCAACGGCCGCATTGACCGCCGCCTGATCGGACACGTCCAGACCATAGATCTTGACGTTGCCGCCCGCCGCACGGGCCTCATTGGCGGTTTCCTCGGCCGCTTCGGGACGCAGGTCGAACACGGCGACATTGCAGCCTTCGGCGGCAAGGCGCAGTGTGATCGCCCGGCCGATTCCCTGGCCACCGCCCGTCACGATCGCGGTTTTTCCCTTGAGGTCTTGCATCTTCTCTTCCCTTCTTGTCCTGCGCCGACGCGACCCGCGCCTTTCAGTTATCCTGCAAATTAATAAGCTTGCATACGATAAGTTGGCAAGGTATTTCTTTTCGTAACTGGGAGGAATCCATGTCAGATAAAGTCATTCTGGGTGTTGCAGGCTATCTTCCGCTGTTGCGCTTCGACAAGAAAGTCGCGCGGTCCGAACTTCGCTGGGCGGGCCTTGGGGGCTCGGGTCGCGGGATGCGCGCGGTAGCGGGATGGGATGAGGATGCGCTGACCATGGCGGTCGAGGCGGCGCGCGGTGTCGTTGCCGCGGCGGATCCGCAGCGCATCACCTTTGCCTCGACCTCGGCGCCCTTCACCGACCGCTCGCAGGCCGGGCTGATCGTCGATGCGCTGCACCTTTCACGCCGGGCCGAGGCGCTGGACGTTGCAGGCACACGTCGCTGTGCCGTGGCGGCGCTGTCGCGCGCCCTGCGCGGCGGGGCAGGGGCGGAGCTGATCGCCGCGGGCGAAAAGCGGGACACCCAGCCGGGCAGTGCCCAGCACCTGAACTGGGGTGATGGCGCGGGCGCGGTGATGGTGGGCGAGGGGGCGGGCCTTGCGCGCCTGCTTGGTGCCGCCACGCTGAACATGGACCTGCTGGACATCTACACCACGGCCGAAAAGGGCCTGCCCTACGCCGCCGAAGAGCGGTTCGCGCGCGATGAGGCGGTGGGCGTGGTGCTGGTGCCCGCCGTGCGCGAGGCGCTGGCCAATGCCGGGATCGCGGGCGATGCAATCGCCTTCGCGGTTGTGCCCGAATCGGTGTCCGGCAGCTACAAGGCGCTGGCGCGTCCCTGCAAGCTGACCGCGCCGAACCTGATGGAAGAGGTTACGGAAAAGGCCGGTGAACTGGGTGCAGCCGCACCGTTCTTTGGTCTTGCGCTGGCGCTCGAACGCGCCAATCCGGGCGACCGCATCCTGCTGGCGGGCTTTGGCAACGGGGCCGACGTGCTGGTGCTTGAGGCGCTGGCGCGGTCCGCGCAGGCCACCGCGGCCGAGGCGTTGGCCCAGGGTGTTGTCCTGTCCAGCTATTCGCGGCTGCTGGGCCTGACCGGCGGGATCAATCTGGATTGGGGCGCACGCGCCGAGGTGAACCAGAAGACCTCGGCCTCGGTTCTGGCGCGTCATGGGCGTGACATGCACGGCTTTGTCGGTGGGCGCGATCCGCGCGGCAATGTGCAATTCCCGAAGACCCCGATCCCGGTTTCGCCGCAGGCGACGGGGCCGGAACCCTACGAGGATGTCGTGCTGCGCGACATTCCGGCGCGCGTCGCCTCGATCACCGCGGACCGGCTGAACTTCACGCCCGACCCGCCGTTCAACTTCGGCCTCGTGCAGTTTGACAACGGCGCCCGCGTCGCGATGGAGATCTGTGACGTCGAGGGCCCCGCGCCCCAGGTGGGCGATGCGCTGCGGATGCGATTCCGCATCAAGTCGATCGACCGGCAGCGGATCTTCCGCAGCTATTTCTGGAAAGCCGCCCCCGTGGCGCGGCCCGAGTTGGAGGCGAAGTGATGGCAAGCGGGATCAAGGACAAGGTCGCCATCATCGGCATGGGCTGCACCCGCTTTGGTGAGCGCTGGGACATGTCGTCCGACATGTTGATGGTCGAGGCTTTTGAAGAGGCGCTGAAGGATGCCGGGATCGAGCGTAGCCGGATCGGCGCGGCCTGGCTTGGCTCGGCGCTGGATGATGTGAACGTCGGCAACTCGGCCATTCCGCTGGCCACCGCGCTGCGGCTGCCGCCGATGCCGGTGACGCGGGTGGAAAACATGTGCGCCACCGGCACCGAGGCGCTGCGCGCCGCGACCTATGCCGTGGCTTCGGGCGCGGTTGACGTGGCGCTGGCGCTTGGCGTGGAAAAGCTGAAGGACACGGGCTTTGGTGGCCTGCCGATCCGCACCAAGGGTTCGGTCAACGACCTGTGGATGCCCTATGGCTCGGCCCCCGGCACGTTTGCGCAACTGGCCGGCGCCTATGCCGCGAAATACGGCATCGCCGCGGCGGACCTGAAGCGCGCGATGGCCCATGTCTCGTGGAAAAGCCACGAGAATGGTGTGCATGCCGAAAAGGCCCACCTGCGCAAGGCGGTCAGCATGGAAACCATCCTGAACGCGCCGATGGTGGCCGACCCTCTGGGCCTTTACGACTGCTGCGGCGTGTCGGACGGGGCGGCCTGCGCCATCGTCACCACCCCCGAAATCGCCCGCGCGCTTGGCAAGGACACGCTGGTTTCGGTGAAATCGGTGCAGATCTGCGCTTCGAACGGCTGGGAAATGCAATATGGCGACTGGGATGGATCCTACGTCCGCAACACCCGCATCGCCGCGCAGAAAGCCTATCAAGAGGCGGGCATCACGCCGAAGGACTTGGGCCTGACCGAGGTGCATGACTGCTTCTCGATCACCGAGCTGGTGACTATGGAAGACCTTGGCCTGTCCGAGGACGGTCGCGGCTGGGTCGATGTGCTGGACGGCAAGTTCGACGCCACAGGCGCCCTGCCCAGCCAGATCGACGGCGGGCTGAAATGCTTTGGCCACCCGGTGGGCGCCTCGGGCCTGCGCATGGCCTATGAGGTTTACACCCAGCTGCACGGCCGGGCCGGTGCGCGCCAGCTGAAAAACATCGACTTCGGTCTGACGCACAACCTTGGGGGGCAGCCGTCCAGCTCGGTCTCGGCGGTCTCGGTCCTCGGTCGTCTGGAATAGGGAGAGAGATATGGCTGGCAAGTATTACGAAGAATTCGAGATCGGGCAGGTTATCCGCCACGACACCCGTCGCACCGTGACGGACTGGGACAACATGCAGTTCTCGACCATGACGATGAACCCGGCGGCAATTCACATCAACCACGAGTACTGCAAGACCACCGAATTCGGCAAACCGCTGGTGAACAGTGTGTTCACGCTGGGCCTTGTGGTGGGACTGTCGGTCGGCGACACGACGCTGGGCACGACCATCGGCAACCTCGGCTGGGAAGAGGTCAAGTTCCCGAAACCGGTCTTTGCCGGCGATACGATCCGGTCTGAAAGCGAAATCGTCGCCAAGCGCGAAAGCAAGTCGCGCCCGACGCAGGGCATCGTCACGCTGCTGCACCGCGGCCTGAACCAGCGCGACGAGGTGGTCTGCGAATGTCGCCGTCTGGCGCTGATGATGAAGAGGCCCGCATGAAGCTGACCTCGCTTCTGTTCGTGCCGGCCGACAGCGACAAAAAATTCGCCAAGGCGCAGGAAACCGGGGCCGACGGTCTGATCGTCGACCTCGAGGATAGCGTAGCCCCCGCCTACAAGGCGGCGGTGCGGCAGATGGTTGCGGGCTGGATCGACGCGACGGCGGGCCGCAACTGGGGCTTCTGGGTGCGGGTCAATGCCTTTGACACCGGCCTGACGATGGACGATCTGGCCGCCGTGGTGCGCCCCGGTCTGGACGGGATCGTGCTGCCCAAGGCCAATGGCGCGCAGGATGTGACCCGGCTGGGCCATTGCCTTGATGCGCTGGAGGCGAAGGCCGGCATGGCGCAGGGCAGCGTCAAGATCATCGTGGTCGCCACCGAAACCGCGCAGGCGATGTTCAACCTGGGCAGCTATGCCCCCGCCCATCCGCGCCTGGCCGCGCTGACCTGGGGGGCCGAGGATCTTTCGGCGGTGGTCGGTTCGACCGCGAACAAGGACGCATCGGGCGACTGGTCGCAGCCCTACCAACTGGCGCGCAGCCTGTGCCTGATGGCGGCAGCGGCGGCCGAGGTGCCGGCGCTGGATACGCTCTACGCCGATTTCCGCAACGAAGAGGGGCTGGAGGCAGCCTGCCGCATCTCACGCCGCGACGGGTTTGTGGGGCGTTTGGCAATCCATCCGGCGCAGGTCGCGGGCATCAACCGCGCCTTTGCGCCTTCCGATGCCGATCTGGCCCTTGCCCGCCAGATCGTCGAGGCATTCGAGGCCAATCCCGACCTCGGCACCATCGGGATCGACGGCAAGATGTACGACATCCCCCATCTGAAGCAGGCCCGCAGGACGCTCGCGGCCGCAGTGACAAGGTGAGATCATGAGCAAGCATTTCCCGGGCCAAAGCCCCGAACAGATCGAGGAAACCCGCGCCCAGATCCGCGAGGGCGTGCGCGCCGTCGCCTCGCGCTTTGACGCCGACTACTGGCTGGCGCGCGACGAAGATGGTGAATTCCCGCGCGAATATCACCGCGCAATGGCCGATGCCGGCTGGCTGGGCATCACCATGCCGGAGGAATATGGCGGCGCGGGTCTTGGCGTGACCGAAGCCGCGATCATGATGCATGAGGTCGCGAGCCACGGCGGCGGCATGGCGGCGACTTCTTCGGTGCACATCAACCTGTTCGGGCCGCATCCGATCGTGGTCCACGGCACGCCGGAACAGAAGGCCGTCTGGATCCCCGATCTGATCGCGGGCAATGCGCAATGCGCCTTTGGCTTCACCGAACCCGACGCGGGGCTGAACACCACCCGCATCAAGACCTTTGCCGAAAAGGTGCCGGGCGGCTACCGTGTGAACGGGCGCAAGGTCTGGACCTCGACGGGGCAGGTTGCCAACAAGATCATGCTGCTGACCCGCACCACCAAATACGAGGATTGCAAGCGCCCAACCGACGGGATCTCGATCTTCTACACCGATCTGGACCGCTCCAAGATCGAGGTGCAGCGCATTCCCAAGATGGGCCGCAAGGCGGTGGACAGCAACGCGATCTTCATCGACGACCTGTTCATCCCCGACGAGCATCTGATCGGTCAGGAGGGTAAGGGCTTTGGCTACATTCTCGACAGCCTCAATCCGGAGCGCGTGCTGATCGCGGTGGAAGCCATCGGCATCGGTCAGGACGCGCTGCGCCGGGCCACGCAATATGCCCGCGAACGCGAGGTCTTTGATCGTCCGATCGGGATGAACCAGGGCATTCAGCACCCGCTGGCGGAATGCTGGATGTATCTGGAATCGGCCTGGCTGATGGCGATGAAGGCCGCCGAGCTGTACGACAACGGCAAGCCCTGCGGCGCCGAGGCCAACAGCGCCAAGTTCCTGGGCGCGCGCGCCGGCTACAACGCGGCCGAACGGGCGATCTTCACCATGGGCGGCTTTGGCTATGCCAAGGAATACCACGTGGAACGCCTGTTCCGCGAGGTGGCCGTGACCCGGATCGCACCGATCACCGAACAGCTGATCATGTCCTTCATTGCGGAAAAGGTTCTGAACCTGCCGAAATCCTACTGAGGTAAGCCGATGACGAAGATGATGGAAGGCAAGGTTGTTCTTATCACCGGGGCCGGGCGTGGCGTGGGCCGTGGCATCGCGCTGGACATGGCGCGCGCGGGCGCGTGTGTCGTGGTCAATGACCTGGGCGTGTCGCTGCAGGGCACCGACGAGGGCAGCGTGTCCCCCGCGCAAGAGGTGGTGAACGATATCCTCGCGATGGGTGGGGCGGCGGTCGCCAACTTCGATTCAGTCGCGTCCTGGGATGGCGCGCATGGCATGGTGCAGGCCGCGCTGGACAATTTCGGCCGCATCGACGCGGTGGTGAACAACGCCGGGAACCTGCGCGACGTGCTGTTCCACAAGATGACCGAGGAAGATTTCGACGCGGTCATCGGCGTGCACCTGAAGGGGTCATTCAACGTTAGCCGCGCCGCCGCGCCGCATTTCAAGGAACAGGCTTCGGGCGCCTATGTCCACATGGCCTCGACCTCGGGGCTGATCGGGAACATGGGACAGGCCAACTACATGTCGGCCAAGCTGGGCATCGTCGCGCTGTCGAAATCCATCGCCATCGACATGGCGCGGTTCAACGTCCGCTCGAACGCCGTGGCGCCGTTTGCCTGGACGCGGATGGTCTCGTCGATCCCCGACGAGACGCCCGAGCAGAAAAAGCGCGTCGAAGGGCTGAAGAGGCTGGTGCCGGAAAAAGTCGCGCCCCTGTGTGTGGCGCTGTGTTCGGATGCGGGCAAGGGCGTGTCCGGCCAGATCTTTGGCGCGCGCAACAACGAGATCTACCTGTTCTCGCAGCCGCGCCCGTTCCGCACCGCGCATACCGCCGACGGCTGGACCCCCGAGGCAATCGCCGATCGCGTCTTCCCGCAGTTCCTCAATGACTTCTACCCGCTGCACAAGTCGGGCGATGTCTTTACCTGGGACCCGGTCTGAGCGATGGCCTTCGACCCCGACCGCCTGCGCGCCCATGCCTTTCCGCTGACCCGGCAGGCTTATGGCGCGCGCGACGCGATCCTGTATGCACTTGGCGTGGGGCTGCCCTTCGGGGCGGTCACCGAGGATCTGACCTATCTGCTGGAAGACCGGCTAACGGTGCTGCCGACCTTTGCGGTGACGCTGGCCACGCCCGGCATGTGGGTCAAGGCGCCCGAGCTGGAGCTGAATTGGGTCAAGCTTTTGCATTCCGCTCAGGCGGCCGAGTTTCACACCCCGCTTCCCGCACAGGCCGAGGTCGTCAGCCATACCTGCGTGAAATCGCTGCATGATCGCGGCGCGGGCAAGGGCAGTATATGCGTGATCGAGCGTCGGATCGTCGATGCGGTCAACGACACGCTCTATTGCACCGTGAACCAGACCCTGATGCTGCGTGGCAATGACGGTTTCGGCAGCGAACCCGCCCCGCGCGTCGCCCCGCCGACCCCGCCAGACCGCGCGCCCGATCATTCGGAAAGCGTGCAGATCTCGCCCCGGGCAGCGCTGGTCTATCGCCTGTCGGGCGATGTGAACCCGCTGCACGCTGACCCCGAGGTCGCACGCAAGGCGGGCTTTGATCGCCCGATCCTGCATGGGTTGGCCAGCTACGGCACGATGGGCGCGCTGGTACTGCGCCGGTTCTGCGGGCATGATCCGGCACGACTTGCGGCGCTCTCGCTGCGGTTCGCGGGCGTGGTCTATCCCGGTGACCGGCTGGACTGCGATTTCTGGCAAAAGGACGATCAGGTGCTGTTCACCGCCCGCGTCGGTGACCGGGTGGTTCTGGATCAGGGGCTGGCGCGGCTGGCCTGAAGGGGGGGGGAATGAATCGTCAATGGGTGTTGGATCACTATCCCGAAGGGCCCGCGACGCTGGATTGCTGGCGCATGGTCGAAACGCCGATCCCCGAGCCGGGGCCCCGGCAGGTTCTGGTCCGCACGAAATGGCTATCGCTTGATCCCTATATGCGTGGCCGGATTAGCCCGGCGACAAATTATACCGCAGGCGTGCAACCCGGTGGGGTGATGCATGGCGGGGGCGTGGCCGAGGTCATCACCTCAAACCACCCCGATTGGAAGCCGGGCGACCTGATCGAGGCAATGGGGGTCAACTGGCAGGAATATGCCGTTCTGACGCCTGATTTGCCCGGTTCGGAACGGGCCAATCGCGTGCCTGAAGGCGTTCCGGAACAGGCGGCGTTGTCCTGGCTGGGGATGCCCGGCCTGACCGCCTATATCGGCCTGACCGAGATTGGGCGCCCAAAGCCGGGCGAGACGGTCGTCATTTCCGCCGCTTCGGGTGCAGTGGGGCAGATCGCAGGTCAGATCGCAAAGCTGATGGGCGCGCGGGTTGTTGCCATCGCAGGCGATGACGAAAAGCTGAACCATTGCCGCAGCCTGGGCTTTGACGCCGGCATCAACTATCGCAGCGCGCCCGACCTGACCGCCGCTGTTGCTGCCGCCTGTCCCGATGGCGTGGATGTGTTCTTCGACAATACTGGCGGCCTAATCCATGATGCGGTGCTGGCCAATCTTGCGGTGCGGGCGCGCGTCATCATCTGCGGACGCATCGCCGTCATCGACAAGGCCCCGTCCGAGGACATCGGCCTGCGGTCCTCGGCCCGGCTTATCGTGACCCGCGCACGGGTTGAGGGGCTTGTGGTCTTTGACTGGTGGCATCGGCGCGACGAAGCCTTCGGGCGTCTTGCACGCTGGCACCGCGAAGGCCATCTGATCTTTCGCGAAGACGTCCTAGAGGGGTTTGAGCGCGTGCCTGAGGCTTTTATCAGTATGATGTCTGGCAAGAACCACGGCAAACAACTGGTGAAATTGTAAAAGAAAAGGCCCCCGGTTCGGGGGCCTTGCTTGTTTTCCGATAGTGCGCAGCCCTTACAGGCTGCGTGAGATCAGTTCTTTCATGATTTCCGACGTGCCGCCGTAAATCCGGTGGATACGGGCATCGGCATACATGCGACAAATGTCATATTCGCGCATAAAGCCATAGCCGCCATGCAACTGCACGCAGGCATCGACCACGCGGCCCTGCATTTCCGCACACCACAGCTTGGCCATCGATGCCTCTGCCGACGACAGTTCATGCCGCATATGCTTGTCGATGCACTGATCGATGAAGGCCCAGCCGATGGTCAGTTCGGTCTTCAGATCGGCCAGCTTGTGCCGCGTTGTCTGGAAATCGATGATGGCTTGCCCGAAGGCCTTGCGTTCCCGCGTATATTCCAACGTGATATCATAGGCTTTTTGTGCCGCGGCCAGCGCGGTCAGGCCGATGATCAGACGTTCCTGGGGCAGCTCGCTCATGAGCATGTGCATGGCCTTGCCCTCGGCACCCAGAAGGTTGCCGACCGGAACCCGCACATCGTCGAAGAACAGTTCCGAAGTATCGGCCGATTTCTGGCCAAGCTTGTCCAGGTTGCGACCGCGACGGAAGCCCGCCGTATTGGTTTCAATGACGATCAGGCTCATGTTGCCGGAACCGCGGCCCTCGCCGGTGCGGGTCACGGTGATCACCAGATCGGCGTGCTGCCCGTTTGAAATGAAGGTCTTGGCGCCATTGATGACCCAATGATCCCCATCACGCACGGCAGTGGTGCGTATGCCCTGCAAATCAGATCCCGTTCCCGGCTCGGTCATGGCGATGGCGCAGACCAGCTCGCCCGCGACCATTCCCGGCAACCAGCGGCTCTTTTGTTCGGGCGTACCGTATTGAAGCAGATAACCAAGACAGACATCGGAATGGACCGATATATTGGCCGCTGGACCTGCGAAGCCCGAATAAGCCATTTCTTCGCAGATGATCGTGTTCATGCGGAAGTCACCGCCAATGCCCCCGAATTTCTCGGGAACGGTCGGGCAGAGAAGGCCGGTTTCCCCGGCTTTTTCCCACATCTTGCGATCGACAATGCCGTCTTCTTCCCAGCGTGCAAAGTTGGAGGCGATCTCGGTTTCGATGAACCGGCGGACGGTCTGGCGTAGCTGGTTGTGTTCTTCGTCATAAACGGCGCGTTCGGGCAACATGAATTTCTCCGATTGCAGATGTAACAGGGCGGCACAGCAAGGCGCCGCCCGTCGGGTATCTTTCAACTGGTCACTTACGGGCGCGGGCTTCGTTCGCCATCTGACGCGCGATGATGGTCTTCATGATCTCGATGGCGCCACCGGCGATCTTGGTGATGCGCGCATCGGCGAAAGCGCGGGCAATCGGATATTCCCACATATAGCCCCAGCCGCCGAACAGTTGCAGACATTCATCCGCCGCCTTGCAGTGCAATTCGGTGGTGATCATCTTGGCCATCGCGGCATCGACCGGGTCAAGCTTGCCTTCCATGAACAGCTCGATGCACTTGTCGGTAAAGACGCGGGCTGCAACGGCCTGGGTTTTCAGCTCGGCCAGCTTGAACTGGGTGTTCTGGAAGTCGAAGATGGTCTTGCCGAAGGCTTCGCGCTGCATCGTGTAGTCAACGGTCCATTCGACGATGGTTTCCGCCACCGTGGCCGAGCGGATCGCCTGGGCGAGGCGTTCCTGCGACAGCTTGGTCATCATTAGCGCAAAGCCCTGCCCTTCCTCGCCCAGCATGTTGCTGGCGGGAACGCGGACGTTGTCGAAGAACAGCTCGGACGTGTCCTGCGCGTGCATCCCCAGCTTTTCTAGGTTGCGGCCACGGCGGAAGCCCTCGCGGGCGCCCTCAACCAAGAACAGGGTCACGCCCTTGGCGCCCGCGTCCTTGTCGGTCTTGGTCGCGCAAACCAGCAAGTCGCAGCTTTGCCCGTTCGAGATGAAGACCTTCTGCCCGTTGATGATGAAATCATCGCCGTCGCGGGTCGCGCGGGTCTTTAGCGCCTTCAGGTCAGATCCGGCATGGGGCTCGGTCATGCCAAGCGAGCCGATCGCCTCGCCCGAGACCATCTTGGGTAGCCATTTCTTTTTCTGCTCTTCGGTGCCGAAGGACAGGATGTAGGTCGCCACCAGATCGGTGTGGATCAGGAAGCCGGGGCCCGAGGCGCCCGCGCGCCACAGTTCCTCGAACACCACCACGTCGAACAGGTAGTCCAGGCCCATGCCGCCGTATTCTTCGGGCACGGTGCAGCACAGAAGGCCTTCAGCTCCTGCCTTCAGCCACAGCTCGCGCGGCACGATGCCGTCCTTTTCCCACTGCGCGTGGTAGGGGACGATTTCGCGTTCGACGAACCGCCGGACCGTTTCGCGCCAGATATTGTGTTCTTCCCGAAAGAGCGACCGTTCGATCATGGCCAGAGCTACCTCAATTTCGTATGCTTGCTTACATTTAACACCCTTACTCCCTCGTACGCAAGCTTACCGTATCTGGTTCATAAAAATATCTGGTGCTTGCAGGGGCGGCCGCCGGGGATGCCGGCGGCCGTCAGGATGTCAGGCGGTTGCGCCAAAAGCCTTGGCCTGTTCGCGCAGAACGAACTTCTGGATCTTGCCGGTCGGCGTGCGCGGCATGGCGTCGAGGATCTCGATCCGTTCCGGCCAGTACTGCTTGGCGACTTTCTTCGAGTCCATGTGTGCCTGCACTGCCGCCAGATCGAGGCTCTGGCCCGGCCGCAGTTGCACGAAGGCACAACCGCGTTCGCCCAGACGCTCGTCTGGATAGCCGACAAGGGCCACGGCCAGCACGGCGGGATGTTCGTAAAGAACGTTTTCCACATCGGCCACGGGCACGTTTTCTCCCCCGCGGATGATCACATCCTTGGTGCGGCCCGCGATGCGAATGTAACCCTCGTCGTCCATGTAGGCGAGGTCGCCGGTATCCATCCAGCCATCCGCGTCAAAGATCTCCAGATCCGGGCGCTTGAAATAGCCCAGCGTCGACTGCGAGCCGCGCACCATCAACCGCCCGACCGTGCCGGTGGGCAGCGGTTGGTTGTCGTCGTCCACCACGCAAACCGCGACACCGGGGGTGGGGCGGCCATCCGTGCGCGAGGATTTCTCGGCCGCGCGCTCGGGTTCGGTCATGGTCGAGGCGAGCGTTTCCGTCATCCCCCAGACCGAACAGACCGTCAGGTCAAGTTCATTGCGGGCGCGTTCGATCAGCGCCGGGGGAATGGGCGCACCTGCACACAGGAACACGCGCAGCTTTTCGGGGTTCGCGCCGCCGTTCTTCACCGTCTCGACCACGTCCAGAAGGAAGGGGGTCGCGCCGCCGGTATAGGTCACGCCCTCGGCCGCCATCAGCTCGACCCCGCGCTTGCCTTCCCAGACATCTTGCATCGTCATCGTGGCGCCAAGACGCAGCGCCAGCTTCACGCTTGCCGCAAAGCCCAGCATGTGGCCGACCGGCGAGGCGACGTGGATCACGTCGTCCTTGGTCAGACCGGCGCGCTCGGCGATGTTGTTGGTGCAGGTCATCACCGTGTTGATCGTATGCATCGCGCCCTTGGGCGACCCGGTCGTCCCCGAGGTATACATCAGGAAGGCCAGATCGTCGGGGCCGGCGCGCAGGGCGGGGTCGGGCATCAGCCGATCCTCATGGCCCAGCAGAACCTTTTCAAAGGCATCATTGCCCTCGCCGCCCATGACGATCACATGGTCCAGCTTGGGCAGCTTGGCCTTGAGCGAATTGGCCATCGATTCGAAGTCGAATTTGGCGAAGATCTTGGGAACGATGAAGGCGCGGGCCTCGGCAAAGCCCAGCATGAATTCCAGTTCATGTTCGCGGAAGATCGGCATCAGCGGATTCAACACCGCCCCGATGCGCTGGCAGGCCAGCGTGGCGACGACGAACTCCCACCAGTTCGGGCTTTGGATCGCGACGACATCGCCCTTGCCCAGGCCAAGCTTGGACAGGCCTGCGGCCGCGCGGGCCACAAGATCGCCAAGTTCGGCATAAGAGATGCGGGTCTGCCCACGGTCGCGGTCGGCAACGATCGCGGCCTTGTCGGGCGTGGCGGCGATCGTCTGGATCAGGATGTCGTCAAAGTAACGGTCCACCCAGAATCCCCCTTCGCGCATCGCGCGGGCATGTCCAGCGGGATCAAAACGGTTCATGGTCATTGCGGCTTGTTCCTCCCCTCGGTGCAAGGATGCGCAGACCGACAGGGGCGTCCTGTCTCGCGCCGTCCGTGCCTCCTCCAAACGCACAACAAACGTATCGTAAGGCAGCGAACTATGCAATCGCGTTGTTTCGGAGATACAGGAGAGGAGGGGGGCATCAACCCTTCAGGCACCGGGCCAAAAGGTTCGGGGGTACGCGCGCCGCACGGGCGCGCGGCAAAAGTCAGGTACGGGTCAGCAAATGGGCGACACCGTTTCCGCCGATGCAGTCGATCAGGGCGAAAGGCCCGCCCAGATAGGCAGGGAAGCCGGTTTCGCGAAGCACGATGAGGTCAGTCACCCGCTTGTCACTCTCATCAAGACCTGCCGCGAAGGGCGCCGCAGCCGCGGTCGCAACTCCGATCAGCTGCGCGCCAAGACGCTGGGCGTCGTTCATCGGAGCCTCGAACCAAAGATAGGTTTCGCTGCCCTCCGTCGCGGGCAAAGCATCGACCGAGGGCAGCGCGCCTTGCGCGGGCGTCACTGGCTTGTCGAAGCCTGCAGCGGTCGCTCCAGCTGCGGTTGCCTCGGCACCAGACATGTCGGCCAGTGCGCCAAGGGCGGCCCGCACAGCGGCAACGACAGCCTCTGCACTGGCGGGCAGGGTACCGGCCTTGCGCCGCTTGTCGAATTCCGTCCGGCCCTGGAACAGGGTGCGAATCATGTCCCGCGGCTCGGGGCGCTGGATCAAGGCGGCGAATTGCGCCAGCTCGGCCTGAATCCCGTCATCCATGCCAAGCGGCAGCCCCAGTTCGACACAATCCAGCGTCGCGATCATTGCCGGTTGATGCGCGGCGCTGCTGGACAGCACCCGACCGCGCCAAGGAGCCAGGGCCGCCCGGACCGCACCTGCGGACGCCGGCACGTGGCCCTTGCGGTCCCAGGGCTGCTGCGGTGCGGGATTGGTCCGCAGCCACGCCAAGGCCGCGGCTTCTTCCTCGCCGACGGCTACGACGGCATCCGCCGCGCCGCAGGCAAGCGCTTGCGCCGCGGTCAGCCGCCCGCCATCCAGCAGGATCGGCATCGCCAGATCCAGCCCGATCAGACGCGGCAGGCGTTGGGTGCCACCCGCGCCGGGGAACAGCCCGACCAGGGTTTCCGGCAGGCCCAGTTCCGCCCGCTCGGTCAACACGCGGTAGTGTCCGCCCAGGGCCAGTTCGCACCCGCCGCCAAGCGCCAGACCCGCCACCGCAACCGCCACCGGAACTCCAGCCGTTTCCAGCTTGCGGAAGGCACGGCCCAGCGGGTGGAAATGCCGCGCGGCCAGCGCCGTGCGTTCCGCAACCGGGGTCGCCATGATCATCTTGTAGGCCTGACCCAGCTCGCCCAGATCCGCACCGGCGCAGAAGGCCGTCGTTTTCCCCGAAACAATCACGATCCCCTTCAGGCCGCTGTTCGGAAGCCAGTCGGCGATCGCTTCAATCTCGCGAATGGCGGCTTCCGAAAACACGTTCATCGTGCGACCGGGCATGTCAAAGACAACCCGTGCAAAGCCTTCATCAAGTGGCTCGAGGCGGAACTGCTCGAGGGCGGGAGCGTTGAGCATGGTCATCTCCAATTTAATTAGCCTACCATACCTTACTGTAGCATACCTATTTGGCAAGCCATTTGGTGAACGGTCGCCGAAGGCAGAACCCCGCCGCGGCGGGGGTTAAATGCGCTGCGTGATGAAAGAAGGAAACGAATGCCAGAATGCCGCCGTCCCCCTTGGGGAACAGCGGCGTGACTGGTTTCGGCAATTCAGCTGCAAGGTCAGTCCAGAAAGAGCGCGCGCAAACGCTCGTTTCGATCTTGGTCAAGGCCCAGACGGTCGGACAGGTAGGCGGCGACCGACCCTTCGCGGTCGGTGATGGCGTCAAAGAAGGCACGGATATAGTCGGGGTTCGCGGCGACCACGGTATCAAGGACCTCGTCGCTCAGCGCCTCATAGCTGCCCGGGCCGCGGCGAGAGCGCAGCTGCGCCCTGATCTGCGGAACGGCGGCTGCTGTGCGGGCGTAATCCTCGATGATCGCATTGCGGTCGACACCCAGCGCGGACATCAGCAGCGCCACCGCCGCCCCGGTGCGGTCCTTTCCGATCTGGCAATGCACCAGCACCGGCCCCCGGCTTTCGCCCGCCTGCCACAGGAAATCGCGCAGGATTGGCGCGAAGTCGAAGGGCAGGGCGCGATACATCTCAATCATCGCGGCATGGCCCTGTTCGGGGCGAGAGCCGTTTTCGTGCAGCACCTGCAGCGGATTGCCCAGCGAGATGTCATGCGGTTCCGGCCGCAGGTTCAGCCCTAGCGACACCAGCCTGGAAGGCATCCGCGCACGCTCAACGCGCGAACGCAGATCATAGACCAGACCCGGCGCCAGCGCGCGGATCTGCGCAAGGCCCGTCTCGCTCAGCCGGTCATGCGCGCCCGAACGATAAAGCTGCCCCGACCGCAGCCTGCGGCCATCGGCGGCGGCATAGCTCTCCACCGCCCGGAAGTTGACGCACCCTTCGACCATCTGCGGTGCCGTCACTCGTCCAGACTGCCGTCGCGGCCGTGGTTGCCGGCGTAGGCGATCAGGTTCTGTTTCATCTTGAACAAGGTGCGGGCGGTCGTTTCCAGATCTTCTTGCGAAATTTCGGCCAAAATCAACTCGTTGAAGGCCTTGTTGACCGGGGTGATCTCGCCGATGACATGGCGGGCCTTGTCGGTCAGGAACACCCGCTTGACGCGCCGATCTTCCTTGTCGGGAACGCGTTCCACCAGACCCGAGGCCTGCAGCTTGTCGACCAGCGACCCGAGCGCCACCTTGCCTACCTCAAGCTCGTTGGCCAGTTGCGTCTGCGGCAGCCCGTTGTTGCGGGCGATGAAGGCCAGCACCCACCACTGCGAGCGGGTGATCCCCAGCGGTGCCAGTTCCCGATCGAAACAGACGCGCCGCAGCCGCGACACGTCGTGGATCAGATACCCCAGCCGCAAGTCCCATTTACGTTCGTCCAGCATCGTGTTGTCCCTTGCATGTGTGCTATTCGTCACGTTTCGACTTTGTTAGCATTATAACTATCCGCAAGACTCAAGTCGACAACGGAAACGTGTTTCGGTCGTTGCGTAACGAAATCGACTAATGTACGGTAGTGTATCATATGCCACGTCAGCAAGCCGGCCGCGCCGGAAACGGGAGGGACAAGATGCGCAAATCCAACAAGGTCATCGTCAGCTGTGCGATCACCGGGTCGATCCATACGCCGACGATGACGCCCCATCTGCCGATGACCGCCGAACAGATCGGGTCCGAGGCGATTGCGGCGGCAAAGGCCGGGGCTGCGATCCTGCACCTTCATGCGCGCAACGAAGAAACCGGCCAGCCCAGCCAGAAGCCCGAGGATTACGCCCGCTTCCTGCCGCGCATCAAGGACGAGTGCGATGCGGTGATCAACATCACCACCGGCGGCGGCCTTGGTATGTCGCTGGATGACCGGCTGGCGGCGGCGAAATGGGCCCAGCCCGAAGTCGCTTCGATGAACATGGGCTCGCTGAACTTCAACATCTCTGGCGCGGCGGGCAAGATCGCCGAGTTCAAGTATCCGTGGGAAAAGCCCTACCTGGAGATGACGAAGGATTTCATCCTGTCGAATACCTTCACCCAGATCGAGCGTGGCCTGACCGAACTGTCCGCCGCCGGCACCCGGTTCGAGTTCGAGTGCTATGACGTCGGGCACCTTTACAATCTCGCGCATTTCCGCGACCGCGGCATGGTGCAGGGGCCGCTGTTCATACAGGGCGTGTTCGGGATCCTTGGCGGCATCGCCCCCGAGATGGAGCATCTGCTGCACATGCGTAACACCGCGCAGCGCCTATTCGGCGACGATCACCAGATGTCGGTTTTGGCCGCCGGCCGCCACCAGATGCCCTTCGCGGTCAACAACGCGACCATCGGCGGCCATGTCCGCGTGGGTCTGGAAGACAGCATCTTCATTGAAAAGGGCAAGCTTGCCACCTCGAACGCCGAGCAGGTCGACAAGATCATCCGTATCCTCAAGGAGTTGTCGATCGAGGTTGCCACCCCCGAGGAGGCGCGCGAGATGCTGGCGCTCAAGGGTCGGAACAACGTCGCGTTCTGAGTTGCTCCCACTACAAAACGCTTCGGCCTCCGCACCGCGGAGGCCTTTTTTAAGCTTTTCCTTGGATTGACCAACGATCCCGACTACAGGAAACGAACGCCAGAGAAGCAGTGTACCACGAGGTTGCCAGATAATGTCTTGCTAAGACCTCCCCGTACTTTGTCAACTGGTCATTCCCCGCGGATCAACACCTCGGGCATCTTGGCACGGTGGAAGCCTTCGAAGGGCTTGTTCTTGTTGTGCGGTTCCAACGACCAAGTCTGGCGAGCATTCGGCGCGCCGCCATCCACGCGGATGCAACTGCCGGTGATGTAGGCGGCCGCCGGCGACAGCAGATAGACGATGGCGGCGGAAATCTCGGCCTCGGTGCCAAAGCGTGACAGCGGCACCCGGTCGGTATAGTCGAACAGCCGCTTGCGCATCTCGGGGCTGTAGGTGTCAAAGCCCGACGAGGCGATGCCGCCCGGCGCCACGGTATTCACCCGCACGTTCGACACGGCCCATTCGCAGGCCGCCGTTTCCGACAGGGTCAGCATCCCGCCGCGCGCCGCACCGGAATGGGCGAATTCGGGCCAGCCGTTCCAGATGTCGGCGATGATGTTCACGATGTTGCCGCCGTGATCGGCCATCCAGCGGTTATAGACCTCGCGCATGAAGATGAAGCCGCCGGTCAGGTTGTTGCGCACGACCGCCTCGAAGCCCTTGGTCGAGATCGTCTTTATCGCGGTGCGATACTGGCCGCCGGCATTGTTCACCAAACCCTGGATCGCGCCGTATTGTTCCAGCACACTGTCGATTGTGGCGATCACCGTGGGTTCGTCGCGAATGTCACAGACGCGGGTCGAAACGATGCCGCCATCCTCAAGGATCTCGGCCTCGACGGTGGCAAGCTTTTCGGGGTTGCGGCCGACGATGACGACATTGGCGCCCAGATAGGCCAGCTCATGCGCGGTGCAGCGACCGATGCCGCTGCCGCCGCCGGTGACGATGATGGTCTGGCCCTTGAAGAGGCCGGGGACGAAGACGGAATTATAATGCATGAAAGACTCCTTCGGGCGTCAGTGGGCCGTGTCGATCAGTTCAAGACCGCGACGGGCATAGGTGCGTGACAGGAAAAGGCCGTGGCTGGCGGCGTCATCGCTGACCCCGGTGCCGCCAAGGCCTCGCGCGGCAACCGTGGCCGCGCCGACCGCGCCCCGGAACATCGCAAAGACCTGATGGAAAGGTGCCAGCCGTTCGGTGCTGCCCGCAGCGGAATAGTAATCCTCAAGGTAGTCGTCCTGGGACGGGATGCCCAAGGCGGGAAGGTCAAGACCACGGATGCCGCCGTTCTCGTGCGGCTCCAGCAGCCAGGCTTGTGTGTTGAAGCCCACGTCCACCAAGGGGTGGCCAAGGGTGGACAGTTCCCAGTCCAGCACGCCCACCACACGCGGTTCGGTCGGGTGGAACATGATGTTGGCCACGCGGAAATCGCCGTGGCACAGAGCCAGCGTTTCGCTTTCCGGGATGCGGGGTTCAAGCCAGGCGATCAGGCGGTCGATGTCGGGGTTATCGACCGCGTCAAAACCCGCCCACATCTTCGACCAACGGCCGAACTGGCGGGCAAAGTAGTTGCCGGGCTTGCCGTAATCGGACAGCCCCGCCGCCTGCCAGTCAAAGCTGTGCATCGCGCCCATGGTGCGCGCCATCGACCGATAGGCCGCGCGCCGTTCCTCGGGCGTCATGCCGGGCATGGCATAGCTGTCGAAGACCCGGCCCTCCAGCCGCTCCATCAGGTAGAAGGGCGTGTCCAGGATGTCGCGCTCGGCGTGATAAAGCAGCGTGCGCGGCACCGGCACGCCCGAGCCCTGCAGCGCCCGCATCACCCGGAATTCCCGGTCGATCGCATGGGCCGAAGGCGCGATGTCGGGGCCGGGCTGCTTGCGCAGCACCGCCGAAAAATCGCCTGCTCGCAGGAAGAAGGTCGGGTTCGACAGGCCGCCCTGCGTGCGCGAAAGTTGCAGCGGGCCAGTCGCTTCGGGGAAATTGCGGCGCAGGAAAGCGTCCAGCCGAGCCGGGGCCTCGGCATCCCCAAGACCGGCGATCGGGGCATGTACGGTATGGGTCGTCACAGCACGAACTTTCCGAAAGGATGGGTGCTGGAAATGCCGCCATCCGCGGCGATCAACTGTCCGGTCACGTAGCTTGCATCGTCCGAGGCGAGGAAGGCCGCGACGGCCGCGATTTCATCGACATGGCCGGGGCGACGCAGCGGCGTCAAGCCGCCCAGCTTGCCCTCCACGCCCTTGGCGCGGGCATAGTCAAAGGTGGATTGCGTCAGCTTCGTCTCGGTCAGGCCCGGCAGAACGGCGTTCACCCGCACCCGCGTGCCGATGAAGGCATTGGCCGCGTTCATCGTCAGGCTGTTCACCGCGGCCTTTGCGGCCGAATAGGCCACCGTGCCGCCATTGGCGCGCAGCGACCCGGTCGAGGAGTTGAGGATGATCGACCCATGCCCCTGCGCCTTCATGTGCGGCCCGGCATGTTTCACCGCGAGGAAGGCCGAGATCACGTTGTCGCGGAACTGGCCCTCCCAGGCCTCGACGGTCTGCTCGAACAAGGGCACCATGTGGTCGGTGTTGCCCGCATTGGCAAAGAAGATTTCCAGCCCGCCGAAGCTGTCGATGCATTGTGCGACGGCGGCGGCCACCTGCTCCTCCTTCGTCGCATCCGCCACGAAGGCCTCGGCCACACCGCCCGCGTCCCGCACCAGCCGCACGGTTTCGTCCAGCGTCGCCTCGGTGCGGCCAACCACCAGAACCTTCGCCCCTTCCGAGGCAAATCGCAGGGCGCTCGCCCGCCCGATGCCGGTTCCGGCGCCCGTAATGATGGCCGGACGGCCTTCCAGTCTTCGCATTTATCCCCTCCCTTGCGGCCCTTCAGGCGGCCGAAATACCTCCGTTCACGCTGATCGCCTGCCCGGTGATCTTGGCCGCCTGCGGCCCGCCCAGGAACACGATCATCGCCGCCATGTCCTCGGGGGGACAACGCCCAGTTGCGCCATCTTGATCGCCTTGCCAAACAGCTTGCCCGAGAATTCCGCCGCCATGACATTGGCATAAGTCGCCGTACCTTCGATGATCGAGGGCGTGATGACATTGGCGCGGATACCGTTGCGCTTGCCCTCGATGGCCAGGCCCCGGGTGTACATGATGATCCCCGCCATTGCCGCGCCGATCACCGTCTCGCCCGGCGTCGCGACCTTACCCGCGTCCGAGGCGATGTTGATGACCGCGCCGGTGCCCTTCGCCTGCATCCCGGCCCAGACCGCGCGGCTGGTCAGCAGCGGCGCCATCATCTGCTTGACCACGATGTCATGCATCTCCATCGGGTCGATGTTGTGCAGAAGGGTCGGGCCGTAGGGGCCAACGGTCGAGTTCACCAGAACATCGACCGACCCAAGGGTCTCCTGCACCCGCTGGCACACGGCCAGCGCGGTCGCCGCATCATTGGTGTCGCCCGCGACGAATTCCACCCGTACGCCCGGAACCCGGTCAACGATCGCCTGCCTTGCCGCCTCTCCGCAGTCGCGATTGCGCCCGTTGATGGCGATGCGCGGCACGCCAGCCTCGGCAAATTGCATCGCGGTTTCCAGACCCACGCCCGAGGTGCCACCGGTGACAAGCACGGTGCTTTCGGAATAGGGCAGGGCAGGGCGGGTAGGAATGGCGGACATTTCGGGAAACTCCGATCTTCGAATCAAGGTTAGTTTAGTGGAGTATCATACGCAACATAATTGACAGTCAGGCTACGGCTTCGGCAGGCTTGCCCAGATAGGAATGGTGCAGGGCCGGATCCTTCAGACCCCATGATCGCGGCCTGAGCTGATTGGCTCGGTGGTCTCTCCCTCGGCATCCTGCGTTCGGGGCTTGTGTCGGATGGGCCAGTGCCGAGCCCAAAAAATGGGGTGAGACCGTATGCAGCATAGCGTATTCATCGGACTTGATGCCCATAAGGCGCCGATGTCGGTCGCGGTTGCACAGGGCGAGCGTGTGGGGAGAGATCCGTCACTGGGGCGCCATTCCCCTGAGCCCGGATCACGTCCGCAAGCTCGTGAAGAAAGCTCAGCGGTGGCTGACATCCTGACCGAGGAGCTTGACCCGGCGTGATGGAGCGTTTGGGGCTTCGCACAAATGTCAATTGCGCGATCAATCCTCACCCAACCTATGGCCGGAAAACGGGATGGGGCCGAAATGGCCGCGATCGGCGCGAAGTCCGTCAGAATGAAGCGTTAACGCAGGCTTACGCCGGTTGATTTCAAGGTTCTGCCAGATGATCAGGTGACATGGACCAGCCGCTCGCGGATCGGGCGCTGCAGTGCGGGTTCGGGATGGGTGGTCAGGAACTATTCGAACCAGTCCTCGGCCACGCGGATCAGAAGGTCGCGCTTGGTCGGGAAATACTTGTAGATCGTGCCTTCCGAAATGTTGCACCGCTCGGCCACCTCGGCGGTCAGGAATTGTTCATACCCCTTTTCGCGCAGGACCGCGCGTGCGTCCTGCAGGATGATCGCAATCCTCTGATCGCGCGGCAGGCGCCGCGTTCCGGTGCGTGTCGGTTTTTCTGCCATCGTAAGCCACTATCCATTTTGCTTCACCCGCAGCCATGCACAAAATCGTCGCCGGGTAAATGTCCTTGTTTTATTCGCTAGCGTACGGCTAGCATGTGGCTGTAACTGGAGGATGCCATGAAAGACACGCTGGAGCTTTTACAAGATGATTTCGCCCCTGATCCGCCGCCGGGCTACAGGCTTTTGCCCACCGGGCCGGGGTTCAACCTGCTGTTCGGGGATGTTTATGGACGATTGGACGGGCTGCGGCTGGTGCTTGGGATGCGGGTGTCGCCGCGCCACCTGAACCCGCACGACACCTGCCACGGCGGCGTGCTGTCGGTCTTTGCTGATTTCATGGCCTATGCCGTTCAGCATGAGGCGGGGGAACATCACACCTTGACGCCGACGGTCAGCACGACCATCGATTTCATGTCCCCCGCCGTTCTGGGCGATTGGATCGAGGCGCGGTGTGAGCTGTTGCAACACACACGCAACCTTTTGTTTTGTCAGACAGTCGCGCGTGTGGGCGAACGGGCGGTGTTCCGGTCAAGCTCGATCTTCAAGATCGGCAAGCGGGTGTCACATGTGGGCAGTACCTTGGGTGATTTCTTTGCCGCAGCGACGGAAGACGGAAACCCCTTGTAAAAGTGTGGCACAACATCGTATGCTGACTTACCAGTTGGACGACACATCAGACGGGAAGGCAAGATGACCGACTTCACCAGCATCGACCTGAAGATCGAGAACGGCTTTGCCCGTGTCACGCTGAACCAGCCGGATCGGGGCAATCCGATCGACGGTGCGTTCTGCCGCGACATTCGGGTGTTGGCCGCGCAACTTGCCGCGATGCCCGACCTGCGGGCGGTGCTGATCACCGCCAAGGGGCGGGTCTTCAGCGTCGGCGGCGACATCCGCAGCTTTTCTTCCTCGCGGGAAAACATCTCCCGGCTGGTTCAGGATTGGACCGCGGACCTGCATTCCGGCCTTGCACGTTTGCGTCGCATCAACGCGCCGGTAATCGTGTCGGTGCATGGCAATATCGCGGGCGGCAGTGTCTCGTTCATGGCCTTCGCCGATGTGGTTCTGACGGCGCGAAACATCAAGATCTCGGCCGCTTTCTCGATGATCGGGTTCTGCGCGGACAGCGGCTCGACCGTGTCCCTGTCCGAGCGGATGGGCGTGGCGCGGGCCAAGCGGTTCCTGCTGTTGTCCGAAACGCTGACCGCTGAAGAAGCGCAGGCCGCCGGCCTTGTGGATTTCGTCCACGATGCCGAGGAACTTGAGGCCGCAACCGAGGCTTTGGCGAAGAAGCTGGCCAACGGCCCGACCCGTGCCTTTGGAAAGATCAAAGAGACGATGCGCACGGTGAACAGCTCGACGCTGGAATCCCAGCTGGAGGACGAGGCGCAGGCACTGGCCGAAATCGCCGCAAGCGATGATGCTTGGGAGGGGATCACCGCCTTTGGCGAAAAGCGCGCGCCCAGATTTACCGGCCGCTAAGCGGCAGGCTATCCAACATGCCCCTCCGGCGGGAGGCCAGGTCGGGGCGAACCATGACAGGGAGGGAAGGGCATGAGCCCGTTTCGTAGTGATATTCTGGCCGGCAAGCGCATCCTGATCACCGGGGGCGGTACCGGGCTTGGCAAGGAAATGGCCATGGGCTTCGCCTCGCACGGTGCGCATGTGTTCATTTGCGGGCGGCGCGAAAGCGTGCTGGCCGATACCTGCGCCGAGATCAGCGCCAAGACCGGCGGGCGCGCCGACTATCGCATCGTCAACGTCCGCGACGGCGACGCGATGGACGCGATGATCGGCGATATCTGGCAATCCGGCCCGCTGACCGGTCTGGTGAACAACGCCGCCGCGAACTTCATCGCGCCGACGGAATCGCTCAGCCCGCGCGGCTATCAGGCGATCACCTCGACGGTGATGGACGGCTCGTTCTTTGCCACGCTGGCCTGCGGCAAGCGCTGGATCGATCAGGGTCTGAACGGCACGGTGCTGTCGAACCTGGTGACCTGGGTTTGGACCGGTTCGGCCTTTGTGACGCCCTCGGCGATGTCCAAGGCGGCGGTGCAGGCGATGACCATGTCGCTGGCGGTGGAATGGGGCCCCAAGGGGATCCGGCTGAACGCCATCGCCCCCGGACCGTTCCCCACCGAAAACGCTTGGGAAAAGCTGAACCCAGTCCCCGGCACCTCGGTCGGCGCGACGCAAAGCGATCAGGTGCCGCTCCGCCGCTATGGCCAGATGGACGAACTGCGCGCGCTGACCATCTTCCTGATGTCGGACGCCTGCAACTACATCAACGGCGCGACCATCGCGATCGACGGCGGCCACCATCTGGCCGCGCCCAGCACCTTTGCCGACATGTCCAGCCTGTCCAAGGCGGACTGGGAGGCCGCGCGCGAGGCGCTGCGCGCCTCGGCGGAAAAGGAACGTCAGGGCCGCAAGGCCTGATCTTGCCGGGCCCGGGAACCCCGGGCCCGTGTCGTTTGGGGAGGAAGACCGTGGAACCGCTCAAGGGCCTGTCGATGGAGCTGCCGCTCCTTCTGTCGATGATCAACGAACATGGCGCGGTCGCACATCGCACCACCGAGGTCGTCTCGCGCGACCTGGCGGGGCGCATCCACCGGCTCACGTTCCAGCAGATGAACCGGCGTACCAAGCAGCTGGCCAATGCCCTGACCCGGCGGGGCTTTGGCCTTGGCTCGCGCATCGCGACGCTTGCCTGGAACACGCACCGGCATATGGAGCTGTTTTACGGCTTCACAGGCATTGGCACGGCGATCCATACCGTGAACCCGCGCCTGACCACCGAGCACCTGACCTACATCATCAACGACGCCGGGGGCGAGGCACTGTTCTTTGATGCCGACATGTTGCCCCAGGTCGAGGAAATCGCGCCCCTCCTCACCCGCATCCGCCATTACGTCGTGCTGGAAGCGCCCGAGGACATGCCGCAGAGCAGCCTGGCACTGGAAAGCTACGAGGCCTGGCTAGCCGCCGAGCCCGAAACCTTCGACTGGCCGAGCTTTGACGAGCGCACGGCCTCGACGATCTGCTATACCTCGGGCACCACGGGACGGCCAAAGGGCGTGGTCTATTCGCACCGCTCGACCTTCCTGCAAACGATGACGCTGGCGAACCTTGGCTGGCTGCCGGTGCCACGCCGCAATCCTCTGGTGTTGATGCCGCTGGCGCCGATGTTCCACTCCAACGCATGGAACTACCCCTTCGGCGCCTTCTACATGGGCAAGAAGCTGGTCCTGCCGGGCCGCGACCTGACGCCGCGCGCGGTGCAGGAACTGATCGTGCAGGAACGCGTGACCAACATGGCGCTGGTCCCCTCAATCGCGTCGAACCTTCTGGAATGGGTCGAGGCGAATGGCCTGTCGCTCGACCCGCTGGAAACCATGATCACCTCGGGCGCGGGCATGGCGCCGGCGCTGCTGCGTCGCCTGCGCGACGGCTACGGGATCGAGGCCAGCCACACCTGGGGCATGACCGAATGCATGTTCGGATCCTCGGGTGCGATCACCGCGCGCGACGCCGCCCGCCCCGAGGATGACCAGATCCCCTACCGTTGCATGGACGGCCGCCAGACCCCCGGCATGGTGATGGAGATCTTCGATGACGAAGGCAATGTGCTGCCGCATGACGGCAAGGCGCGTGGCCATCTGCGGGTCAAGGGCCTGTGGGCCACCCGCAGCTATCTGAACCAGCCCGAAGGCTCGGCCGTGGACGAACGCGGCTGGTTGATCACCGGCGACATCGCGACCATCGACGAGGATGGGTACCTGCGCCTTGTCGACCGCGACAAGGACCTGATCAAGTCGGGGGGCGAGTGGATTTCCTCGGCCGATATCGAGAAACTGGCCTGCGCCCATCCCGATGTGGTGCTGGCGGCGGTGATTGGCGTTCAGCATCCGAAATGGCAGGAACGCCCGATCCTTCTGGTGCAGCGCCGAGAGGGCAGCAGCGTGACCGCCGAAGACATCCTTGACGCCGTGCGCCCGCATGTCGCCAAGTGGTGGGTGCCGGATGCGGTCGTGTTTGTCGATCGCTTCCCGCTGACCGGCACGAACAAGATCCGCAAGCCCGACCTGCGGGCGGAGTATGGCGATTACCTGGTGAATCAGGGCCGCTGACCGGGCGCGCGGGGAACGGCGACAAGACCAAAGCAAAAGGGCCGGGTAATTCCCGGCCCTTTCATCATTTTGTGGTCCGATCAGATCGGAGGATGGACCTGCACCTGCGGATACAGGGCAAAGCCCTTGCCGACGCCGTATTCCATGATGCCGTAGCCAACCTCGCCCTGATCGGTGACGCGGATCACGTGGTCCGAAAGGGTGCGGACCAGTTCGCGGACCTTGGGGTCGGACAGGTCCCAGACATCGTGTTCCATGTACAGCTTGCCCTTGTCGTCGCCGTGGAACCAGCCGTTGATGCCTCCATACATGCCGCCCTTCAACCAATACCGGCCCGGCAGGGTCTCGATCTTGATCTCGCGGGTGGAGCCGTCTTCCATCGTGATCTGGTAGGTGGCCGAGGTCACGGTCTGGCCCAGCGGGTCATCGGCCCATTGCACGTCATGCACAACGGCGATCAGGTCGGCGCCGGGCTTGGCGCGCTGGCCCAGCGGCAGGACATCCTCGCCCGAGATATAGATCACGTCGCCCGGCGCGCGTTCCTTGAAAAAGATATGCAAGCCGCGGTTCTGAAACTGGATCGTAGTCCAGGCATAGAAAAACGGCGGGTAGAAGGTCATCGGCAGGCTGGTGGGGTCGGTCCGCATTTCGGCCCGGATGCCCCAGGAATGGTCGCGCTGCGCATACCAGGTGTCGGGGTTGATCTCGATGCGCTTGCCGTCATATTCGAACCAGCCCTTGAAGCGGCCCAGCTGCTCCATCCGCGCCATGTGTTCGGTGACACGGCCCTTGCGGCGGCGGAAGTGTTCCTCCTCCTCATGCGGGTTCATCGTGGCGATGAATTCCAGGTCAAAGGCGATGCCGCTGTCGTTCTTTTCCAGCACCATGCGGTGGCGCTTCAGCCCCTCGATGATGCGGATCGACAGGGGGCCGACGGTGGTGTCAAGCGCGTTCGGCCGCAAGTGGCGCGAGACGCGGAAGTTGTACTGCTTGCCCTCGATCATGATCCCGGCAAAAGCATCCATGACGTTCTTGTTGGGGTAATAGCCCAGACCGATGTCGATCACAGCCTCGCCGCCCGGGACCGGATGGGCGGTGTACCAGTAGCGTTCCATCCAGGCGGGATCGCTGCTAACAACGTGATCGAAGGTGGTGGGTAGCTGGTGCCCGATGAAATCGTCCTGCGGTGTGATCATGGTATCCTCCCTATGCGTCCTCGGTGCCGCGCGACATTTCCGCGAACATCGGCTTGGCCGAGGTTTTCAGCTCGTGTCGTGCCTGCGCGGCCATGTAATCGTCCAATATCGCCTCGATCGCGGCTTGGTCGGGCAGGTCGGCCCCGGCAAGCCAGACGATCAGATCGCAGATCGCGCGGTCATTGGCGTCGCGCAGCGCCTGCAACTCGGCCGCGCCGGTCAGCGCCTGCGGCAGCGCACCATCGGGCAGGGCAGGGCCACGCCCGGCCAGAGCGGCGCGCAGTTTCCCCAGCGCCTCGGCCTGGATCCGCAGCTGGTCGGACAGGAAGCCCACCGCCCATTCCGCCCGCAGCTTGATCGAGTTCATCATGTAGATCAGGCCAAAGGCCTGCCCGCGCGCGAATTCATCGTCGAGCTTCGGGATGATCTGGCTGCGCAGCGTGGCGCACATGCCGTCCAGAAGGCGGTCCAGCGAATTGTTCATGCGTCCTCCTCGATCGCTTTCTGGATCTGCCGGAACGCGGCAAAGATCTGGGTTCCCATCGCGGGCATCCGCATGTCGTCGAAATCGCCCGCCTCGAAACAGCGGACCCCGGCCAGTTGCGTCATCGCGATCTTGAACAGGTTCAACACGATGTAGAATTTCAGCGTCGCGGGATCGAGCTGAATCCCCGTCTTTTCCGCATAGCGGGCGATGAAGTCCTCGCGCGAGATCAGACGGCATACCAGCCCGGTTCCGGCCATGTACTGCGGCAGGAAGGCCCAGCCGATATCCTCGTGCGGGTCGCCCAGATGCGCCAGTTCCCAGTCGAGGATCGCGGTGATCCGCCCGCCCTGTTCCAGGAAATTGCCAATCCGGTAATCGCCGTGGATGATCGCGACGCGCGGTGCGACGGGCAGGTTCGCGCGCAGCCACGTCAGCGTGCGATAGACCATGGGATAGGGCCGCATCGCCCAGCGGTCATGCAGCTTTTCCCAGCGCTCGACCTCGCGCGCGGCGACGTTTTCCACCGTTTCGCCCGCTTCCCATTCCGCAAGCGGGCTGGCCTTCCAGTCGAAATTGTGGATCCCGGCCAGTTGGTCGACGAATTCGTTGCCCAGCCCGATGCGATAGCTTTCCTCAAACTCCGCCCCGTTCGACACAAACGGAATCGGTGCCTCGCCCCGGGCCATTTCGCTGATGTAGAACGGCAGGCCCATGACCGCAGGGTCATCGCTGAACCAGTAGGCGTCGGGAACCTTGATGTCGGATTGCGACAGGACTTTCTGCACCAGATATTGCGGCCGCGCCTCGTAGGGGGAGAACAGGCCGGTATCCGGCCCCAGCCGCAGGATCATCTCGTGCGTGCCGTCGGGCAGGGTGGCGGTAAAGCCGTAGGTGATCCAGGAAAAGCCCACTGGAAAGCGCTTCAGCGTCGTCACGGAAACGGGGGTGCCGGTCTGCCGGCTCAGGAAAGCCTCCAGCCGCTGGCGGACCTGATCGTCGGTGGGAATCGAACGCGGTTCGTTCATGTCGGATCTCCCGGCACGGGTTGGTTCAGATTTAGCTTGAAGATGCCGCTGGCGCGTGCCGCCACCAGGCCATCGGCGGTGATCAGCGTTTGAAAGAACAGCATCTTGTTGGTGCGCTGCACCACCTGTGGTGTCGATTCCACCCACGATCCGTTAGGTACGGGTCGAACGAAATCCACCGAAAGGTTGATAGTGGGCGAAATGCCCGCAATGCCAACCCCGCGCTTGATCGCATAACCCTGCAAATCAGCAAAAGTTGCGATAAACCCGCCGTGGCAAACGCCTGTCCGGTTCAGATGCCGTGGATGCACCCGAAACCCCATCGATACATCGGATCCGGATTGCCGCAGATAGTAGGGACCTGCGAAATTTTCTCCCTCAGTGCGGTTCACCACTGGCTCAAAGCCACCGGGCGGGGCATCTTCGGCGCTGTGCATGATCAGGGTCATGGCGCGGCAACTTTGGCTATCCAGGCCGGTGCGGTCATGGAAGGGTCCTTCGGATCAGCGGCAAAGCACCGCAGATATCAGTCATCCCTGAACGTTATGCTGACTTATGATATGGTGGCAATACCATTTTCCCCTGCGTGTGACAATAAAGGGATTGAACCCCGAAAATTCGTATGCTAGCGAACCATATCCATCTTACGCTAGGGGCGCGTCCGTTTCCACGTGAAGGCCCCGGCTACGCAATC